>NZ_CP023453.1 GCF_002355275.1 Rhizorhabdus dicambivorans | reverse complement strand
CGATCTTCGCGTCGGTGTCGTCGAGACGGACAGGATGTCGCCGCGCTTCACCGGCTGGGTGTCGTCGACGAGCACCTCGCGCACGGGGCCGCCGACCAGCGGCGTCACCTGCGCGACATTGGCGCCGACATAGGCATTGTCGGTCTCGACATGCTGCGACGCGACGAGCGCGTCATAGGCATAATAGCCGGCGCCGAGCACCGCCACGCCGGCGGCAAGCCCGAGAACAATCGCTTGCGCTTGCCCTTGCGCGCGGTCTCATCCTCGGGCCTTCCTCCTCGATGATGGTATGGACGTCATGCTCGATGATATGGGTGGTCTTGGACATGGAGTGCGTTCCTTCAAGATCGGAAGCCGCCGCCGAGCGCGCGGATGAGCGCGACATCGAGCGCGAAGGCACGGGTCTGGAGCGAGGCGACGGCGCGGCGGGCGGCAATCAGCGCATCCTCGGCGACAAGCACGTCGAGATAGGTGGCAAGGCCGCCGCGATAGCGATTGTTGGCCACAGTACAGGCGGCGCTGGCGGCGCGTTCGGCCTCCTGCGCCCGGTCCAGCCGCTCTCCGAGCGCCCGCTCGCTCGCCGCTGCATCTGCCACCTCGCGAAGGGCCTGCGCGAGCGTCCCGTCATACTGGGCAACCGCGATCGCGTAATCGGCTTCGGCCGCGCGATACTGACCGCGCAGCCTGCCGCCATCGAAGATCGGCAGGCTGATCGCCGGGCCGACCGTGCCGAGGTTGAACCGGATTTGAACACATTGTCGACGCCGAGCGCCTGCAGGCCGATCAGGCCGGCGAGATTGACGTTCGGGTAGAAGGGGCGCGGGCTTGCTTGATCCGGCTTGCCGCGCTTCGGCGCGGAGCCGCGCGGCGATGATATCGGGCCGCCGCCCGATCAACTCGGCCGGCAGATTGGCGGGGAGCCCGAAGACACTGCTCGCCGCCGGCGCCGGCCGTTCGACGGAAAGCCCGCGGTCGGGACCGGCGCCGAGCAGAACGGCGATGCGGTTGCGGGTGAGCGCGAGGCTTTCCGCCAGGGCGGCCAGTTCGCTCTGCGCGGACGCCAGGGCCGAGCGCGCACGCTCGACGGCGCCGTCATTCTCGAGGCCCTGCGACTTGCGGCCCGCAATCAGCTCGAGCGTGCGGCGCGCACCCGCACCGCGTCGGCCGCGGCGTCCTGCTCGGCGTAAAGACCGGCGAGATCGGCATAGGCTCCGGCGATCCCCGCCGACACGGCGAGACGCGCGGCGGCCGCCTCGGCGGCAGCCGCTCGGCCTCCGAGCGGGCCGCGGCGAGCGCGGCGCGGTTCTTGCCCAGAAATCGAGATCCCAGTCGAGACTGAGTGCGCCCTGACCATAATCGGGCCAGCCGCGCGGCGAGAAGTCGCCGGGGATCAGATAATTGTAGCTCTGCTTGGTGGCGCCTGCCTGCGCGTCCGCGGACAGCGACGGCAGCAGCCGGCTGCGCGTCTGACGGACCAGTGCGTCGGCCTTGGCGAAGCGCGCTTCGGCAACGCGAAGATCGGTCGCGCTGGCAAGGCCCTCCGCGATCAGGCGGTCGAGCTGCGGATCGCCAAACTGCGCCACCAGCCGTCCGATGGCCATGCTGCTTGGGCGGCGGCAAGGCTTCGGCCACTCGCCATCTGCTCGGGCCGGGACATCGGACGCAATTCGGTCCTCGACGGCAGAGTTGCGCAGCCGCTGAGCAGCGCGGCGAGCACGAGCCCGGCCGCTCCCTCAACAACCGAGCGCCCAAATCGGGTCGATCCTAGCAAGAAGCAATCCCCTGCGAAGTCTAAACTGTACAGGACGGTCGGCTATCAATCGAGCCTTGCAGCGTCAAGCGAAAGCTGTACAATGCGGTTCATAAAAGGAGGATGCAGAGGGTGCGATCACGGCCGGACGAAAAGCGCAGGGCCATCCTCGACGTCGCGACGGTGCTGTTTCGCGAGACCGGCTACGAGCGGGCGACCATGGCGGAGATCTCGGCGCGCGTGGGCGGCTCGAAGGCCACGCTCTATGGCTATTTCAAGTCGAAGGAAGAGCTGTTCGTTGCCGCGATGATCGAGGCATTGGGCGAACAGAGCCAGGTCATGCTCGACCTGCTCGATCCATCGGTTCCGCAGGTCGATCGGGTTTTGCGGCGGTTCGGCGAAGCCTATCTCGACTTCATCATGCGCCCCGACGTTCTCGCGGTGACGCGCGCCGCGGTCGCGGAGGGGGCACATGTCGAAGTGGGCGCGCTGCTTTACGAGCGCGGTCCAAGCGCGGCTGGGAGGCGATGCGCGCCTATCTCGCGGATTTACGCGAGAAGGGCGCCATTCGCGCGGTCGATCCTAGTCTCGCCGCCGGGCATCTCAAGGGCATGCTCGAGGCTGGCATCGTCGAGCCCATGCTGTTCGGGGCCGGACCGCATATCGGACGCAAGCAGGCCGTCGCAGGCGCGGTCGAGCCTTTTTGCGCGCCTATGGCGCCACCGATTAGGACCGGGTCCACTCACCTGCATAGGTGAAGAAGGCATCGAGGAAATGGGCGGCTGATGCTTTCATGCGCCTTGAGATGTGGCGCTTCCGCATAGCCTTTCGCCCGGTAACCGCTCGGCGAGCGCAGCGGCCATTTCCTCCTTGGAGGCGAAATTATAATAGAGGTTCGCACGGGCCATTCCTGCGCGGTCCGCGATCTCGCCCATGGTCGCATTGCGCACGCCCATCAGGCTGAAAGCTTCACTAGCAGCATCTAGAATCGCGGTCACAGTGCGCTGGCGGCGGTGGGGCTTGATAGCGTCCTCAAATTTCGACTCACGTCTTAAAATCAGACTATCATCTGAAACCGTAACTTTCGTTGTGGAAGGCCAATGTTGCCCAATGTGACGGATGCCGGATTTCCGCGTTCATCTATGTGTGATAATGTCCTTTATCACACATTCAAAAGGATGCCGGCATGATCGAGGATGAGGACGAGGCTTTCGCCGACAACTACGCCGAGCGCGACCAGGCCAGGGCGCTGCGCGAGCAGGCCCGCGCGGGCGGGCCTGCGCTTCGAGGCGTATTTACCCCCCTGCCCTGGCCGACTGGCTGTTTGGATCATATCGAGCGCGGCATGTTCGCCGATCCTTCCGAGGCGGTGTTCGCGATCGTCGGCAACTTCCGCGACCTGGGAACCGCACCAGGATTTGCGGAACGAGCTGCTACGCCGGATGCTGGACGTATCGGCCGCCAAGCTGGAATCGGCTCGATCGGGCGAAACGGTGTTCGCCGAGCTGCGCGAGAAGATGGCCGCGCCGCGCCCCGAGGCGGCGCGCTGGGAGAAAGTCCAGCGGTGAACCAGCTCGCCCCCCTGCCCTCGCCCGAGCTGGCGTTGCCGGCCCTGGTCGCGGCGGCCGACGATCGCGCGCGGCTTTCGTTTCCTTGAGTTTTTCGCCGTCACCATTCGCAACCCGCATACGCGCCGCGCCTATATGCGCGCGGCGGGCGACTTCCTGGCCTGGTGCGAGCTGCACGGCGTCGCCTCGCTCGCTGGCGTGCAGCCGCTTCACGTCGCGGCCTGGGTCGAGTCGCAAGGGGGCGAGTTTGGCCCCGCCCAGCGTCAAGCAGCAGCTCGCCGGCGTGCGCGGCCTGTTCGACTGGCTGGTGACGGGCCCAGGTGGTGCCGGTGAACCCCGCCGCATCGGTGCGCGGGCCGGCCTATAGCCAGCGGCGCGGCAAGACGCCGGTGCTGGTGCCCGATGAGGCGCGGCTAGTGCTCGATACGATCGACGTTGCCACCGATGCCGGCTTGCGCGACCGCGCCTTGATCGGGTTGATGGTCTATAGCTTCGCGCGGATCGGCGCGGCGATCACCATGCATCGTCGAGGATGCTTTCGTGCAGAACCGTCGCCTATGGGTGCGGCTGCACGAAAAGGGCGGCAAGCGCCACGAAATGCCGTGCCACCACAATCTAGAGGAATATCTGTTGGCCTATATCGACGGGTGCGGCTTGCGCGACGATCGCAAGGGGCCGCTGTTCCGCACGATCGACAAGCGGACTAAGCGACTAAGCGACAGGCCCCTCCCCCCAAGCCAATGCCTTCGCGATGGTGCGCCGGCGCGCGGCCGCTGCCGCATCGGCACGGCGATCGGCAATCACTCATTCCGCGCGACCGGGATCACCACCTATTTGAAGAACGGCGGCACCTTGGAGACGGCCGCGACGATGGCGAACCACAGCTCGACGGCGCACCACCCAGCTCTATGACCGCCGCCCCGATGACGTGACGCTGGACGAGGTGGAGCGGGTGTTGATCTAGGCGGCGAGCGCCGGCGCACAGGCCCAGCAATCGCCCTGCCAATGTAACCCTACCCGTTCCGCGTTGGCGACGACCGGCGGTGCGCCATCGCGCCAGAAAGCGCGCATCCTGGCGCGATCGTCCAGCCCGGTTTCCGTGGCGATCGAGCGCGCGGCCTGGATGAACTGCCCATGCCCGAACAGATAGACCAGCACGGCGGGCGGGAGTGCGGCCAGGTGCGCTAGGGTGCCTTCCACGCGCCGGAGGAAGCCGGCGAAGCTCTCCGCCCCTTCCCCGTCGCAATGATCGGGGTCGGCCGCCGTCCAGTAGCGTTCGACATGGGGCCGCCGATCGGCGGCGGCCGTGCCGTTCCAGCGCGCGGGTTGCAGATAGGTGAACTCCGCAATGTTCCACGTCTCCACCGGCACGCCGGGAAAGCGGGCGATGGTCGGCGCGGCCGTCTGCCGGGTGCGCTGGAACGGCGATGTGACGATCAGCGACGGCGTTTCGATCCATTCCCGCGCGAGCTGGCCCGCCTGCCCTGCCCCGCGCTCCGTTAGCGCGATCGACGCCACATCGGCGCTGGCAAGGCCGGTGTTGGCGGTGCTTTCCCCATGCCGGATGAAATACGGCCCTCATGCTGGTTACTGGCGCAGGCGATCGGGCGTCCAGCCTTCGGGCAATTCGTCGCCTGGCTCGGGCAGCCGATTGGGCACCTTGTCGAGAATACGGCCCAGGCCGCTGCCGGTGCGGCCCTTCGCGCGGCGCGTGAAGAACTCGGCCGCCGTCTCGACAGCGCCGATCTTCTGCGCGACCGCCGTTGCGATCCATTGATTGAGGCTTACGCCATCTTCTTTTGCCAGTCGCGCCGCTGCTGCCTTGATCGAGGTTGGCAGCTTGAGCGGGTAAGTCGCCTTGCTCATTGTCATAACTCCTTCAACAGTTCGGCGGGCTGCATCAACCGGATTCCGAAGCGCGGGGCCGCGCCCCTGAAATCACGATATTGTAGGTCACAAGCGCATCGGCTCGCCCGTAATAGCCGCTTCCAACACCATTTCGTCGTCCGGGTCGCGCAGTTGCGGCCGCCATAGCAAATGAACCTCCACCGGCTCGACAAGCGCCGCCAGTTCGTCCAGCAGCTCATTCACGTCCTGCAATGACAGCCCCGTCACTTGCCGTTGTTCTGGCCTTTTCAGCACGTCCTCATATTCGAGGAACAGCGACGGCGTGGCCAGTATCTTCAAGCGGCCATACTCGACGGCCCCGCAGCAGGGCGAAGCTGGCTCCCGTTTGGCTCCGCAGCGCCGTGGCGATAACCGAGGTGTCCAATACGACTCTTTTCATCGCCGCCAATGTAACATCCTATGGGATGTTTTTCTAGACCGGCTTGGAGCGCCCTCCCCTTCCCGGCGCAATCCTCATACTCAGCAAATAACCGACTAAGCGATTAAGCGCTTGCCGCTGGCGCAGCACCGTGGCCGTACTCGCTACGCTCCCCAAGCCCGCAAGCGGTCTTGGCCCAAGGTGACGACCCACATGGCGGGGCGAGATCGCAAGCGGATCTCGCGAGCGATTTGCCGGCATGCGCCGGCGCGTCGTTCGTTTGGGCGGGGAGAGAGCTTCCGCCCCCTCTCCCACGCAACGACAATCAGCGGGACCGAGGCTCAGTCGCTTCGCTCCCTGCGCCCGCACCACTCCCGCAGATTCTCGCTATACCGTGAGGACCGCGCGCAAGTGGCTTGAGCTGGCCGGAGCGCCGCTTTGCCCGATCGAGGATCATGGCCGGATGGAGCATGAGCCGCTGGACGATGACGCGAGCGAGGACGGGGAGGATTAAGCGCCGCCGCCCTTTCATTCGGCCGCAATTCGCCCTATGGCCACATGCAAACATGCGATCATGTAAGGACATTCACATGCCAACAATCGCGATTATCAGTCAGAAAGGCGGCGCGGGGAAAACCACCCTCGCCTTGCACCTGGCCGCCGCCGCCGAGGATTCCGGGCATACCGCGCTGGTGATCGACCTAGACCCGCAGGCGACGGCGAGCCAATGGGCGCATGGCGGCAGGATGCGCCCCCGGTCGTGATCGACAGCGCGCCCCCTCGCCTCGCCGCCAAGATCGAAGCAGGCGACGGCGCAGGGCGCGCAGTTCATCGTGATCGACACCCCGCCCCATGCCGACAGCGCCGCCAGCGCCGCCGTCGAGGCGGCCGACCTGGTGTTGATCCCCTGTCGGCCTAGCGCGTTCGACCTAGCCGCGATCAAGACGACCGCCAGCCTTGTGAAAATGCGCGGCAAGCCCCGCTTTCGTGATCTTCACCGCAGGAAGCCCGACCGCGCCGCGCATGTATGAGGAAGCCGCGCAGTCGTTGCAGGATTATGGGCTGGACGCCTGCCCGCACCATATCGCGACCGCGCCGCCTTCCGCCATGCGGCGGCCGGAGGGGAAAACCGCAATGGAGATCGAGCCAAGCGGGAAAGCGGCCGACGAGGTGCAGCAGCTTTACAAGTGGACATGCGGGCATGTAAATATGCAAGCATCTAGGAAATGGAGGGCCAGTGCATGAGCCGGAAGGGATTCATTGCTTGCATTGCGGGATCGCGACCCCCGCGCCGTCGCCGGCGTCGGCCGAGCCGGAGGGGAGGGCGGTCGCGCCCGATCGCCGCCAGCACCGGCCCAGGCCCCGCCAGCAGCCCGGTTGCGCCGAGCCGTCAGGGCAAGAAGGCGATGACGGGCTATTTCAGCCCGGAAATGTCGTTCGCCATGCACATGACCGCCCGCAAGCATGGCATGAGTCTACAGGATGCAATGGCCGAGGCGTTCAACGACTGGCTGCGAAAGATGGGGGAAAGTCCTGTAGGCAAGTGAGCATATCACATGCAAACATGCGGACATGTGAACTTGCTCACTTGCCGGCAAAGGCCGGGATCAGCGCAATGGCTTGCGTTCGTGCCGTTTCTTGCAGAATCCGAGGAAGGCTCCGGCAGGGCTTTTGAGTTCGGGCTTGCCCATGTCGTGCCACCACGACACCCATTCGTCATAGAGCGCGTAAACGTCATAGCCTGGCGCGGCGGTCTTGGCGTCGTGCATGGTTTCCGAGTCGATATAGGGCGCATCGTCGCCGGCGCTGGCGCGATCGGCGGCGACGCCTTGAGGCCGGAGCGGTTGCGGAACAGGATCACGTCATCGTCCATCGTCACCGCATAGTCGGGAAAATGGCCGTGTTCCGCGTCATGCTCGCAGACCTTTTTGACCAAGGCCCGGAAAACCCGGATCGGGCTGTTGGAGCCGCATTTCTTCTGTAGCAGCTCTAGCCCGATCTTCCATTCGTCCTTCATGCCGCAATGCTTGCGGGCCAGCTCATACATGCGCCGCTCGAACGGCTTGCGGAGCCGGAAATAATCCCGGTGCAGGGTCAGGACGTTTTGCTGATAACAGAGCGATAGACCCATTCCGACAGGGTGATTTCAAGATCGAGCATCCGGCCATCGAATGTCTTGCGCGTGATCTTGGCTTCTTCGATCAGGCCGAAAATCCGCGTTTCCTCTATGCCGCCGGTCTGGATATTGGTCCGCACCGTGGTTCCGCGCAGGCGGGTGAGGGCGTCGGCCATCAGCCTATAGCCTTCACCGCTGGTTTGCCGGTTGGTGGCGACGAGCATGTCATAGGCTTGCAGGCGAACGGTGCGGCTAGGTTGCTCGCCCTGGTTCATCTTCGCGACGAGCTGCGAGATGCAGTAGATCAATATGTCCTTGTCATGGATCGTCGCCAGGCCCTTGCCCGAGGGGATAATCTCGATGACGTTGCCGTTATGCTCGTAGCGCCGTGTCCGGTTGTCGGGCTTGGTGGAGAGCGAGAACACCGGATGCTCCATCGAGGCCATGTCGTCCTTCGGGATCGCGTCCAGCACGTCGCAGATGAACAAGTCCTGGTTGGGATGCCGCACCGGCAGCAGGGGCGTGCGATCGTCGCCGTCCACGGCGGGGGGCGGGGTGTCGAACAGGGAAGGGGAGGGGTCTATCGTCATTTCAGTGACAGAGAGCTACTATCGTCATTTCACATACGCAAGCGGATATCGTCATTTCAGATTCAGGGGCCGTGCTATCGTCATTTCGATTACGCTTGCGGGGCAGGGGCGGTGCCTGGCGCTATCGTCAGAGTGGATTCGCCTTTTCGTCACTCTGGATTCGCTTTTTCGTCAGAGCTGATTCACCGCGAGGCAAAATCATCCCAAAAACCGAGGATTTCCGCGCCTTTCCGCGCATGGCAAATTTCCGTAACACATCACTAAACCCATATTTTAACACTCGGCGGGCTGTGGATAACTTTCCGGCGTCGTGGTTTCACCCACCGTCCCACCACAAAAGAAAGAAGAAAGCACCGCCTCTTGGGGCTTCGCCCCGCCGGCTCACGGCCTTCGGCCGCCCCGGATCGCTAAAGCGATCCTCCCACCCGGCATCCCCATAATGAGCCGGCTTTGCCGGCACGCTTTTTGTTGGTGTATGGGATTTGCCCAACCGCCGCGCCCATCCTGCCAGCTTCGCGCCCAGCTCCACCGTCGCGAATTGGCTTTCCAAGAAGCCGAGCGGAGAGGGCGGCGATCCATTCGAAAGGGCAGGGCAGGCGGAAACGTCGCGACTGGCGCGCTTCCGGGGCGCCCAGCCTCATTTCGGGCGTTTGGAAGGGTCGGGAAGGTCGAGCGTCCCATGCCGCTCTACGGGCTTCCCAGGGCAGGGCGCTTTTCTGCGTGTAGATCCTCGCCGCGCCGTTTAAACGCCGCCGCACCTGATCGAACCGGCCGCGAACTCGCGATCGGCATGATAGGCGAGCTTGGTGGCGACGATCGGGCGCTGGCCCGCGAGGAACAGGAGCTGCCAAGTCGGGCCGCAGCGTGCGGACTTCATCGGGGGTCAGCAGCGGGCGGCCGACATGCTGCACGCCGAACGAGATTCCGGTTTCCTCCGCATCAAGGCGCGGCTCATGGTCTCGAACATCACCGTTTCCTGGCCGAGCAGATCGGAGACGAGTTTCGCGCTGTCATGGTCATTGACGCTGAATATCTGCAATGCCCCGGCGTTCGAGAAGAAGGTGCCGGCGCGATCACGGTAGAGCGCGCGGAGCTGGTGAATATCCTGGCAGATCGGCCAGAGCTGGACGCCGTAGCCCGCCATCAGGCCCATAGCGCGTTCCACCGGATCGAGACGGCCGAGCGCGGCAAATTCATCGAGCAGGAACAGGACGGGGCGGGCAGGGGCCGCGCCGCCGCGCGACAGATCGGTGAGGGCTTGCGCGATCATCAGGCCGCAGCCAGCGGGCATAGGCGGCGATGCGATCGGGGGGCAGGACGAGGAACACGGTCGCCGGCGATGCCTTCATGTCGGCGAACGCGAAATCCGAGCGGCCGAGAACCTGGCCCATGCGTGGGGAATCGAGGAAATGGGTATGGCGCTGCGCGGCCGACAGCACGCCCGAGGCTTCCTTGTCGGACTTGCCGAGGTGGCGATTGGCGGGCGCGCGCGACCAGGCCGCCTTGTGCCTGCATGTCAGAGAGCAGGGCGGCGAAGGCTTGCGGGGCGAGCGTCAGATGATCGCGCAGCGTGGCGAGGGTGCGGGTCGCGGGCAGCTCGCTGGCGACGATATGGAGGATCAGGCCGGCGATCAGCGCCTTGGCTTCGTCGTTCCAATGCGCCTCGCCGGCTTCGCCGGGAGCGTCATAGACCAGCGCGTCAGCGAGCGTCATGGCGTCGTCGGCCAGATCGAGGCCGGCGGGGTCGATGCGATCGAGTGGATTGAACGCGGCCGAGGGTAGGCCGGTGATGCCGAACGGGTCGAGGACATGGACCGGGCCGAACCGGGCGCGCTCGCGCGCGGTGACGATCGCGTTCTCGCCCTTGGGGTCGATGCAGATGACCGGGCCGGGATAGTCGATCAGGTTGGGAATGATCGTGCCCACCCCCTTGCCGGTGCGCGTCGGCGCGATCGTCAGCAGATGGGCGGTGCCGGGATAGCGCAGCAGCTTGCGGGTTTTCATGTCGCGGCCGATCAGCAGGCCGGTATCGGCGCGGGCGAGGGCGCGTGTCTCGTTCGCCGTGGCGAAGCGGGCCGAGCCGTGGGTGTCGTCGCTGTCGGGACCGCCATAGCGCAGGATCAGCGGTTGAAAGAGGGCGCGCAGGGTGACGAGGATCACGACCAGGCCGGTGAGCATCATCACCGGCTGATAGATCAGGGAGTCGCGCGGCAGGCCGAGCAGCTTGCCGAGCAGGAGCGGCATCCCGAGGCCCAGCACCAGGCCGACGATCAGGAACAGCATCGCCACGCCGAACAGGTGCCGAATGAGCGCGATCGGGCTAAGGGTCAGGGCGGTGATCGCCCATATCGGATTGCGGCGCGATAGGCGGGCGACGTTGCGGAGCGCGCGGCCGAGCTGGCGGAACCATTCCACGACTATCACGATGCCCCCCGTTCATCGTGCGCGTCGGCTTCCGCATCGAACGCGCGTTTGCCCCGCCGCTTCCACAGCGCCAGCGTGTTGCCATCCTCGCGCGCCCGCGCCCTGGCGGCAAGATCGAGCATCGCGCCGTAGAGCGTCGCGCGATCGTCGTCGGTGAGATCGACCAGGCCGGCTTTCTGGACGAGGCCGCCCAGCTCTATGAGGTGGCGGGTGCGTTCGCGTCGGGCCACGACCCATCCCCTCGTATCGGTGCGGCGCGCGGCAGCTTCAACGCGGTACGTCGCCTGTCGCAGCTTCGCCGCCGCCTTGTCGGTTGCCAGCATCGCCCTTGCGAGCCTTGCGCCCGCGCCGCTGAAAAAAGGCCGCGCCCTTCACGCGCCACGCCTCCTTTCGTCCGCGCTGGTCGATTCCACGGCGGCGATGAGCGCGCCGGCCAGCGTGTCGAGGTCGAGCGCATCGGCCCCGGTGAACGTGACCAGCTCGCCGAGCTGCTGCACCTTCTTCGCCTTGAGCGTGCGCGCCTTGTCGTTCAGCGCCCGCAGCTCTGCGTCATAGTCGCGCACCTTCCGCATCTTCTCTCCCTCGCGCTCATGAACAAGAAGCCGCAGCGTAGCACGGTCGCGCGCGCTAGGAGCGTTTCGATTAAGAAATGCGGCGAAGTCAATCATGCGAACAGCAGAGAGTTTGAGTGCGCGCTTATACGTCGTTGCCGACGTGCGCTAAGAAGGGCAGTATGGTTGCCATCATGGCGATCTACCATTTCTCGGCCAAGATCATCAGCCGCGCCAACGGATCGAGCGCCGTTGCCAGCGCGGCCTATCGCGCGGCGGAACGGCTGCACGATGACCGACTCGGGCGCGACCATGATTTCTCGAATAAGGCCGGCGTCGTTCATTCGGAAATCATGGCTCCGCAAGGTGCGCCAGAGCGTTTAAACGATCGCGCGACCTTGTGGAACGAGGTCGAGGCCCGCGAGAAGCGCAAGGACGCGCAGCTTGCCCGCGAGGTCGAGTTCTCGATTCCGCGCGAGCTGAACCAGCAGCAGGGCGTCCAGCTTGCCCGCGAGTTCGTCGAAAAGCAGTTCGTGGAACGCGGCATGGTCGCGGACATGAATGTGCATTGGGACCTGGGGAAGGACGGGCAACCCAAGCCGCACGCGCATGTCATGTTGTCGATGCGCGAAGTAGGGCCGGAGGGCTTCGGCCAGAAGGTGCGCGAGTGGAACAGCACGGCGCTCTTGCAAGAATGGCGCGAGGCCTGGGCCGATCACGTCAACGAGCGGTTGGCCGAGCTGGATATTGACGCCCGCATAGATCATCGGACGTTGGAGGCGCAGGGGATCGACCTAGAGCCGCAACACAAGATCGGGCCGGCTGCGTCGCGGATGCCCGACCAGGGGCTTGAGGCCGAGCGGGTCGAGGACCATGCCCGGATCGCGCGCGAGAATGGCGAGAAGATCATTGCGCGGCCCGAGATCGCATTGGATGCGATCTCGCGCCAACAGGCGACGTTCACCCGGCGCGACCTGGCGCAGTTCGCGTTCCGCCACAGCGACGGCAAGGATCAGTTCGATCAGGTGATGAGCGCGGTACGGACCTCGCCCGAGCTGGTGGCGCTGGGGAAGGATGGGCGCGGCGAGGATCGCTTTACCTCCCGCGACATGATCGACACCGAGCAACGGTTGGAGCGCGCCGGCGATCGGCTTGCAGGACGGGAGGCGCATGGTCTCCCGGCGATGGAGCAGTCCTTACGGTCCACCGCCGGGAGTGAGGGCCTTAAGCTGGGGAGCCAGCAGGAAGCCGCGCTGGCGCATATAACAGGGGGCAAGGATATTGCCATCGTCGTCGGCTATGCTGGCACCGGCAAATCGACCATGTTGGGCGTTGCGCGCGACGAATGGGAGCGGGCCGGCTATCAGGTACGCGGTGCGGCGCTGTCGGGGATCGCGGCCGAGGGCTTGGAAGGCGGCTCCGGCATCCAGTCGCGCACGATCGCCAGCATGGAATATCAGTGGGGCCAGGGCCGCGAGCTGCTAGGCCCGCGTGACGTGCTGGTGATAGACGAGGCCGGGATGATCGGCACGCGCCAGATGGAGCGCGTGCTGTCCGAGGCAAGCCAAGCAGGGGCGAAGGTGGTCCTTGTCGGCGACGCCGAGCAGTTGCAGGCGATCGAGGCCGGCGCGGCGTTCCGGTCCCTTGCCGAGCGCTACGGGGCGGCCGAGATCAACGAGGTTCGCCGCCAGCATGAGGACTGGCAACGCGACGCGACGCGGGCGCTGGCGACGGGTCGAACCGGCGAGGCGATCCATGCCTATGAGCAGCACGGCATGGTCCACGCGGCCGAGACGCGCGAGGCGGCGCGGGCCGAGCTGATCGACACATGGGACGCGCAGCGGCTTGCCGATCCCGACAAGACGCGGATCATCCTCACCCACACCAATGCCGAGGTTCGGGATTTGAACCTGGCCGCGCGCGATCGGCTGCGCGACGCCGGCGAGCTGGGGCAGGACGTGCGGATTTCGGCCGAGCGGGGCGTGCGGGAGTTCGCCAGCGGCGACCGCATCATGTTCCTCAAGAACGAGCGCGGACTAGGCGTGAAGAACGGCACGCTGGGCCAGGTCGTGCGCGTGTCGCCCGACAGCATGGCGGTGCGGCTTGACGATGGCCGCCGCGTCGCATTCGACCTGAAAGATTATGCCCATGTCGATCATGGCTATGCCGCGACCATCCACAAATCGCAGGGCGTGACGGTCGATCAGGGGCATGTGCTGGCGACGCCGGGGATGGACCGCCATTCCGCCTATGTGGCGCTGTCGCGGCACCGTGAGGGAGCGCAGATCCATTACGGCCGCGATGACTTCGCCGACGTGTCCCGGCTTGTCCGCACGCTGGGGCGCGAGCGGGCGAAGGATATGGCGTCTGACTATCCGATGTATCGGGACCGGGACGCCGAGGCGCAGTCGTTCGCCGATCAGCGCGGGCTGTCGGGCGAGATCCGCGTTGCGGATGCACCCGAGCGGAAGGGCGTGGAGCTTCTAGGTCCGCGGGCGGGCACCATGCGCCAGATGGGCGAAGATCCACGCGCGGTTCGCGATGCCGGCGACCGCGGCGCTGGCGATGCGAAGGCCGCGGCCGAGCGACAGCTGCGGCGCGGTATGTTCGGCGGGTTGAAGCTGTCGGCCGAGCGCCCAGCGCCGGCGCAAGAGCGCGCGCAGGGCGACAAGCCGAAACGCGGCATGTTCGCCGGCTTGAAGCTCGACGCGACGCCGGCGACGCCGGCGCCGGCCAAGGCCCACGAGCAGAACCAGGACCGCGCCTTTGTCCGCGCCGTCGAGTGGGCGTCGCGCTCGAGCGAGGCGGTTTTGCAATCCCGCGCATCGGGCGCGCCCGTCCTCGAGCATCAGAAAGTCGCGCTCGAGCGCGCGGTGCAGGCGCTCGACCAGATCAGGCCGGGAGCGTCGGACGATATGGTCGCGGCCTACAGGCGCGATCCAGTCTTGCTGCACGACGCAGCGGCGGGGCGCAGCGGCCCGATGATCGAGGCGATGCGCCAAGAAGCGCGCGTGCGCGCCGATCCTGCCTTGCGCGCCGATCGGTTCGTAGAACGCTGGCAACAGCTCTCCCAGGACCGCGACCGGCTTTATCGCGCCGGCGACATGACGGGCCGTGAGAAGGCGGGCAAGGAAATGGCGGGCATGGCGAAAAGCCTTGAGCGCGATCCACAGGTGGAATCGATCCTGCGCGACCGCTTGCGCGAGCTGGGGCTAGAGATCGGCATGAGCCAGAGCCGCGACCTTGGCCGCGAATTGTCGCGGGGGTTGGAGATCGGCCGCGATCGAGGAATGAGCCGATAGGGAGAGAAAACGGATATGGACGAGGATGACCGGGAAGGCGAGGATGGCGCGGCGCGTGCGTTCGCCCAGCTAGGGCGTGAGGTGTCGTTGCTGCGCGCGGCCGTGGAGGGATTGACCGCCGCGCGCGAGACTATCGACATTCCCGACTATGAGCCGACGCTGGAGCGCACCGAAAAGATATTGGTGGCGTTGGTCCACCAGATCGATGGCCTCGCCAAGAAGCCGGCGATGACGCTCACCCCGGAGACGATGGGGCAGCGTTTAAACGCTTCGGTCGCCGATGCGACACGGGAATTGCAGCACCAGGTTCAATCGGCGAAATCGGCGATGGCGGGTGCGGCGCACGACCTGCAAAACATGGTCGCATCCGCGCGCCGGGGCGACGAGCAGAATATGTGGCTGATATGGGCCGGCATGGGCGGCCTGGTGTTCGGATTATTCCTCTATGCGCTGATGGGCGGGCCGATCGCGCGTCTCGCGCCGGCGAGCTGGCAATGGCCCGAGCGTGTGGCGGCGCGCGTGCTGGACGAACCCTCGATATTCGATGCGGGACAGCATTTGATGCGAACCGCCAATGCGGACGGGTGGCGCGCGATCGTCGCCGGGGCCAATCTGGTGAAGGATAATAGCGAGGCGATCGACCGATGCCAGCAACAGGCCGCGAAGGCGAAGAAGGCGGTGCGCTGCACGATCGACGTGAAGGTGACGGAATAGGCATGGAGGTTTCCGCCGAATTGGACCGAACGACCTTGCCGGCGCTGATCGACCGGACGGTGCGCGCCGAGGCGCGGGAGGATGCGCCGCCCCAGGCCAAGCGCGGCGAGTGGATGTACGGCAGCGTCGAGCCCCTGGGGTTCACCGAACCCGACGCGCATGGCTGGATGGCAATCGCGCTCTCCGCCTCGCCCAAACGCTGGATACCGCGTGCGCTGTGCTTCTGGCGCGAGGTTGTGTCGATGGGTGCGAACGTCAGTTTGGAGCAGATGGCGCACCCCGCGCACGCGCCGGCGCGCTGGCCGGGGATCGAGCGGGCGGTGCTGGCCTATATCGCTGCATCCTTCCCTCCTCTTGCCCTCACTGATTCAGCGGGTGAATCAATCACGCGCCACTGCTTCAAATAAGTCGTCGGACTTCGCGGACGCGATTTTGTAGGCTTTGCGCCATGAAAGGCGCAATTCTCCCTGACCCGATCGAGTTGGTGGCGCTCGATCCGGCACGCAACATCCGGCGGCGTTACAGCATTGTGGCTAGGTTCGACCTGTTCGGCATGATCGTGGTCGAAACCCGCTGGGGCCGGGTTGGGGCGCGTGGTCAGGCCCAGCACCATGCCTTCGACGATCATGCGGCGGCCGACCGTCATATCGCCGCGACCTTGCGCCGGCGCGGCACCGCCGAGAACCGGATCGGGGTGGTCTATAAGACTATGACACCCGCCAGCGGTTCGGCCGAGGCCGGCTAAGCCCGCTCGGCGGAGGATCCAAGAGGGCATAGCGTGGATGGTACGCTAAACAACGCTAAGGGCGAACAATCAGCGAACGCTTAGGCGGCGCGGCTATCCGGCGGCAGATTGAGGGCCTTGCGGCCAGCGGAAGCGGCTGCTCGATCCCAGAGGAAATCGCCCGAGAAAGCAATATGCTCCCAACCTACTGGGGACGTATGGGCGAGTAGATCATCAGGCACCGCGACCGATGTTGATCGTAGATGCTGGGCGGCGGCATCCATGTAGATCGTGTTCCAATAGACGATCGCGGCGACGAGCAGATTGAGGCCGGACGCCCGATATTGCTGCGCCTCGTGGCTGCGGTCGATGATGCGGCCCTGGCGGAATGTGTAGATCGCCTGCGTCAGGGCATGGCGCTGCTCGCTGTTGTTGAGACCGGCATGGCATCGCCGGCGCAGATCGGGATTTTCTAGCCAGTCCAGCATGAACAGCGTCCGCTCGATCTTGCCGATTTCCTGTAGCGCGACATCGAGCTGGTTCTGCCGTTCGTAGGCAGCGAGCTTTCGCAGCATGACCGATGGCGCGACATGGCCGGCCTTGATCGACCCTACGAGGCGCAGCACGTCTTCCCATTGCTCACCGATGATGTCGGTGCGGATACGCTTGCCCAACAGCGGGGTGATGGACGGATAGGCCGTGACCGGCGCGATCGGCGCGAGCCGCCTGTCGGGGAAGTCGCGCAGGCGCGGGCAGAAGCGAAATCCCAGCATCGCGCACAGGGCGAAGACATGATCGGTCGCCCCGCCGGTGTCGGTGTAATGCTCGACGATCCTGAGATCGGTGCCGTGGCTGGTGAGGCCGTCGAGGACATAGGGCGCCTCATGCGTCGCGGCCGAGATCACTTTGACGTGGTAGGGCGCGCGCTGATCAGAATTATGGGTGTAGAAGCTGAAGCCATGATCGACGCCATAGCGGGCGTTGATATCGCCGCCCGACGCGCCGCGCTTCGCGGCCCTGAAGAACTGGCCATCGGAACTGGACGTGGTGCCGTCGCCCCATACTGGCCCAGTCGGCCCGAAGCTGCGATTTTGGCCATGTTGAAGAACAAAGATTGAACATGGCGATCTACCAGGCTCGCTCTTGTCCTCCAATCTCGTAAACATCGGTCTCGATCGAGCACCTGTAGCTCTCTGCGATGTTGAACATCTCTTGAGAACACCGGGAATAAAAGGGGCCACGGATCGGCCAGTCTCACCGGATTAAAAAGGGGCCAGTCCTGCTAGACCTCCGTTTTTGGGCGGAGGTGGAGGATGAAGAGAGTGGAGCTTTATCAGAAGGTCCGCCGCGCCGTGCTGATTGACGGGATGAGCCGTCGCGCTGCCGCCCGGTATTTTGGGATCAATCGCAAGACCGTCGACAAGATGCTGTGCTTTCCAGAGCCAGCAGCGCACGGCCGGAGCGGGCAAACCTACAGCCGCAAGCTGTCCGGATTTACCGACATCATTGACCAAATCCTGGTGGATGACCGCAAGGTTCACATCAAACAGCGACACACTGCCGCGCGTATTTTCGAGCGTCTGCGCGATGAACATGGCTTCACCGGCGGCATCACCATTGTTCGCGACTATGTGGCGGGCGCCAAGTTGCGCAGCCGCGAGGTGTTCATACCATTGAGCCACAAGCCGGGGCATGCGCAGGTGGATTTTGGTGAGGCGGACGGGATCATCGACGGCAAGTTGGTGCGGTTCCACTATTTCTGCATGGACCTGCCGCACAGCGATGCGCCGTTCGTTAAAGCCTATCCTGCCGAGGTGGCTGAGGCATTTTGCGAAGGGCACGTGGCGGCCTTTGCCTTCTTCGGCGGCATCCCGCAGTCGATCCTGTATGACAACACCAAGCTGGCAGTGGCGCAGATCCTGGGCGACGGGAAGCGCGAGCGCAGCCGGATGTTCTCGACCCTCCAGAGCCATTACCTGTTCGAAGACAAATTCGGGCGCCCCGGCAAGGGTAACGACAAGGGCAAGGTCGAGGGGCTGGTCGGTTATTCCCGGCGCCACTTCATGGTGCCGAGGCCAGAGGCGCCCAGCTTTGATGCGCTGAACGCGCGCTTTGTCGAACAATGCATGGAGCGACGACAGGCCATCTTGCGCGGGCATGAGCGCAGCATCGGTGACAGGCTGGTGGCTGATCTGGCGGCCTTTATGCCGCTACCGGCGGTGCCGTTCGATCCCTGCCATATGGTGACGGGGCGGGCCTCGTCGATGTCGCTGGTGCGCTATCGTACCAATGATTATTCGGTGCCGACGGCCTATGCCCACCAGGAGGTCGTAATCAAAGGCTATGTCGATCGGGTTGCGATCATCTGTGGCGGGGAGCTGATCGCAGTGCATCCGCGCAGCTATGAGCGGGAGGACTTCATTGCCAACCCGCTGCACTATCTGGCGCTGTTAGAACAGAAACCCCGCGCGCTTGATCAGGCAGCGCCGCTCGATGGCTGGGTGCTGGCTGAACCGATGCATCGCATCCGACGACTGATGGAGGCGCGCAGCGGCAAAGAGGGACGGCGCGAGTTCATCCAGGTGCTGCGGCTATGCGAACGCTTCGAGCAGTCCCTGGTGGAATGGGCAGTGGCCCGCGCGCTGGAGATGGGGGCAATCAGCTTCGATGCGATCAAGATGATCGCGCTGGCCCGCCTCGAACAGCGTGTGCCGCGCCTCGATCTGCAATTTTACCCGCATTTGCCGCGCGCGAATGTCGGGCGTACCGATCCGCGCACCTACATGGGCCTGCTCTCGCAGGCAGGCACTCCAGCGACGGGAGTGGCAGCATGAGTGATCCCATGATGCCGCTGCCAGCCATCGAGGCCGAACCCACCAGCGTGCCGCCCGCTGTACTACTGGCCAACCATCTCAAAGCGCTCAAGCTGCCCACCTTTGTGCGCGAGTATGAGAAGGTCGCCTTCGAGGCCGCGCAGGATCGGGCCGATTACCCCCGCTATCTGCTGCGCCTGTGCGAACTTGAACGGATTGATCGCGAGCGCCGGATGGTGGAGCGCCGTATCCGCATGGCTCGCTTCCCGCACACCAAGAGCTTTGACACCTTCGACTTTGCAGCCCAGCCATCACTGAACAAGGCCTTGGTTCTGGAACTGGCGCGCGGTGAATGGATCGAGCGGCGGCGTAATGTCATTGCGCTGGGCCCCAGCGGCACCGGTAAGACCCACACCGCCCTCGCGCTAGGACTGGCTGCGTGCCAGAAAGGGCACAGCGTGGCCTTCACAACGGCCGCGGCGTTGGTCCATGACCTGATGGAGGCTCGCGACGAGCGTCGCTTGCGCAGCCTGCAAAAGCATCTGGCATCTGTAAAGCTGCTGATCCTCGACGAGTTGGGATATGTACCATTCACCGCCGTGGGCGGCGAGTTGCTGTTCGAGGTACTCAGCCAGCGCTATGAACGCGGCAGCACGCTGATCACCAGCAATCTGCCCTTCGATGAATGGACATCGGTGTTCGGCTCCGAACGCCTGACCGGCGCCCTGCTCGACCGGCTGACACACCACGTCCACATTCTCGAGATGAATGGTGACAGCTTCCGTCTCGCCAGCAGCCGCAAGCGCCAGAAGGACAAGGGGGAGGATAAATGACCTAAGAACGGGCGGCCATCGGCAGCGGGAAATCGGCTTCCGCTCCGCTCCAGCCGCTTCCCCGCTGCCGATGCTGCCCAGCCTCAACCTTGGGGCTTTTTGTTCAAACCAACTGGCCCCATTTTAAACCGGTGCCTGGCCCGTTTTTATCCCGGCGTTGACATCTCTGTCTGGAGAGATGCGATCTCATCATCGAGGCTGACGCCATCGGCACCCTGATCATAGGCGACGGTCAGCGTGTAATCGCAGTTCCCGGTCTTTTGCATCTGGTAATCCCGCTCCAGCATCGCCTCAATGCGCTCGCGAGCGGGCTTTCTGCCACGACCATGCTTGTTGAAGTTCTCGATGGTCAGATGCAGGGCGATGGTGACAGAAGGCGGCTTTTCCGGCAGCCCGATCCTTGAAGGAATGACGTCAAGCGCCCGATAGACGGTCATTCTTGAGATCTTGAGGTCGCGCGCGACGCTGGCCTTGCTCGCGCCGGCGGTGATCCGGCGTCGGATTTCATCGTCATCGATGTTTTTCTTCCGGCCTTTGTAGACGCCTTCGGCGCGCGCCGCCTCGATCCCGGCGCGCTGCCGGTCCTTGATGAACGTCAGTTCCATGTCCGCGACCATGCCCAGAATGGTGATCACCATCCGCCCCATGCTTCCGGCCGTCGTCACCTCCGGCTCAAGCACCCGCAATGAGGCTCCCTTCTGGTCGAGTTCATGAACCAGATTGAGAACATCGCGTGTGGAGCGACCGAGCCGATCGAGACGCAGGACGACGAGTTCGTCATCGGCGCGCAGGAACTGCATGATCGTCTCAAGCTCCGTGCGTCCAGTGCGCGATGCGCCCGAGCCTGTTTCGGAGCGGAGGATTTCACAGCCCGCTGCCTTCAACCGGGCAACCTGGATGTCGAGATCCTGGTCGATGGTGCTGACGCGGGCGTAGCCGACGCGGGTCATGGGCAAATCCGTCACATTAGGGTGGCTTTGCCCTCGTACAGTAACATTGGTGACGGAACCACCCTTTTGTGACATGTCGTATATGTCACTTCCGATCGTCACGTTCGGGTGCACCCAAATGGTGCGAGCGGAAAGGCCCCGGTCAGGCAGCAAGCCGCCCAAAATCGATCCGGCTATTCAGATCGAGGTCGAAGCGGCCATAAGGATTGACGTGGCTGTAAATCAGCGGTGTGAGGCCGCGATAATCATCCGGCGTCATCCGGCCCGTCCATTTCGGTTCCACCAGCACGCTCTGAAGCATTCGGGTGTTCACATAGACAAGCGACGCTTGCAGCAAATGTAGCGCCAGGACCGAGAGCTGCTGCTCATCGATGCGGTTAGTGGCGATCTCGCCGCCCTTGCCGAAGAAAACGAACCCATTGGCACTGTTCCAGTTTTCAACGACATTCAGGCCTTCATGAATTTCGCGGCGGAAGGACTCCTCGCGCAGATACCGGCACAGGAAGATCGTCTTGACCGCGCGGCCCAGCTCACTCAACGCCTTGTAGGTCGGGTGCATCACCTCGGAGCGGCTAAACCGGCGCAGGATCGCCTCCGGGTCGGCGGTTTTTGTCTGCATCGCGGCTGCATATTTGACCATCTCGTCATATTGCTGCTCGATCTCATCCCAGTTGATCGGACTGGAGAGGATCGGCTGCAAGTGGGGAAGCCGCGTTCGCATGCCGACATCGGGAAGAGCCAGCTTCTGGCGAGCGATCGCTTTCAGGCGGGGTGCAAGCTCAAATCCGAGAAGCCGGCAAAATGCAAAGCCAACCGCGCTTTGGCCATGACTATCAACATATTGTCGCTGGATTTCCATGTCGGTGCAATGGCGCAGCACGCCCTCGATCATGGAGGCGACCTCGGAGGAAGAGCAGCGCTTGAGCTGGGAATAGACGCATGTCGCGCGTCGTTCGACATGCCAGTAGATCATGACGCCCCGTCCACCATAACGCGCATGCCATTCCGTCATCAGGTTGCGATCCCAGGCTCCGAACTTTGTGGAATCTGACGCACAGGCCGTGCCGGCGTCCCCCCAGACTGCAGCATTGCGGATTGCCAGGGTCGCATTCGCAACCCTGGCACACGCCTCCTTGAGCGCCGCGGCATGAACGAAGCGGCGATGGACATGCAGCAGCTCTTCATAGCTGACATCGGGGGTGGCGCCGGCGATCCGCTTGAGCCCGGCATTCGTTCCCAGGCCGTAGAGGCATAGCAGGAGACGTTGATCCAGCGCGGTTTTCGGCAGTGCAACACGCGAGGCCGATGTTTCGAACGCTTCGAGAAGTCCCGTATCAAGGGCAGCCTCCTTCAGTACGTCGAGCAGCCCGGTCATCGGCCAGCGTTGGCCGATCTCGGTCTTGATCGAGGCGAGACCCCTGGGTTCGGGCAAGGGTTTGAACGGGGTGAGAGATATACGGTTCTCGCCGCGCCACAGCAGCCGAACCTTGTCGTTCCGGGGAATATTGGCATTGAGGAGCAACAGTTCCTGAGCAAGCTCTTCCCGGATGGCGCTTGAAAATGCACGCGCATCCGCCGTCAGGTTCAATCCTGTGTAATATGCTTCTCGCCGCGCATCGAAGTCCTTGGGAAGATCGTCATCGGGATTGCGGTATCGGTCCGCCCCGACAACCCAGATTTCCTTAGAACGGATGCGATCGCGCAGTTGCGCGAGGACACAAAGCTCATAACTGATCCGGTTTACGCGCCCCTCTTCATCAATGACGGAACTGCGCCATCTCGCCGGAATGACCTCGTCGACCGGCACTGCGTGCGGCGGCACGTAGCGGCATCCATCATCCACTTTGCTTCTGATCCAGTCCAGGGCCGCCAGCACCGGACGCCACACGGCGTTGTTCGACCGGAACTCCAGTGCCGAAAGCAGGCTTGGCAGCATACGGCGATAATGATTGGCCCATGACCTCCGCATCACCTTGTAGATCCGCCGATCCAAGGCGCCCTTTGCCTGGCTTTCCTTGATGATCGCCGCCAGTTTGTCCTTGCCGGCGATTGGGAAAATGACATCGCAGATGCGCCCGGATGGATCGTCGATCGAAGCGCTGGCAATCTCGACCAGGAGTCGCTCCTTGCCATAGACCCGCTCGATGTCTTTCGCGATATCGCCCACCACCTTGCGTTTCGAGCGCGATCCGATCTTATGGACCGTCTCGATCAGCAGGTCGACCATCGCATCCGTAAGCTGAGCTTCCCGCGCCATCAGATAAACGGCATAGAGCCCGAGCTGGCGCGCCGGTACATGCCGGCGCATCTCCGAGGCTTTCTCGCCGGCAACCCGGCGAACGATCTGATCGACCCATGCCTTGCCCGTGACCGATAGGAAATCTCGGGGAAGAGCAAGCCGTTGGATAAAGGCGAGTTTGGCGGTCACGCCAAGAATGTTTTCGAGCGTCGCCTGACCTGCATCCCCCTTCATCGTGTTGAAGCCGGTCGGGCCATCGGGATCGGCGAGCGAGGCTTCCAGCAAGGCGACCGCATCCGGCGCAAGCCGATCGCGGACTCGGGCCAACAGGGCCTCCAGATAGAGGTGTCGTTGCGAACGGACGAGGCGTTCCAGCTCCTTGCGCGACGGCCCATAGATACGGCGGTCGCGGCACCACAGGAAAACATGCTCGAGCATGGCATTGATCGGCTGCCCGCCCGCACAAAGATCGTCGGAAATCCACCTCGACAACGCCCTGCGATCCGTCTGCGTCATACGGCGGAACCCGAGATGCCGCAAAATCTCCGCGCAATGCCGGCGGGCGGTGCGCCCGGAAAAATCATAGTGGTTCACGGATTTGGCATCGAGACCAAGTTGCTCCGCCAGATACAAGACACCGTCGGAGGGTATCGACGCATGATCCGGCACAAAGAAGCCATGCCCGGCGAAAAATCTAAGCTGAACCGCCAATCCCAGTCGTGCCGTCTCCGCTTTGCCGGTCACGAACGCGATGTCCGAAAAACTCAGGCTCCAGGAGCCGATCAGATCCCCACTCGAAACGCCAAGGCTCATAACGCCGCTCCCTTATCGGAGCGGAACGTCGTTCCTCGCATGGGCGATCGTCAACAACAACCAGCCCGTTCCCGACGTGTTCTCCAAGATGACCAAAATCGCAGCTTCGGGCCGACTGGGCCATACTCGTGAGAATGGCAGGCGGTGGTGCGCGTTGATGAGGAGGGCCAGCGCCGCGCGGTAGCTGTCGTCGCGGATATAGGCGTCATGGGTCCAGAGGAGCTGATCGCGCGTGACGCCCTGACTCGCCGCCGCCATGCGCGACAGGCCGAGATTGGTCGCATCGGCGAGGATCGTGGCGAGCAGCGCGTTTTCATTGGGACACGGCTCGCCGGTACGCAGGTTGGTGAACGCCGCAAGAAAGCCGGTTTCCTGCGCCACCTCATGCAGTAGCTCGGTGATGCGGATGCGTGGCATCATGGCATCGAGCCGGTCGGCCAGCGCTTCGGCGTCGGGCGTCGCGATCGTGCGAACGGGGGATATCTGGAGGCGGTCGTCGCGATATCGCACACCCTCCAGAGCGTCGCGCTTCAGGCGCTGGGCAAATTTCTTAAGCCGCCAGTCAAGTTCGCGGCCCCGCTGTTCGAGCCATTCGCCGGCTGTGGGTGGCAGACCGAGAGCCGACACGATCGGCTTCGCCTGGGGTTCGCTGAGCAGGTAGCTGTCGAACCGGCGGTATCCTGCCGATCGCTCCACCCAGACATCCCCGGAACGCAGCTTGTTGCGCAGATGCGCGATCGTCGCGATTTCCCAGAGACGCCGGTTGATCTTGCCGTCATCGCCCACGACGATTTTCCGCCATTCCTTGCGGAAGGGCATCGGAGCGTCGGCAGGCAGATCGCGTTTGCCCGACCTGTTGAGGTCGCGCAGCATCTCGATGGCGGCGATCGTTTTTGCACTGCCCTTTCCGGCCCTGAACTGGAGCGCCTCAAGCAGGTCGGGGGCGAACTTGCGCAACGTCGCATAGCGGTCGGCCGCCACCGTCAGCGGATCAAGGTTGGCGGTTTCCGCGATTGTCGCCACTTCTGGCCTCGCCTTCAGGAGGGTGTTCCACCCGACCGATGCGTCCAGGGCCTCCATTGGATCTTCGCCGGTATCGACCGCATCGGTCAATGCGTCGATTGTCCTGCGAAAGATCAGCATCAGCCGCGCCACATTCTTTGACGTGGTGGCATAGCTGCGCGCCTGGGCGTTCTTCGCGCGGGTGAAGATGCTGCCGATCAGCTTGTCCGCCATCTCCAAGGCGCTGTCGGTCAGTCGTTCCTCGAGGTCGAGCAGGAACGCAACCAGCGTAGCGCGCCGTCGGGAGGGAATATATCGCTCGATCATATAGGCAGGCGAAGCGCGGCCTTCCCTGACATATTGCCGAAATCGGTCGGCATGGATGCGGCCAGCCACGTCCGGGGAGATGCCGATCTTCCGCACTTGCCGCAGGCGGTCGAGAATCTGGCGGATGTGATCGGGCCTGGCCGCAACGGGAATGGTCTTGAGCGAAGCGAGTTGGCTCATGCCGCCGGCGTCGTCAAAGACCTGGTCGAGGGCGTGGACCTGTTCGGCGCTAAGATCAGCGATCAGGGCGTAGGCAGCCTGCTTGCGGGCACGCGCGCGTCCCGCACTACTGGCGCGTTCGATGGTGGAGATGGACGGCAGTAGAATCCGGGCCTCGCGAAGGGCGGTGACAACGCCGATCGCTATCGTCATCCCCTTGTCGGTCGCCCATGCCGTTTTCGCGGCCGCTTCGATCATGAAGGGAATGTCGGCGCGGGTTGGTCCACGAAGGCCCGCTCGCATCGCCAGCTCGCGGGCATGGTCCGTCATCGTCTGATCCCGCGCTGCATAGTTGGCCAGGTCGGTTACGTGTAGACCAAGTTGTTCCGCGACGAAGGCGGCGAGATCATGGGGTATCGCTCCCTTGTCCTGTATCAACTGCGCCAGTGTGATGCCCGGGTGCCGCAAGAGCGCGAGTTGCAGCGCGACACCCAACTGGTTCCGTCGCTCCCGTCGTGCGCCGATGATCTCGATGTCCGAAGGCTCGAAGGTGTAGAGCCGGGCTAGATGGTCGCGCTCGCTCGGGATGGCGAGGATCTGATCGCGTTCGCTCTCGGTCAGGAGTTGATGCTTACGCTTCGTCATTCCGATTCCCGTCCACAAAAGGTCATCTGGGCCTATGGACAGCCATGAGTAAAGAGACATAGTATGTGGACGGATATGGATGGGGCGAAGCGATCGCCCTTCAGATCGTCCACAGAACGACCGTTTGGGAGACGCACGGGATGGGCGATATTCTGGGTTATGCCCGCGTCAGCACCGGCGATCAGGACGTGGCTGGACAGACCATGCGTCTGGAGGAGGCCGGCGCGATCAAGGTGTTCACCGACGTCATGTCGGGCAAGAGCATGGAGCGGCCCGGTCTGGCCGAACTGATCGCCTATGCCCGCAAGGGCGACACGCTGGCGGTGGTCCGCCTCGATCGGCTTGGGCGCTCGCTCGCCGAATTGCTCACCACGGTCGAGACGCTACGCGGCCAGGGCATCGCGCTCCTGAGTCTTGAGGAAAAGATCGACACATCGTCGGCCGCCGGCGAACTCATCTTCCATGTGTTCGGGGCCATCGCCCATTTCGAGCGGAGACTGATCTCCGAGCGAACCAGGGATGGGATCGCCGCCGCGCGCGCCAAAGGCAAGTTGCCCGGCCGTCAGCCGCTCGACATGTCCAAGGTACATGCCGCCATCAAACTGGTCGAAGCGAGCATCTCGCCGACAGAAGCAGCACGACAACTCGGCATCGGCCGATCGACCATCTATCGAGAAATGCGCCGCCTCGGCGTGGAAAGGCCCATCTGAATGTCCAGATCGAAATCGGCTCACGATCTTTCCGGCCTGATGAAATATGCGGATCGCGCGCCATGGGATGAGGCATTGGCCGAAATGCTGTCCGCGCATCTCGATCCGGCGAGCGAAGCGACCGGACTCGAGCCTGACGCCATATTCGAGATAATTGGCGATCACTGGCAAGGGCCGCTATGGGGCTGCGCCTTTGAAGATCTGCTTACGCAGGAACTGGAACCCGACGGTCGCAATCTGGTCGATGACTATCTCAAGCGCCGGGGCTGGAACGAAAAGGCGCCGAACAAGGCCTATATGCGCGCGTTACGCGATACGGTCATGTCGCTCTATGAGGTCAGCGAAGTCGTGCCTGGTCAGTCGATGACCTTGCGCGATCTGCTGCGCGACGTTGCTCCGGTGACGGTGCGCGAACACGGTGCAACCCAGACCCTGGTCAACTGGGACAAGATCGCCGCAAGGGTTGTCGACGTGAACGGGCGCCATGGCATTTCCGGAGCGCTGTTGCCGTTCAGCGCTGAGGGCGCCGTGCGAGTGGTCGATGCATTTTCCCGACTTGCCGACGAAACTCAGGACACTGCGGAATTGGACCCGTCCGATCGGGACGCGCTTCTGGGAGCATCGGGACCGATGTTCACGAACATGTGGCTGCTCGACTGTCTGGGCAAGGCCATGCCCGGCAGCGCGCCGGATATGGTCAACGCCGACGGCGATGACCTGGTGTTCCACCGTATCGTTTTTCCGCTGGCGAAAGGCGTGGTCGGCAAGAGCCTGATCCGAAGGCTGAACGCGGCACAATGGCTGGAACCTGCCAGCGACAGTTTCTGGAACTGGCTGGCACCAGCGACGAAGAACAAGAAGCCGCAAGCGACCAAAGGCAAGCGGGCCTTCGTCACGACCATGGATGACGGCACGCCGGTTTTTGCCAATGTGGAACTGGCAGGGCGCAAGCTGATCGTCGAGGTAAACAGTGCCGCCCGCGCGGAGCGAGCAATTACCCAGATGGGCGAATGGCTTGGTGATTGCGTGAGCGCGCCTATGGCCGAAATCCGGACGCTCGATCAGGTTATGGCCGACGATGCCGCCCGCACGCCACAGGACGAGGCGCTGGATATTCCACCGCATGAAATGGAGCGCATCGTTCACGATATGCTGACCCGTGAATATACGAAAACGCTCGATGAGCCGGTCCCAGCCCTCAGCCACAAGACGCCACGCGTTCTGGCCTGTACAAAGGCGGGGCGGGTAAAGGTAGCCGACTGGCTCAAATATATCGAAAATGGCGCGGCAAAATCGGGCACCGCCGATCCGATGGGCACCTATGACTTTACATGGATGTGGGAAGAACTGGGGCTTAGCGACCTCCGGCGGTAACGGCCATCATACGGTTCTTGAAATGTTCTCGCTTAGCGTTGTCTGGCGTACCTTCCACGCGATGCCCTCTCCAAGGTTTCGGAGCCATCGAACGGGAATGTGACTAGCACCAGAGGGCCTTATCTCTGTCAAGCAGAAGGCATCGCCCCATCGTCGATCAAGCTCCAAAACCCGTACACCCTTCAGATCGGCGGGTGCGTCGGAGCCGTCACCGACCGGTTGGGCTGAAAGTGGTGGGCGGCTCGCCCTTCGACTGCTCCCTGACAAAGCGGGCGGCTGAGACGAGAAGCGGGGTGTCGAATGCGTGCCCATCCTCCTTTGCGTCGAGGCGGTCGCGGCAGGCACCTAGCCGCATCGCCAAGGCGCGGAGCGCTTCCAGGTGCGGGTTTGCGAGAGGAGGAAAACCGGCGTGCCCCAGGATCAGGCGGAGCAGCGCGGGGCGTCGATTGAGAGCAACGGGAGCACGGACCTTGTGCCTATTGCGCGCATCGTTGAGACCTACGAGCAGCGCCTGCCGCTCTGGCGGCGTCAGCGCCCTGCCGTCACTCATGTCTGATGGATCTTCGAGAGGAGCGCGACCTTGAGGTGGTTCCGGCGCGGGAAGGTACCTGCCAGCCGACCCCGGCGTTGGGGGGAGAAGCGCCGGGTGGGGGCGATTGTCGGCTGGCAGGTTGGCCGGAGCCGCCGTGGGGGAGTGCGGTGCGCCCCGTGCAACGGCGGACCTGCCAAGGACGAAGGTGGAGGACACGGGATGGTATTCCACCTAATGGGCTCCGCTCGTATCGATCGGACCGCTGGGCTTCGGAGCGAGCCAGATCAGCGTGGCGGCGAACGCGAAGCAAATCGTGATGGCGGCAAACATGTTCAGCGTGGCGAGCATCACGCTTTGATGTTCCACGATCCCGGTCAGGGCCGCGGTCGCGGCCTCATGCGACATGCCGCCGGCCATCATCTCCTGGAGCGTCGCCTCTCCCTGGTGCATGGCGCCGGCGAGCTCGGTCTGATTGCTGCGGGTCGCATTCGCCCAGCCGGTCTGGACGATCGACGTCGCGAAGGCGCCGCCGAGGGTGCGCATGAAGTTGGACAGACCGGCGGCGGTCGCCTGCTCGTCCGGCTCGACGCTCGCCATGGCAAGACCGGTGACGGGCACGAAGAACATCACCATGAACGGCCCCATGAGGAGCGTTGGCCAGGCCATCTGCAGGAACGTGACGTCGGAATTGAACATCATCCGCCAGGCGACGGTGAGGCCGAGGCCGAGGATGCCGAGCGAAATGATCAGCCTGGGATCGACCTTCTCCGCAAGCTTGCCGATGCTCGGCGCGGACAGGACCGCGAAGATGCCCATGATGCCGGTCGCATAGCCGGCCCAGGTCGCGGTATAGCCCATGTTCTGCTGGAGCCAGAGCGGCAGCAGGACGATCGCCGCGAAGAAGGCGCCGAACGCGACCGAATAGGTGACCGATGCCGCGACGAAGCCGCGATGGCGGAAGATGCGCAGGTCGACGATCGGGTTCTTCTCGGTCAGTTCCCAGATCAGAAAGGCGGCGAAGCCGATGGCGGCGATCGCGGCGAGCCAGCGAATCTCGGCGGCAGCGAACCAGTCGTGGTTGCGGCCTTCGTCGAGCATGATCTGCAGCGCGCCGACCCACAGGATCAGGAGCGCGAGCCCGACCTTGTCGATCACCGCATGGGCGGTGGGGTCCGGCTGTCCGCGCAGGAAATAGAAGACCGTGAGGCCGCCGGCCACCGCGGCCGGCACCTTGATGAAGAAGATCCACGGCCAGCCGATGCTGTCGCAGATGATGCCGCCAAGGATCGGACCGGCGACCGGCCCGACCAGCGTGGTCATCGCCCAGATGACGGTGGCGAGCGTCGCCTTCCGGGGCGGAAAGATGCGCAGCAGCAGCATCTGCGAGAGCGGCATGATCGGCCCGCCGAACAGGCCGAGCAGGACGCGTCCGCCGATCAGCATGCCGAGCGAGCCCGCAAGGCCGCAGAGCAGCGAAATCACGGCGAAGGCAAGATAGCAGGTGATGAACACGCGCTGCGCGCCGAACCGCTTGGCGAGCCAACCGGTCAGCGGGACGGTGATCGCCTCCGCCACCGCATAGGAGGTGATGACCCAGGTCCCTTGCGACGAGGAAACCCCGAGCGATCCGGCGATGGTCGGCACCGACACATTGGCGATCGTCGTGTCGAGCACGACCAGGAAATTGCCGAGGCCGACGGCGATCGCGGCGATGATGAGCCTGGCGCCGGTCAATGGCCCGGCGGGTTCGGTCGCTGCACGGGCGGCTAGGGCTGTGGCCATGGCGTCGGGCCTCCGCGATCAGTGGGAGAGGTCGATATCGGCGGTCATGGAGAGACCGACGCGTAGCGGATGCTCGGCGAGTTGCCGGGGCTCGAGCGCGATCCGCACCGGCAGGCGCTGCACCACCTTGATCCAGTTGCCGGTTGCGTTCTGCGCCGGCACCACGGCGAAGGCGGCGCCAGTGCCGCCGGAGAAGCCGACCACGCGCCCGCGATACTCGACCGCATCGCCGTAGAGGTCCGAGATCAGTCTGACATGCTGACCGGGCTTGACCCTTGCGAGCTGCACTTCCTTGAAGTTGGCGTCGACAAAGGCACCTTGGACCGGCACCACGACCATCAGCGCCTGTCCTGGCTGCACCCGCTGCCCGACCTGCACCTGCCGCTTGGAGATGATGCCGTCGATCGGCGCGCGCAGGACCATGCGCTCGAGATCGACCCGCGCCTGGTCGCGCGCTGCCATGGCGGCGAGAACTTCGGGATTGGTCTGCGGCGTCGCATCCTCGATCAGCACCTTGTTGGCGTCGCGGCTGCCGACCGCGGCGGTGCGATTGGCGTTTGCCTGTGCCCGCGCCGCCTCGGCCGCCTTCAGATTGGCGAGCGCGGTGCTGTAGGCGTTGCGCGCGACGGTGAGCTCGTCGCCGGAGACCGAGCCGGAGGCGGCGAGCGCCTCGCGCCGGTCCTTGTCGATGCGCGCCTTGTCGAGGTCGGCCCTGGCCGCGGCGAGCTGCGCTTCGGCGCGCGCCTGATCGGCGACGCGGGCGGCGATCTGCGCGCCGAGGCCGGTGTCGGTGGCGACGAGGCCGCGGACGCGGCGGATCGTCAACGCCAGGTCGGCCTCGGCGCGGGCAAGCGCGATCTTCGCGTCGGTGTCGTCGAGACGGACCAGGATGTCGCCGCGCTTCACCGGCTGGGTGTCGTCGACGAGCACCTCGCGCACGGGGCCGCCGACCAGCGGCGTCACCTGCGCGACATTGGCGCCGACATAGGCATTGTCGGTCTCGACATGCTGCGACGCGACGAGCGCGTCATAGGCATAATAGCCGGCGCCGAGCACCGCCACGCCGGCGGCAAGCCCGAGGAACAATCGCTTGCGCTTGCCCTTGCGCGCGGTCTCATCCTCGGGGCCTTCCTCCTCGATGATGGTATGGACGTCATGCTCGATGATATGGGTGGTCTTGGACATGGAGTGCGTTCCTTCAAGATCGGAAGCCGCCGCCGAGCGCGCGGATGAGCGCGACATCGAGCGCGAAGGCACGGGTCTGGAGCGAGGCGACGGCGCGGCGGGCGGCAATCAGCGCATCCTCGGCGACAAGCACGTCGAGATAGGTGGCAAGGCCGCCGCGATAGCGATTGTTGGCCACAGTACAGGCGGCGCTGGCGGCGCGTTCGGCCTCCTGCGCCCGGTCCAGCCGCTCTCCGAGCGCCCGCTCGCTCGCCGCTGCATCTGCCACCTCGCGAAGGGCCTGCGCGAGCGTCCCGTCATACTGGGCAACCGCGATCGCGTAATCGGCTTCGGCCGCGCGATACTGACCGCGCAGCCTGCCGCCATCGAAGATCGGCAGGCTGATCGCCGGGCCGACCGTGCCGAAGGTTGAACCGGATTTGAACACATTGTCGACGCCGAGCGCCTGCAGGCCGATCAGGCCGGCGAGATTGACGTTCGGGTAGAAGGCGGCGCGGGCTTGCTTGATCCGGCTTGCCGCCGCTTCGGCGCGGAGCCGCGCGGCGATGATATCGGGCCGCCGCCCGATCAACTCGGCCGGCAGATTGGCGGGGAGCCCGAAGACACTGCTCGCCGCCGGCGCCGGCCGTTCGACGGAAAGCCCGCGGTCGGGACCGGCGCCGAGCAGAACGGCGATGCGGTTGCGGGTGAGCGCGAGGCTTTCCGCCAGGGCGGCCAGTTCGCTCTGCGCGGACGCCAGGGCCGAGCGCGCACGCTCGACGGCGCCGTCATTCTCGAGGCCCTGCGACTTGCGGCCCGCAATCAGCTCGAGCGTGCGGCCGCGCACCCGCACCGCGTCGGCCGCGGCGTCCTGCTCGGCGTAAAGACCGGCGAGATCGGCATAGGCTCCGGCGATCCCCGCCGACACGGCGAGACGCGCGGCGGCCGCCTCGGCGGCAGCCGCCTCGGCCTCCGAGCGGGCCGCGGCGAGCGCGGCGCGGTTCTTGCCCCAGAAATCGAGATCCCAGTCGAGACTGAGTGCGCCCTGACCATAATCGGGCCAGCCGCGCGGCGAGAAGTCGCCGGGGATCAGATAATTGTAGCTCTGCTTGGTGGCGCCTGCCTGCGCGTCCGCGGACAGCGACGGCAGCAGCCGGCTGCGCGTCTGACGGACCAGTGCGTCGGCCTTGGCGAAGCGCGCTTCGGCAACGCGAAGATCGGTCGCGCTGGCAAGGCCCTCCGCGATCAGGCGGTCGAGCTGCGGATCGCCAAACTGCGCCCACCAGCCGTCCGATGGCCATGCTGCTTGGGCGGCGGCAAGGCTTCGGCCACTCGCCATCTGCTCGGGCCGGGACATCGGACGCAATTCGGTCCTCGACGGCAGAGTTGCGCAGCCGCTGAGCAGCGCGGCGAGCACGAGCCCGGCCGCTCCCTCAACAACCGAGCGCCCAAATCGGGTCGATCCTAGCAAGAAGCAATCCCCTGCGAAGTCTAAACTGTACAGGACGGTCGGCTATCAATCGAGCCTTGCAGCGTCAAGCGAAAGCTGTACAATGCGGTTCATAAAAGGAGGATGCAGAGGGTGCGATCACGGCCGGACGAAAAGCGCAGGGCCATCCTCGACGTCGCGACGGTGCTGTTTCGCGAGACCGGCTACGAGCGGGCGACCATGGCGGAGATCTCGGCGCGCGTGGGCGGCTCGAAGGCCACGCTCTATGGCTATTTCAAGTCGAAGGAAGAGCTGTTCGTTGCCGCGATGATCGAGGCATTGGGCGAACAGAGCCAGGTCATGCTCGACCTGCTCGATCCATCGGTTCCGCAGGTCGATCGGGTTTTGCGGCGGTTCGGCGAAGCCTATCTCGACTTCATCATGCGCCCCGACGTTCTCGCGGTGACGCGCGCCGCGGTCGCGGAGGGGGCACATGTCGAAGTGGGCGCGCTGCTTTACGAGCGCGGTCCCAAGCGCGGCTGGGAGGCGATGCGCGCCTATCTCGCGGATTTACGCGAGAAGGGCGCCATTCGCGCGGTCGATCCTAGTCTCGCCGCCGGGCATCTCAAGGGCATGCTCGAGGCTGGCATCGTCGAGCCCATGCTGTTCGGGGCCGGACCGCATATCGGACGCAAGCAGGCCGTCGCAGGCGCGGTCGAGGCCTTTTTGCGCGCCTATGGCGCCACCGATTAGGACCGGGTCCACTCACCTGCATAGGTGAAGAAGGCATCGAGGAAATGGGCGGCTGATGCTTCATGCGCCTTGAGATGTGGCGCTTCCGCATAGCCTTTCGCCCGGTAACGCTCGGCGAGCGCAGCGGCCATTTCCTCCTTGGAGGCGAAATTATAATAGAGGTTCGCACGGGCCATTCCTGCGCGGTCCGCGATCTCGCCCATGGTCGCATTGCGCACGCCCATCAGGCTGAAAGCTTCACTAGCAGCATCTAGAATCGCGGTCACAGTGCGCTGGCGGCGGTGGGGCTTGATAGCGTCCTCAAATTTCGACTCACGTCTTAAAATCAGACTATCATCTGAAACCGTAACTTTCGTTGTGGAAGGCCAATGTTGCCCAATGTGACGGATGCCGGATTTCCGCGTTCATCTATGTGTGATAATGTCCTTTATCACACATTCAAAAGGATGCCGGCATGATCGAGGATGAGGACGAGGCTTTCGCCGACAACTACGCCGAGCGCGACCAGGCCAGGGCGCTGCGCGAGCAGGCCCGCGCGGGCGGCCTGCGCTTCGAGGCGTATTTACCCCCTGCCCTGGCCGACTGGCTGTTGGATCATATCGAGCGCGGCATGTTCGCCGATCCTTCCGAGGCGGTGTTCGCGATCGTCGGCAACTTCCGCGACCTGGAACCGCACCAGGATTTGCGGAACGAGCTGCTACGCCGGATGCTGGACGTATCGGCCGCCAAGCTGGAATCGGCTCGATCGGGCGAAACGGTGTTCGCCGAGCTGCGCGAGAAGATGGCCGCGCCGCGCCCCGAGGCGGCGCGCTGGGAGAAAGTCCAGCGGTGAACCAGCTCGCCCCCCTGCCCTCGCCCGAGCTGGCGTTGCCGGCCCTGGTCGCGGCGGCCGACGATCGCGCGCGGCTTCGTTTCCTTGAGTTTTTCGCCGTCACCATTCGCAACCCGCATACGCGCCGCGCCTATATGCGCGCGGCGGGCGACTTCCTGGCCTGGTGCGAGCTGCACGGCGTCGCCTCGCTCGCTGGCGTGCAGCCGCTTCACGTCGCGGCCTGGGTCGAGTCGCAAGGGGGCGAGTTGGCCCCGCCCAGCGTCAAGCAGCAGCTCGCCGGCGTGCGCGGCCTGTTCGACTGGCTGGTGACGGGCCAGGTGGTGCCGGTGAACCCCGCCGCATCGGTGCGCGGGCCGGCCTATAGCCAGCGGCGCGGCAAGACGCCGGTGCTGGTGCCCGATGAGGCGCGGCTAGTGCTCGATACGATCGACGTTGCCACCGATGCCGGCTTGCGCGACCGCGCCTTGATCGGGTTGATGGTCTATAGCTTCGCGCGGATCGGCGCGGCGATCACCATGCACGTCGAGGATGCTTTCGTGCAGAACCGTCGCCTATGGGTGCGGCTGCACGAAAAGGGCGGCAAGCGCCACGAAATGCCGTGCCACCACAATCTAGAGGAATATCTGTTGGCCTATATCGACGGGTGCGGCTTGCGCGACGATCGCAAGGGGCCGCTGTTCCGCACGATCGACAAGCGGACTAAGCGACTAAGCGACAGGCCCCTCCCCCAAGCCAATGCCTTCGCGATGGTGCGCCGGCGCGCGGCCGCTGCCGGCATCGGCACGGCGATCGGCAATCACTCATTCCGCGCGACCGGGATCACCACCTATTTGAAGAACGGCGGCACCTTGGAGACGGCCGCGACGATGGCGAACCACAGCTCGACGCGCACCACCCAGCTCTATGACCGCCGCCCCGATGACGTGACGCTGGACGAGGTGGAGCGGGTGTTGATCTAGGCGGCGAGCGCCGGCGCACAGGCCCAGCAATCGCCCTGCCAATGTAACCCTACCCGTTCCGCGTTGGCGACGACCGGCGGTGCGCCATCGCGCCAGAAAGCGCGCATCCTGGCGCGATCGTCCAGCCCGGTTTCCGTGGCGATCGAGCGCGCGGCCTGGATGAACTGCCCATGCCCGAACAGATAGACCAGCACGGCGGGCGGGAGTGCGGCCAGGTGCGCTAGGGTGCCTTCCACGCGCCGGAGGAAGCCGGCGAAGCTCTCCGCCCCTTCCCCGTCGCAATGATCGGGGTCGGCCGCCGTCCAGTAGCGTTCGACATGGGGCCGCCGATCGGCGGCGGCCGTGCCGTTCCAGCGCGCGGGTTGCAGATAGGTGAACTCCGCAATGTTCCACGTCTCCACCGGCACGCCGGGAAAGCGGGCGATGGTCGGCGCGGCCGTCTGCCGGGTGCGCTGGAACGGCGATGTGACGATCAGCGACGGCGTTTCGATCCATTCCCGCGCGAGCTGGCCCGCCTGCCCTGCCCCGCGCTCCGTTAGCGCGATCGACGCCACATCGGCGCTGGCAAGGCCGGTGTTGGCGGTGCTTTCCCCATGCCGGATGAATACGGCCCTCATGCTGGTTACTGGCGCAGGCGATCGGGCGTCCAGCCTTCGGGCAATTCGTCGCCTGGCTCGGGCAGCCGATTGGGCACCTTGTCGAGAATACGGCCCAGGCCGCTGCCGGTGCGGCCCTTCGCGCGGCGCGTGAAGAACTCGGCCGCCGTCTCGACAGCGCCGATCTTCTGCGCGACCGCCGTTGCGATCCATTGATTGAGGCTTACGCCATCTTCTTTTGCCAGTCGCGCCGCTGCTGCCTTGATCGAGGTTGGCAGCTTGAGCGGGTAAGTCGCCTTGCTCATTGTCATAACTCCTTCAACAGTTCGGCGGGCTGCATCAACCGGATTCCGAAGCGCGGGGCCGCGCCCCTGAAATCACGGATATTGTAGGTCACAAGCGCATCGGCTCGCCCGTTAATAGCCGCTTCCAACACCATTTCGTCGTCCGGGTCGCGCAGTTGCGGCCGCCATAGCAAATGAACCTCCACCGGCTCGACAAGCGCCGCCAGTTCGTCCAGCAGCTCATTCACGTCCTGCAATGACAGCCCCGTCACTTGCCGTTGTTCTGGCCTTTTCAGCACGTCCTCATATTCGAGGAACAGCGACGGCGTGGCCAGTATCTTCAAGCGGCCATACTCGACGGCCCGCAGCAGGGCGAAGCTGGCTCCCGTTTGGCTCCGCAGCGCCGTGGCGATAACCGAGGTGTCCAATACGACTCTTTTCATCGCCGCCAATGTAACATCCTATGGGATGTTTTTCTAGACCGGCTTGGAGCGCCCTCCCCTTCCCGGCGCAATCCTCATACTCAGCAAATAACCGACTAAGCGATTAAGCGCTTGCCGCTGGCGCAGCACCGTGGCCGTACTCGCTACGCTCCCCAAGCCCGCAAGCGGTCTTGGCCCAAGGTGACGACCCACATGGCGGGGGCGAGATCGCAAGCGGATCTCGCGAGCGATTTGCCGGCATGCGCCGGCGCGTCGTTCGTTTGGGCGGGGAGAGAGCGTTCCGCCCCCTCTCCCCACGCAACGACAATCAGCGGGACCGAGGCTCAGTCGCTTCGCTCCCTGCGCCCGCACCACTCCCGCAGATTCTCGCTATACCGTGAGGACCGCGCGCAAGTGGCTTGAGCTGGCCGGAGCGCCGCTTTGCCCGATCGAGGATCATGGCCGGATGGAGCATGAGCCGCTGGACGATGACGCGAGCGAGGACGGGGAGGATTAAGCGCCGCCGCCCCTTTCATTCGGCCGCAATTCGCCCTATGGCCACATGCAAACATGCGATCATGTAAGGACATTCACATGCCAACAATCGCGATTATCAGTCAGAAAGGCGGCGCGGGGAAAACCACCCTCGCCTTGCACCTGGCCGCCGCCGCCGAGGATTCCGGGCATACCGCGCTGGTGATCGACCTAGACCCGCAGGCGACGGCGAGCCAATGGGCGGCATGGCGGCAGGATGCGCCCCCGGTCGTGATCGACAGCGCGCCCCCTCGCCTCGCCGCCAAGATCGAGCAGGCGACGGCGCAGGGCGCGCAGTTCATCGTGATCGACACCCCGCCCCATGCCGACAGCGCCGCCAGCGCCGCCGTCGAGGCGGCCGACCTGGTGTTGATCCCCTGTCGGCCTAGCGCGTTCGACCTAGCCGCGATCAAGACGACCGCCAGCCTTGTGAAAATGCGCGGCAAGCCCGCTTTCGTGATCTTCACCGCAGGAAGCCCGACCGCGCCGCGCATGTATGAGGAAGCCGCGCAGCTCGTGCAGGATTATGGGCTGGACGCCTGCCCGCACCATATCGCCGACCGCGCCGCCTTCCGCCATGCGGCGGCCGAGGGGAAAACCGCAATGGAGATCGAGCCAAGCGGGAAAGCGGCCGACGAGGTGCAGCAGCTTTACAAGTGGACATGCGGGCATGTAAATATGCAAGCATCTAGGAAATGGAGGGCCAGTGCATGAGCCGGAAGGGATCATTGCTTGCATTGCGGGATCGCGACCCCGCGCCGTCGCCGGCGTCGGCCGAGCCGGAGGGGAGGGCGGTCGCGCCGATCGCCGCCAGCACCGGCCCAGGCCCCGCCAGCAGCCCGGTTGCGCCGAGCCGTCAGGGCAAGAAGGCGATGACGGGCTATTTCAGCCCGGAAATGTCGTTCGCCATGCACATGACCGCCCGCAAGCATGGCATGAGTCTACAGGATGCAATGGCCGAGGCGTTCAACGACTGGCTGCGAAAGATGGGGGAAAGTCCTGTAGGCAAGTGAGCATATTCACATGCAAACATGCGGACATGTGAACTTGCTCACTTGCCGGCAAAGGGCCGGGATCAGCGCAATGGCTTGCGTTCGTGCCGTTTCTTGCAGAATCCGAGGAAGGCTCCGGCAGGGCTTTTGAGTTCGGGCTTGCCCATGTCGTGCCACCACGACACCCATTCGTCATAGAGCGCGTAAACGTCATAGCCTGGCGCGGCGGTCTTGGCGTCGTGCATGGTTTCCGAGTCGATATAGGGCGCATCGTCGCCGGCGCTGGCGGCGATCGGCGGCGACGCCTTGAGGCCGGAGCGGTTGCGGAACAGGATCACGTCATCGTCCATCGTCACCGCATAGTCGGGAAAATGGCCGTGTTCCGCGTCATGCTCGCAGACCTTTTTGACCAAGGCCCGGAAAACCCGGATCGGGCTGTTGGAGCCGCATTTCTTCTGTAGCAGCTCTAGCCCGATCTTCCATTCGTCCTTCATGCCGCAATGCTTGCGGGCCAGCTCATACATGCGCCGCTCGAACGGCTTGCGGAGCCGGAAATAATCCCGGTGCAGGGTCAGGACGTTTTTGCTGATAACAGAGCGATAGACCCATTCCGACAGGGTGATTTCAAGATCGAGCATCCGGCCATCGAATGTCTTGCGCGTGATCTTGGCTTCTTCGATCAGGCCGAAAATCCGCGTTTCCTCTATGCCGCCGGTCTGGATATTGGTCCGCACCGTGGTTCCGCGCAGGCGGGTGAGGGCGTCGGCCATCAGCCTATAGCCTTCACCGCTGGTTTGCCGGTTGGTGGCGACGAGCATGTCATAGGCTTGCAGGCGAACGGTGCGGCTAGGTTGCTCGCCCTGGTTCATCTTCGCGACGAGCTGCGAGATGCAGTAGATCAATATGTCCTTGTCATGGATCGTCGCCAGGCCCTTGCCCGAGGGGATAATCTCGATGACGTTGCCGTTATGCTCGTAGCGCCGTGTCCGGTTGTCGGGCTTGGTGGAGAGCGAGAACACCGGATGCTCCATCGAGGCCATGTCGTCCTTCGGGATCGCGTCCAGCACGTCGCAGATGAACAAGTCCTGGTTGGGATGCCGCACCGGCAGCAGGGGCGTGCGATCGTCGCCGTCCACGGCGGGGGGCGGGGTGTCGAACAGGGAAGGGGAGGGGTCTATCGTCATTTCAGTGACAGAGAGCTACTATCGTCATTTCACATACGCAAGCGGATATCGTCATTTCAGATTCAGGGGCCGTGCTATCGTCATTTCGATTACGCTTGCGGGGCAGGGGCGGTGCCTGGCGCTATCGTCAGAGTGGATTCGCCTTTTCGTCACTCTGGATTCGCTTTTTCGTCAGAGCTGATTCACCGCGAGGCAAAATCATCCCAAAAAACCGAGGATTTCCGCGCCTTTCCGCGCATGGCAAATTTCCGTAACACATCACTAAACCCATATTTTAACACTCGGCGGGCTGTGGATAACTTTCCGGCGTCGTGGTTTCACCCACCGTCCCACCACAAAAGAAAAGAAGAAAGCACCGCCTCTTGGGGCTTCGCCCCGCCGGCTCACGGCCTTCGGCCGCCCCGGATCGCTAAAGCGATCCTCCCACCCGGCATCCCCATAATGAGCCGGCTTTGCCGGCACGCTTTTTGTTGGTGTATGGGATTTGCCCAACCGCCGCGCCCATCCTGCCAGCTTCGCGCCCAGCTCCACCGTCGCGAATTGGCTTTCCAAGAAGCCGAGCGGAGAGGGCGGCGATCCATTCGAAAGGGCAGGGCAGGCGGAAACGTCGCGACTGGCGCGCTTCCGGGGCGCCCAGCCTCATTTCGGGCGTTTGGAAGGGTCGGGGAAGGTCGAGCGTCCCATGCCGCTCTACGGGCTTCCCAGGGCAGGGCGCTTTTCTGCGTGTAGATCCTCGCCGCGCCGTTTAAACGCGCCGCACCTGATCGAACCGGCCCGCGAACTCGCGATCGGCATGATAGGCGAGCTTGGTGGCGACGATCGGGCGCTGGCCCGCGAGGAACAGGAGCTGCAAGTCGGGCCGCAGCGTGCGGACTTCATCGGGGGTCAGCAGCGGGCGGCCGACATGCTGCACGCCGAACGAGATTCCGGTTTCCTCCGCATCAAGGGCGCGGCTCATGGTCTCGAACATCACCGTTTCCTGGCCGAGCAGATCGGAGACGAGTTTCGCGCTGTCATGGTCATTGACGCTGAATATCTGCAATGCCCCGGCGTTCGAGAAGAAGGTGCCGGCGCGATCACGGTAGAGCGCGCGGAGCTGGTGAATATCCTGGCAGATCGGCCAGAGCTGGACGCCGTAGCCCGCCATCAGGCCCATAGCGCGTTCCACCGGATCGAGACGGCCGAGCGCGGCAAATTCATCGAGCAGGAACAGGACGGGGCGGGCAGGGGCCGCGCCGCCGCGCGACAGATCGGTGAGGGCTTGCGCGATCATCAGGCGCAGCCAGCGGGCATAGGCGGCGATGCGATCGGGGGGCAGGACGAGGAACACGGTCGCCGGCGATGCCTTCATGTCGGCGAACGCGAAATCCGAGCGGCCGAGAACCTGGCCCATGCGTGGGGAATCGAGGAAATGGGTATGGCGCTGCGCGGCCGACAGCACGCCCGAGGCTTCCTTGTCGGACTTGCCGAGGTGGCGATTGGCGGCGCGCGCGACCAGGCCGCCTTGTGCCTGCATGTCAGAGAGCAGGGCGGCGAAGGCTTGCGGGGCGAGCGTCAGATGATCGCGCAGCGTGGCGAGGGTGCGGGTCGCGGGCAGCTCGCTGGCGACGATATGGAGGATCAGGCCGGCGATCAGCGCCTTGGCTTCGTCGTTCCAATGCGCCTCGCCGGCTTCGCCGGGAGCGTCATAGACCAGCGCGTCAGCGAGCGTCATGGCGTCGTCGGCCAGATCGAGGCCGGCGGGGTCGATGCGATCGAGTGGATTGAACGCGGCCGAGGGTAGGCCGGTGATGCCGAACGGGTCGAGGACATGGACCGGGCCGAACCGGGCGCGCTCGCGCGCGGTGACGATCGCGTTCTCGCCCTTGGGGTCGATGCAGATGACCGGGCCGGGATAGTCGATCAGGTTGGGAATGATCGTGCCCACCCCCTTGCCGGTGCGCGTCGGCGCGATCGTCAGCAGATGGGCGGTGCCGGGATAGCGCAGCAGCTTGCGGGTTTTCATGTCGCGGCCGATCAGCAGGCCGGTATCGGCGCGGGCGAGGGCGCGTGTCTCGTTCGCCGTGGCGAAGCGGGCCGAGCCGTGGGTGTCGTCGCTGTCGGGACCGCCATAGCGCAGGATCAGCGGTTGAAAGAGGGCGCGCAGGGTGACGAGGATCACGACCAGGCCGGTGAGCATCATCACCGGCTGATAGATCAGGGAGTCGCGCGGCAGGCCGAGCAGCTTGCCGAGCAGGAGCGGCATCCCGAGGCCCAGCACCAGGCCGACGATCAGGAACAGCATCGCCACGCCGAACAGGTGCCGAATGAGCGCGATCGGGCTAAGGGTCAGGGCGGTGATCGCCCATATCGGATTGCGGCGCGATAGGCGGGCGACGTTGCGGAGCGCGCGGCCGAGCTGGCGGAACCATTCCACGACTATCACGATGCCCCCCGTTCATCGTGCGCGTCGGCTTCCGCATCGAACGCGCGTTTGCCCCGCCGCTTCCACAGCGCCAGCGTGTTGCCATCCTCGCGCGCCCGCGCCCTGGCGGCAAGATCGAGCATCGCGCCGTAGAGCGTCGCGCGATCGTCGTCGGTGAGATCGACCAGGCCGGCTTTCTGGACGAGGCCGCCCAGCTCTATGAGGTGGCGGGTGCGTTCGCGTCGGGCCACGACCCATCCCCTCGTATCGGTGCGGCGCGCGGCAGCTTCAACGCGGTACGTCGCCTGTCGCAGCTTCGCCGCCGCCTTGTCGGTTGCCAGCATCGCCCTTGCGAGCCTTGCGCCCGCGCCGCTGAAAAAAGGCCGCGCCCTTCACGCGCCACGCCTCCCTTTCGTCCGCGCTGGTCGATTCCACGGCGGCGATGAGCGCGCCGGCCAGCGTGTCGAGGTCGAGCGCATCGGCCCCGGTGAACGTGACCAGCTCGCCGAGCTGCTGCACCTTCTTCGCCTTGAGCGTGCGCGCCTTGTCGTTCAGCGCCCGCAGCTCTGCGTCATAGTCGCGCACCTTCCGCATCTTCTCTCCCTCGCGCTCATGAACAAGAAGCCGCAGCGTAGCACGGTCGCGCGCGCTAGGAAGCGTTTCGATTAAGAAATGCGGCGAAGTCAATCATGCGAACAGCAGAGAGTTTGAGTGCGCGCTTATACGTCGTTGCCGACGTGCGCTAAGAAGGGCAGTATGGTTGCCATCATGGCGATCTACCATTTCTCGGCCAAGATCATCAGCCGCGCCAACGGATCGAGCGCCGTTGCCAGCGCGGCCTATCGCGCGGCGGAACGGCTGCACGATGACCGACTCGGGCGCGACCATGATTTCTCGAATAAGGCCGGCGTCGTTCATTCGGAAATCATGGCTCCGCAAGGTGCGCCAGAGCGTTTAAACGATCGCGCGACCTTGTGGAACGAGGTCGAGGCCCGCGAGAAGCGCAAGGACGCGCAGCTTGCCCGCGAGGTCGAGTTCTCGATTCCGCGCGAGCTGAACCAGCAGCAGGGCGTCCAGCTTGCCCGCGAGTTCGTCGAAAAGCAGTTCGTGGAACGCGGCATGGTCGCGGACATGAATGTGCATTGGGACCTGGGGAAGGACGGGCAACCCAAGCCGCACGCGCATGTCATGTTGTCGATGCGCGAAGTAGGGCCGGAGGGCTTCGGCCAGAAGGTGCGCGAGTGGAACAGCACGGCGCTCTTGCAAGAATGGCGCGAGGCCTGGGCCGATCACGTCAACGAGCGGTTGGCCGAGCTGGATATTGACGCCCGCATAGATCATCGGACGTTGGAGGCGCAGGGGATCGACCTAGAGCCGCAACACAAGATCGGGCCGGCTGCGTCGCGGATGCCCGACCAGGGGCTTGAGGCCGAGCGGGTCGAGGACCATGCCCGGATCGCGCGCGAGAATGGCGAGAAGATCATTGCGCGGCCCGAGATCGCATTGGATGCGATCTCGCGCCAACAGGCGACGTTCACCCGGCGCGACCTGGCGCAGTTCGCGTTCCGCCACAGCGACGGCAAGGATCAGTTCGATCAGGTGATGAGCGCGGTACGGACCTCGCCCGAGCTGGTGGCGCTGGGGAAGGATGGGCGCGGCGAGGATCGCTTTACCTCCCGCGACATGATCGACACCGAGCAACGGTTGGAGCGCGCCGGCGATCGGCTTGCAGGACGGGAGGCGCATGGTCTCCCGGCGATGGAGCAGTCCTTACGGTCCACCGCCGGGAGTGAGGGCCTTAAGCTGGGGAGCCAGCAGGAAGCCGCGCTGGCGCATATAACAGGGGGCAAGGATATTGCCATCGTCGTCGGCTATGCTGGCACCGGCAAATCGACCATGTTGGGCGTTGCGCGCGACGAATGGGAGCGGGCCGGCTATCAGGTACGCGGTGCGGCGCTGTCGGGGATCGCGGCCGAGGGCTTGGAAGGCGGCTCCGGCATCCAGTCGCGCACGATCGCCAGCATGGAATATCAGTGGGGCCAGGGCCGCGAGCTGCTAGGCCCGCGTGACGTGCTGGTGATAGACGAGGCCGGGATGATCGGCACGCGCCAGATGGAGCGCGTGCTGTCCGAGGCAAGCCAAGCAGGGGCGAAGGTGGTCCTTGTCGGCGACGCCGAGCAGTTGCAGGCGATCGAGGCCGGCGCGGCGTTCCGGTCCCTTGCCGAGCGCTACGGGGCGGCCGAGATCAACGAGGTTCGCCGCCAGCATGAGGACTGGCAACGCGACGCGACGCGGGCGCTGGCGACGGGTCGAACCGGCGAGGCGATCCATGCCTATGAGCAGCACGGCATGGTCCACGCGGCCGAGACGCGCGAGGCGGCGCGGGCCGAGCTGATCGACACATGGGACGCGCAGCGGCTTGCCGATCCCGACAAGACGCGGATCATCCTCACCCACACCAATGCCGAGGTTCGGGATTTGAACCTGGCCGCGCGCGATCGGCTGCGCGACGCCGGCGAGCTGGGGCAGGACGTGCGGATTTCGGCCGAGCGGGGCGTGCGGGAGTTCGCCAGCGGCGACCGCATCATGTTCCTCAAGAACGAGCGCGGACTAGGCGTGAAGAACGGCACGCTGGGCCAGGTCGTGCGCGTGTCGCCCGACAGCATGGCGGTGCGGCTTGACGATGGCCGCCGCGTCGCATTCGACCTGAAAGATTATGCCCATGTCGATCATGGCTATGCCGCGACCATCCACAAATCGCAGGGCGTGACGGTCGATCAGGGGCATGTGCTGGCGACGCCGGGGATGGACCGCCATTCCGCCTATGTGGCGCTGTCGCGGCACCGTGAGGGAGCGCAGATCCATTACGGCCGCGATGACTTCGCCGACGTGTCCCGGCTTGTCCGCACGCTGGGGCGCGAGCGGGCGAAGGATATGGCGTCTGACTATCCGATGTATCGGGACCGGGACGCCGAGGCGCAGTCGTTCGCCGATCAGCGCGGGCTGTCGGGCGAGATCCGCGTTGCGGATGCACCCGAGCGGAAGGGCGTGGAGCTTCTAGGTCCGCGGGCGGGCACCATGCGCCAGATGGGCGAAGATCCACGCGCGGTTCGCGATGCCGGCGACCGCGGCGCTGGCGATGCGAAGGCCGCGGCCGAGCGACAGCTGCGGCGCGGTATGTTCGGCGGGTTGAAGCTGTCGGCCGAGCGCCCAGCGCCGGCGCAAGAGCGCGCGCAGGGCGACAAGCCGAAACGCGGCATGTTCGCCGGCTTGAAGCTCGACGCGACGCCGGCGACGCCGGCGCCGGCCAAGGCCCACGAGCAGAACCAGGACCGCGCCTTTGTCCGCGCCGTCGAGTGGGCGTCGCGCTCGAGCGAGGCGGTTTTGCAATCCCGCGCATCGGGCGCGCCCGTCCTCGAGCATCAGAAAGTCGCGCTCGAGCGCGCGGTGCAGGCGCTCGACCAGATCAGGCCGGGAGCGTCGGACGATATGGTCGCGGCCTACAGGCGCGATCCAGTCTTGCTGCACGACGCAGCGGCGGGGCGCAGCGGCCCGATGATCGAGGCGATGCGCCAAGAAGCGCGCGTGCGCGCCGATCCTGCCTTGCGCGCCGATCGGTTCGTAGAACGCTGGCAACAGCTCTCCCAGGACCGCGACCGGCTTTATCGCGCCGGCGACATGACGGGCCGTGAGAAGGCGGGCAAGGAAATGGCGGGCATGGCGAAAAGCCTTGAGCGCGATCCACAGGTGGAATCGATCCTGCGCGACCGCTTGCGCGAGCTGGGGCTAGAGATCGGCATGAGCCAGAGCCGCGACCTTGGCCGCGAATTGTCGCGGGGGTTGGAGATCGGCCGCGATCGAGGAATGAGCCGATAGGGAGAGAAAACGGATATGGACGAGGATGACCGGGAAGGCGAGGATGGCGCGGCGCGTGCGTTCGCCCAGCTAGGGCGTGAGGTGTCGTTGCTGCGCGCGGCCGTGGAGGGATTGACCGCCGCGCGCGAGACTATCGACATTCCCGACTATGAGCCGACGCTGGAGCGCACCGAAAAGATATTGGTGGCGTTGGTCCACCAGATCGATGGCCTCGCCAAGAAGCCGGCGATGACGCTCACCCCGGAGACGATGGGGCAGCGTTTAAACGCTTCGGTCGCCGATGCGACACGGGAATTGCAGCACCAGGTTCAATCGGCGAAATCGGCGATGGCGGGTGCGGCGCACGACCTGCAAAACATGGTCGCATCCGCGCGCCGGGGCGACGAGCAGAATATGTGGCTGATATGGGCCGGCATGGGCGGCCTGGTGTTCGGATTATTCCTCTATGCGCTGATGGGCGGGCCGATCGCGCGTCTCGCGCCGGCGAGCTGGCAATGGCCCGAGCGTGTGGCGGCGCGCGTGCTGGACGAACCCTCGATATTCGATGCGGGACAGCATTTGATGCGAACCGCCAATGCGGACGGGTGGCGCGCGATCGTCGCCGGGGCCAATCTGGTGAAGGATAATAGCGAGGCGATCGACCGATGCCAGCAACAGGCCGCGAAGGCGAAGAAGGCGGTGCGCTGCACGATCGACGTGAAGGTGACGGAATAGGCATGGAGGTTTCCGCCGAATTGGACCGAACGACCTTGCCGGCGCTGATCGACCGGACGGTGCGCGCCGAGGCGCGGGAGGATGCGCCGCCCAGGCCAAGCGCGGCGAGTGGATGTACGGCAGCGTCGAGCCCCTGGGGTTCACCGAACCCGACGCGCATGGCTGGATGGCAATCGCGCTCTCCGCCTCGCCCAAACGCTGGATACCGCGTGCGCTGTGCTTCTGGCGCGAGGTTGTGTCGATGGGTGCGAACGTCAGTTTGGAGCAGATGGCGCACCCCGCGCACGCGCCGGCGCGCTGGCCGGGGATCGAGCGGGCGGTGCTGGCCTATATCGCTGCATCCTTCCCTCCTCTTGCCCTCACTGATTCAGCGGGTGAATCAATCACGCGCCACTGCTTCAAATAAGTCGTCGGACTTCGCGGACGCGATTTTGTAGGCTTTGCGCCATGAAAGGCGCAATTCTCCCTGACCCGATCGAGTTGGTGGCGCTCGATCCGGCACGCAACATCCGGCGGCGTTACAGCATTGTGGCTAGGTTCGACCTGTTCGGCATGATCGTGGTCGAAACCCGCTGGGGCCGGGTTGGGGCGCGTGGTCAGGCCCAGCACCATGCCTTCGACGATCATGCGGCGGCCGACCGTCATATCGCCGCGACCTTGCGCCGGCGCGGCACCGCCGAGAACCGGATCGGGGTGGTCTATAAGACTATGACACCCGCCAGCGGTTCGGCCGAGGCCGGCTAAGCCCGCTCGGCGGAGGATCCAAGAGGGCATAGCGTGGATGGTACGCTAAACAACGCTAAGGGCGAACAATCAGCGAACGCTTAGGCGGCGCGGCTATCCGGCGGCAGATTGAGGGCCTTGCGGCCAGCGGAAGCGGCTGCTCGATCCCAGAGGAAATCGCCCGAGAAAGCAATATGCTCCCAACCTACTGGGACGTATGGGCGAGTAGATCATCAGGCACCGCGACCGATGTTGATCGTAGATGCTGGGCGGCGGCATCCATGTAGATCGTGTTCCAATAGACGATCGCGGCGACGAGCAGATTGAGGCCGGACGCCCGATATTGCTGCGCCTCGTGGCTGCGGTCGATGATGCGGCCCTGGCGGAATGTGTAGATCGCCTGCGTCAGGGCATGGCGCTGCTCGCTGTTGTTGAGACCGGCATGGCATCGCCGGCGCAGATCGGGATTTTCTAGCCAGTCCAGCATGAACAGCGTCCGCTCGATCTTGCCGATTTCCTGTAGCGCGACATCGAGCTGGTTCTGCCGTTCGTAGGCAGCGAGCTTTCGCAGCATGACCGATGGCGCGACATGGCCGGCCTTGATCGACCCTACGAGGCGCAGCACGTCTTCCATTGCTCACCGATGATGTCGGTGCGGATACGCTTGCCCAACAGCGGGGTGATGGACGGATAGGCCGTGACCGGCGCGATCGGCGCGAGCCGCCTGTCGGGGAAGTCGCGCAGGCGCGGGCAGAAGCGAAATCCCAGCATCGCGCACAGGGCGAAGACATGATCGGTCGCCCCGCCGGTGTCGGTGTAATGCTCGACGATCCTGAGATCGGTGCCGTGGCTGGTGAGGCCGTCGAGGACATAGGGCGCCTCATGCGTCGCGGCCGAGATCACTTTGACGTGGTAGGGCGCGCGCTGATCAGAATTATGGTGTAGAAGCTGAAGCCATGATCGACGCCATAGCGGGCGTTGATATCGCCGCCCGACGCGCCGCGCTTCGCGGCCCTGAAGAACTGGCCATCGGAACTGGACGTGGTGCCGTCGCCCCATACTGGCCCAGTCGGCCCGAAGCTGCGATTTTGGCCATGTTGAAGAACAAAGATTGAACATGGCGATCTACCAGGCTCGCTCTTGTCCTCCAATCTCGTAAACATCGGTCTCGATCGAGCACCTGTAGCTCTCTGCGATGTTGAACATCTCTTGAGAACACCGGGAATAAAGGGGCCACGGATCGGCCAGTCTCACCGGATTAAAAAGGGGCCAGTCCTGCTAGACCTCCGTTTTTGGGCGGAGGTGGAGGATGAAGAGAGTGGAGCTTTATCAGAAGGTCCGCCGCGCCGTGCTGATTGACGGGATGAGCCGTCGCGCTGCCGCCCGGTATTTTGGGATCAATCGCAAGACCGTCGACAAGATGCTGTGCTTTCCAGAGCCAGCAGCGCACGGCCGGAGCGGGCAAACCTACAGCCGCAAGCTGTCCGGATTTACCGACATCATTGACCAAATCCTGGTGGATGACCGCAAGGTTCACATCAAACAGCGACACACTGCCGCGCGTATTTTCGAGCGTCTGCGCGATGAACATGGCTTCACCGGCGGCATCACCATTGTTCGCGACTATGTGGCGGGCGCCAAGTTGCGCAGCCGCGAGGTGTTCATACCATTGAGCCACAAGCGGGGCATGCGCAGGTGGATTTTGGTGAGGCGGACGGGATCATCGACGGCAAGTTGGTGCGGTTCCACTATTTCTGCATGGACCTGCCGCACAGCGATGCGCCGTTCGTTAAAGCCTATCCTGCCGAGGTGGCTGAGGCATTTTGCGAAGGGCACGTGGCGGCCTTTGCCTTCTTCGGCGGCATCCCGCAGTCGATCCTGTATGACAACACCAAGCTGGCAGTGGCGCAGATCCTGGGCGACGGGAAGCGCGAGCGCAGCCGGATGTTCTCGACCCTCCAGAGCCATTACCTGTTCGAAGACAAATTCGGGCGCCCCGGCAAGGGTAACGACAAGGGCAAGGTCGAGGGGCTGGTCGGTTATTCCCGCGCCACTTCATGGTGCCGAGGCCAGAGGCGCCCAGCTTTGATGCGCTGAACGCGCGCTTTGTCGAACAATGCATGGAGCGACGACAGGCCATCTTGCGCGGGCATGAGCGCAGCATCGGTGACAGGCTGGTGGCTGATCTGGCGGCTTTATGCCGCTACCGGCGGTGCCGTTCGATCCCTGCATATGGTGACGGGGCGGCCTCGTCGATGTCGCTGGTGCGCTATCGTACCAATGATTATTCGGTGCGACGGCCTATGCCACCAGGAGGTCGTATCAAAGGCTATGTCGATCGGGTTGCGATCATCTGTGCGGGGAGCTGATCGCAGTGCATCCGCGCAGCTATGAGCGGGAGACTTCATTGCCAACCCGCTGCACTATCTGGCGCTGTTAGAACAGAAACCCCGCCGCTTGATCAGGCAGCGCCGCTCGATGGCTGGGTGCTGGCTGAACCGATGCATCGCATCCGACGACTGATGGAGGCGCGCAGCGCAAAGAGGGACGGCGCGATTCATCCAGGTGCTGCGGCTATGCGAACGCTTCGGCAGTCCCTGGTGGAATGGCAGTGCCCGGCGCTGGAGATGGGGGCAATCAGCTTCGATGCGATCAGATGATCGCGCTGGCCCGCCTCGAACAGCGTGTGCCGCGCCTCGATCTGCAATTTTACCCGCATTTGCCGCGCGCGAATGTCGGGCGTACCGATCCGCGCACCTACATGGGCCTGCTCTCGCAGGCAGCACTCCAGCGACGGGAGTGGCAGCATGAGTGATCCCATGATGCCGCTGCCAGCCATCGAGGCCGAACCCACCAGCGTGCCGCCGCTGTACTATGGCCAACCATCTCAAAGCGCTCAGCTGCCCACCTTTGTGCGCGAGTATGAGAAGGTCGCCTTCGAGGCCGCGCAGGATCGGGCCGATTACCCCGCTATCTGCTGCGCCTGTGCGAACTTGAACGGATTGATCGCGAGCGCCGGATGGTGGAGCGCCGTATCCGCATGGCTCGCTTCCCGCACACCAAGAGCTTGACACCTTCGACTTTGCAGCCCAGCCATCACTGAACAAGGCCTTGGTTCTGGAACTGGCGCGGTGAATGGATCGAGCGGCGGCGTAATGTCATTGCGCTGGGCCCCAGCGGCACCGGTAAGACCCACACCGCCCTCGCGCTAGGACTGGCTGCGTGCCAGAAAGGGCACAGCGTGGCCTTCACAACGGCCGCGGCGTTGGTCCATGACCTGATGGAGGCTCGCGACGAGCGTCGCTTGCGCAGCCTGCAAAAGCATCTGGCATCTGTAAAGCTGCTGATCCTCGACGAGTTGGGATATGTACCATTCACCGCCGTGGGCGGCGAGTTGCTGTTCGAGGTACTCAGCCAGCGCTATGAACGCGCAGCACGCTGATCACCAGCAATCTGCCCTTCGATGAATGGACATCGGTGTTCGGCTCCGAACGCCTGACCGGCGCCCTGCTCGACCGGCTGACACACCACGTCCACATTCTCGAGATGAATGGTGACAGCTTCCGTCTCGCCAGCAGCCGCAAGCGCCAGAAGGACAAGGGGAGGATAAATGACCTAAGAACGGCGGCCATCGGCAGCGGGAAATCGGCTTCCGCTCCGCTCCAGCCGTTCCCCGCTGCCGATGCTGCCCAGCCTCAACCTTGGGGCTTTTTGTTCAAACCAACTGGCCCCATTTTAAACCGGTGCCTGGCCCGTTTTTATCCCGGCGTTGACAAGCGTAGGCTTCTACGGCAAACCCTGCGGTCCGCAACGTGAAACTTAGTGCTTTTCGTATTGTCTCTTCGTCATCGACGATATGCACGACGCGCTTGTTCCCCATAGCCCCGAGATCGATCAATACGCAGTGCCGCGAGGGCAGCGCTTCAAGGGATACTTCTCTGCACGTTGGACTATGGTCCCAGGTCAAGAGTAAAAATTTGGCGAGGCAAAACGGCGAAGGACAGCGAAACTGTGAGGGTTCGGCTACTCCGCTCACACCAATGCCGCGGTCGCTGCGGCTCATTGCCGGGTCTCTGCTCCGGACGATGCATGCGAGTTGCCCGCGCCGCCCTCGGCGCGATCGAGCCATCGCTACGCTTCCATCACATCGTCGACCGGCAGCGGGTTACTGGCGCCCGGCGGGCGAGGGGGCGGGTTGGCCCTTGACGGCTGCGCGATCGGACGCCCAGGATAGCAGGGTGGCGCGCTTTACTTCGGGCTCAAGCTTCAGGTGCCCAGCAACGTCGAGGGGATCGATGAACGAGCGTGTGTGCGACACGACATATCCTCCTTCCCTGCCGCGATTTTCTCCGAAAGGGAGATCTCAGGAGATTGGTTCGGACTCGTTTAGGGTCAATGGATGAGGACGCGCACAGCGTTTGCCGGGCGTTCATTTCCGTCTTAGAACTGACGCGCAGCACGCCATTCAATCCGGTGGCGAACGGCCTCCGCGATCGCTGGCATGACGTCTATATCATTCGACGCATGTGCAACCGCGTTCGTGCTGACGATCCTTTCGACAAGCCCACCCAGAACCTGCGCTGCATCGCCGGCAAAAAGCGGATGCACGACCACGCAATCCGGTCGCGCGAACCCATGCCGACCAGTTGGCGCGCCGCCTCGGTGAGGGTCCGACCGGATGAGGCGATATCGTCGACCAGCACCGGCTGGCGATCGAGAAACGCTGGGCATTCGGAATCGAGATGGTGACGTGACGGTCGCCGGATCGGATTTTCTCGCACACGAGAAACGGAGCATCGGCATCGGCCGCCACCTGCGAGACCCACTGTTCGCTTTCCAGGTCGGACCGATGATCAGCGGGCGAGCGACATTGCGCTTGATCCACGAGGCCAAAAACGGCGCGGCATGAACAACCTGGGTTGGGATGCGGTAGATTTCCGACAATTCATGGTAGCGATGGAGATGCGGATCGACCGTCACCAGCCAGTCGAGATGGCGAGACAGGATCGCAGCAAAGGTTCGCGACGTCACCGCCTCGCCGGCATGGAAGCGTATGTCCTGGCGCATGTAAGCGAGGTAAGGGGCGACGAGCCCGATCCTGCGAGCGCCAAGATCGCGCGCGGTGTCGGCTGCGAACAGCAGCGGCAACAGCTTGGCGTCCGGATGATCGAGACTGGACAGCAGGATGACCTCGCGGTCGCTGACGTCGTTTCCGACCCTGAGATAGGTTTCCCCGTCAGGAAACTGACGATGCTCGATCGTGCCGACCTCTGCATCGAGCGCGGCGGATAGCGGCTGTGCCAGGGCCTCGCTGCCAGGCAGCGCGAACAGGACGGGACGGTTCATAGCGCTTCAATCCCGAAGATCGGCCCGTCGCTCACGGCATAGGCCGCCGCATAGTCGAGCTCGCCGGCTCTCGGCATGAATGCTACACAAGGGAGCCCCGGCATCCACCATCTGGTTCAGCCGACACTGCAGTGCGACGCCAGCGGCCTTGGCCACCGGCGCGCCGGCGAGCTTCGCGACCGTCGCGAGCTTGCGATTGTCGATACTCACCAGGCGGCCGCTATAGGGAGCGATCATATCCTGCTGAAACCGGGCGACCGGTGGAGCCCGCATGCCGCCCTGCGCTTCGCAGATACGTTGGAACTTGGCCCAGGCCCCGCCGCTTTCGAGACACGCCCGCGCACGCGCATAGCCTTCGCCGGCCGGGGCCGCGTCAGCGAGCTCAAGCAGTCCTCCCGCCAGCTCGCAGGCCCGGTGGGCGAGATCCTCGGCGCCCGGCTGCCCTGGAGGACGGCAAGGATATCCTGCGCCTCGAGCGCCGGGCCGATGCCCCGTCCGATCGGCTCCGCGCCGGGGCCGCGCATCACGCGCGTGCGAAGCCCGAAGGCTTGGGCGACCGAGCTCAGCGCGCGCTCGAGCGTATCGGCGGCATCGGTTCCGCGTACCTTGGCGGTCGGCCCGACCGGGATATCGATGACCAGATGGGTCGCACCGGCCGCGATTTTCTTGGACAGCACCGAGGCGACCATCTGCCCTACGGCATCGATATCGAGCACTCGTTCAACGCCGATGATCACATCGTCGGCCGGGCTGAGATTGACGGCGCCGCCCAGGCGATGCAGCCGCCTTCGCGCTCGACCACCTTGCGGATGGCGGAAACGTCGAGGTCGACAGGTGCAAGCACCTCCATCGTGTCCGCCGTGCCGGCCGGCGAGGTGATCGCCCGCGACGATGTCTTGGGCATGATCAGGCCCTCCGCGGCCATGATCGAGACGATGATCGGCGTGGTGCGATTGCCCGGCAATCCACCGACGCTATGCTTGTCGACGATGACCGCTCCGGACCACTGCAATCGCTCGCCGACATCGACCATCGCCCTGGTCAGGCTGATCGTTTCGTCCGTATCGAGCGGGACCGCTGAGCATGCCGTGATGAACGCCGAGAGATGGACATCGCTATAGCGTCGCTCGGCGATGTCGGTCATGATCGCTGAAAAAGCCCCTTCACTGAGACGATTGCCATAGATGCGCCGACGCACTTCGGCGAGCGAGGCGAGAGGCTGGGCGTGCGCGATCTCGAC
>NZ_CP023452.1 GCF_002355275.1 Rhizorhabdus dicambivorans | reverse complement strand
GCGTGAGCAGGAAATCGCGCTGTTGGCGAGCAGACGCCGCTACGATTGCGAGCCCCTACAGCTAGCGCCATGCGCGCCAAGGTTAGCCGCGAGCAGCTTTGCGCTGTTGTTCCGCTACGTCGCGGATCATAGCTGCCCAGCATCCCAAAATCATGCCCTCTTCATTATCGACTTCGCTTGTCGCGACCGCATAGATACCCAGCAAGTTTGCGACCTCTCCCGTCTCGACAATGCCTTGACGCGCAAGCAGCGTGGCAAACATCGAGAGTGCTCCCCCCATTGCCCGCACCAGCGGCGCATCTTGTAGCAGACGGTCAAATTCGTGGGGCGGGTTACTGGACATAGATTGTTCCAATCAAATAAAGCGACTGCCTTTCATGACTTATCATCGGAAGTGCTATCCTCTGCCAATAATTCGACAATCGATAAACTGAAAACACCGGCAAGGCTCTCCAAGGTAGCAAGCGTTGGATTGCCTTGTCCGCGAACCATGTATGAGATATGCGACGCCGCAACGCCCGAGCGTTCGGACAACTCCCCTTGAGTTATGCCTAGCTTCTTTAGCTCGCGAGTGATGTTCGCCCCGAGCTGGGTCATCAACGGCGATGTTCGTTTCAGGTATATGGTTGGCATCGTGTTCGCGTCCTTCTCACTAGGCGCAGAATGTCGGCACGGGCAGCATGGCGCAATAGGGTTGCCCAAGCAGCTATTTGCGCTATGGCTTCCGCGCCTAGCGCAGATGGTATAGATTGTGCGCCATGTTCGTGCTGGGACATGGGATAATGAACATGCAGTCACCGATCGCGCTGTTTAATGCGAAGCTTGCCAAGACGGCGAACCATAGCGCAACGGCTTCGGCTGATAGCCTCAGCGGCGGCGCGATCGAGCGGATCAACGATCCTCACATCATGGACAAACTGCTAGCAACTCTCGAACCGCGAGAAGAGCAAATTGTGCGCCTAAGGATTGGTGGTCCCGAGGGGGAAGCGCAAACGCAGCGAACAGTGGCAAGTGTGGTGGGGCTTTCTCCTGGTTCGATCGGACAGATCGAAGCAAAGGCCTACAGACGGATGCGATGGGTGATGAACAATCTCGGCACGGACGCGGCCGTGCTCGATGCGCTCATTGCGAAGCGAAATGCTGATAGGGCGCGGGAAGAGGAAATTGCCGCTAGCGCGGCCGAAGCAGCGGCCAGAGAGCAGGACCAAAAAAGGATTGATGCTCGACACCGCGATGAAAGGCGGCGCGCGAAAGCTCGAAAGCGAGCGTGGGAGCGCCAGCTACGCAAGGCGGAGGAACAGCACCAGGCATTGAATGATGAGGCGGCTTATCTTGCGCAGCGCATAATCGCGCTAGAAGGACGAAGTCGGGTCGTTCGCATGTTTCTCCCCCGCAATTCCGAGATTAAGCGATTGCGCGCAAGAGCGCGCCAGTGCGGAATTGAAATCGCACAAGCGGACGCCGGCATTGCCAAGCTTCGCTCATCGCCGCCCGAGGGGCCTGACCTTGCTGACTGAGAACGTTCTTTCCCCTGCCCCACAGATTGCCCGCGTCTATCTGCGCGTCAGCACCGACGCGCAGGACTTGCGTCGCCAAGATGCGATCGTGGGCGATGCAAAGGCCGCAGGCTACTATGTCGCGGCGGTCTATCGAGAGAAGGCATCGGGAGCCCGTGCCGACCGCCCCGAGCTTTTGCGCATGATTGCCGATCTTCAACCCGGCGAAGTAGTGATCGCGGAGAAGATCGACCGGATAAGTCGTCTCCCCTTGACCGAGGCCGAGCAGCTGGTTGAGACAATTCGTGCGCGAGGCGCGCGACTTGCCATTCCCGGCGTCGTGGACCTGTCCGACCTAGCGGCCGATGCCGATGGCATCGCCCGCATCGTGCTCGAATCTGTTCAGGCGATGCTCTTGAAGATCGCCCTGCAGATGGCTCACGACGATTACACCGATCGCCGCGAGCGACAGCGCCAAGGTATCGCCTTGGCAAAGGCCGCAGGGCGCAGCGGAGGGCGCAAAGGCGATCGGGCAACGCACGCCCGCATTGTGGCATTGCGCGAAGCGGGAAAGAGCATCGCCAAAACCGCAGAGCTGGCCGATTGCGACCGCAGCACCGTCAAGCGGGTATGGGCGGCCCATCGTGCCGCCCAGGTGCAAGAACCCAGCCCTCAACGAAATCACCATGAGCGGAATCGCTGATCGCCCTTTCTGTTCGGCTTCAAGCCGGTGGCAGCTGCCACCGGCAGTCCCCTGCCCGCGTCATCGGACTACCAGCCAGGGAAAGAGCAACGGAACCGCTACAGGGTTTTCCAATCGCCGCCGCGCCGATCGAGCGCAGCGACCTATGGGCGCCAATGGGCGGTGGCAGCTGCCACCGCCGCCAGTCCAAATTGCTGCATCTACTCGGGCCGTTTCCTTTGGGCGTTGCTGTCTGACGGATACGAACTCCGCATCGCCACTAATGCGGGCAAGCAGAAAACCGGCCTTCGGCCTTGGGTTTCCGCAAGCGGACCCTCCCATTTTCAGCTTGCCCGCGTGGCTCAGCTCCGCCGCAAAAAATCCGTCAGCAACGCTTATCCAAAGGAGACTACCATGCAGAACATCGCTGAATTTCGGATCATCGGCCGCGTTGGCAGTGTCGATACGACCGATAAGGTCACCCATGTTTCCGTCGCCGCGAACTACAACCGCAAGGATGGCGATGAATGGAAGACCGATACGCACTGGAACCGCGTGACGTTCTTCCGCCAGCTGGCAGAGCGCGCCGCTGACTTGGGCAAGGGCGACCTGGTTCACATCACCGGACGGGTCCGCCAGAACAGCTACGAGAGCAATGGCGAAACCCGCTACTCGGTGGACCTGATCGCTGAGGGGCTGGGTATCTTGGTTCGGGGCGGGGCTGACTAAGCCCCCTCCCCTTTCACCTAAAACGGGCGGCCTGGCGGTCGCCCTTTTTTGTGGACAACGCTTTTCACAGACCCTAACAAGAATAGGGTTTAACTACGTGAGGCATCTGTGGCAGCCAAACTGTTCAATCGTGTAGCGAGCTTGCGCGTCGCTTCCGGACTTACGCAATCCGAGCTGGCAGCGAGGATTCAAGTCTCTCCTGAAACAGTCGCGGCCATCGAGAACGGCAGACAGGACGCCACTTTGCTGACGGCGCTACGTATGTCGCGTGCCCTGCGAACCGAGGTGCCGAACATCTTCAGGGAGCAGCCTTTCCCTAAGTTGATCGGCTCCGAGCGAGGCGAGAGCCGAACAGCTTAGGAGGCCGCTATGCGCCGTGAGATTGCCAGCAAACTTCGGCGCGCAGCCAGCGTGCTACGGACTGTCATGCTTTGGGCATCGCTTGCCCTGTGGCTTGCGATCGCGGCAACCGCGCTGATCGTCGTCCTTGCAGTCGGACTCGCGGCCTATTTCGCTTTTGGCTGGCTAGGAGTGGGAGCCGTCGCCCTCTTCGTGCTGATCGTTTTCTTCGGCAAAGACCCACCAACCGAACAGACCGGCCCGCGTCGCAAGGGCAAGGGCCTCAACCTGAATGACGATCCGAACCCATGGTATATGCAGTCGCAGTATCGCTTCGGATCGGGAAACAGCGCCGCCCATAACCGCTGGCACAAGTAGCCCGTGGCGCAGCCATTGAAGGGATTCTCAATGCGAACAATCGTAGTGACCAATGAGCGCGGCGGCATCGGCAAGACCACGCTTACCTGTCATATCGCCTGGCATCTGGCCGAGCAGGGCAAGCGTGTCGTGGTCCTGGACCTGGACAAGCAATGCCACAGTGCCGGGATGCTGAAAGCCGAGTTCGAGCAGATCGGCCCGGTTCAGTCGATTCTTGACTTCGACCCGAACGAAGAACCTCCCGCGCTGGCCTGTTTCAAAAACACACGGCAGATCGTCGAGTTGACGACTGACAGCCCGCAGCAAGGCCAGCACATCGGCGCTTATGTGCGCGCCATTCGTGCCGGCCTTGCCAAGCACTACGATTACTGCGTGATCGACACTGCGCCCGCGTGGGATGGCCGGAACCTCATGGCCCTGATTGCATCCGATTATGTCGCGGTCCCACTGGACCCCGACAAAACCGCACGTCAGTCGCTCAACGAAATCTCGCAAAGCATCAGCCTTGCAAACAAGGTGCGCGGGGAGGGTAACGCGACCCGGTTCGGGATCGTGTTCAACCGCGTTCAGACAACGAGCGAAGTTTCAAAAATGCTGATGGACCGCATTGGGCAGGCGCTTCCTGCCAATGTGGTGCCGCACACCATTCCGCACCGCGAGCACATGCGCGAGGCGGCTTTACTCGAAATTCCCGTTTGGCGCTTGGCAAAGGACACGCGGCGTAGCGCGCCGATCGTGCGCGAAGTCGTCTCCTACATTGTCGATCAAGCTGAGAGGGAAGCCGCATGAGCAAGGCAGCTGTCAAACCGGCGAAGAAGAGCTTTGCCGACTTCGATATGGACGCGATGGACTTTTCGGCCGTCCCCGCGAATACCGAGTTCAAGGCAGCTGGACGGTTTCAGCGCCTTCCGCTCGATGACATTGATCCAGACCCCACGCAGGTTCGCCGGGAGTTCGACCAGGCCGAGATTGATGCACTGGCTGCAACCATCAAGGACCGCGGCTTGCTGCAACCCATCGTTGTCGCGCCAACATCGAACGGTCGCTACATCATCCGCTACGGAGAGCGGCGCTATCGCGCGTGCCGCCAGCTTGGTTTCGACCAGATCGACACCGTTCTGGATCAGGCGGACGCCGAGCGCGATATTGGCCTCGACCAGTTTCTTGAGAACGAGCAACGCCAAGCCCTAAGTCTGGCTGAGCGCGTCAGTTTCATCGCGAGCCGCGTCAGTGACACGCTCTCGACAAAGGATCTAGCCGCGCGCATCGCCAAGCCGCATTCGGAAGTGAAGCGGCTCTACTCGCTGCGCACCTTGCCCGAGGACATTCTTGCCGCGTTGAAGAATTGTTCTCCGCGTGCCGCCGTCGCGATCAAACACGCGATCGAGCTGGACGAGCAGGCCACGCGCAATTTCGTGGCAGCAAACGAAAATCCGACAGCCGCCGCCTGTGAGCAGTTTCTTGCTACGCTCCAAGGCAGTCCCGAGGAAGAGAGCGCGCAGGCCGGTGCCGCTAAAGCGATCAACGATCCAGCGCCGCCCCAAGAATCGCGCGCGTCGGTGGCAGCTGCTACCAGTGCGACGGACGATCGTCGGGAGCGGCCCGAACTGGACGCTCACGACGACGAGCGGGAAGGGGAGGGGGCCGAGCTTGCCGATCCTTCCGATCACAAGCCGCGCGCCCCCCGTCAGCCGAAAGAGGCTACCGACGCACCGGCTATCATCATTCAGGGCCGTCGCGGGATTGTTCTAAGCGGCCAGGTCACGGTTCGGTTCGACGGCGAGGCCGCGCCCCAAACCTTCGACTTCTGATAGCTTTTACCGTCCACGTTCACTCAGCATCGAGGCGACGTGGAATTTAGAGCGGTGGCAGTTGCCACCGCTTTTTGTTTGTGGGGTAGGTATCTACTGTATGGCAAGGATAAGCCTTGCGGCGGCTAATGTTAACCGATACGCTCAATCCTATCGGATCGCGCTTCACGGTTGGGAGATACCTACCCCACATGGAAAAGACGCTGGGCTTCAAGATCGAGGCAACCAAGCTCGCAAAGATCGACGCGCTTGCGCAGACGAGGGGAGGGCGCGGCCCCTTCATGCGTCAACTGGTTGACGCCGTGCTCCGGCAGTCCGGGGCGGCCAGCGAGGCCGCACCTCTTGTCGACCGCGAGGCCGCTGGCGAGCATCGCCTTTATCTTCGGCCGACCGAAACCGAACTGGCCGTGATCCGCCATCGCGCAAAAGAGCGCCGCATGACCCCGGCGACCTGGGCCATGGCTCTTGTGCGGCGACACATCGGCATTGCCGCGCCTGTCGATCGCGAATTGCGCGAAGAGCTGTTGAATTGCCGTCAGGCGTTGCAGCGCATTGGGCGCAACGTGAATCAGATCGCCCGAGCCGCGAACAAGATGGCGCTGGCGGACAATGCAGCGGAGATCGCCGGCGAGCTGCAAAAGGTCAACGACCTGCGCGCGGCGATCGGCGCGGCCGTCGAAGGTATCGGCGCCGCTACGAAAGCTGACCTGTCCTATTGGGAGGTTTCCAGTGAGCGACTTTGATAGCAGCTTTGAGGCGGGACAGCTTGCCGCGCTGTTCAAACCAAAGCTGACCAGCGACCCGAACAGGCGCGGGGCCGATATGTTGCTGCGCTCGCTGAGTTCGAGGCGGGCAGGCCAGGGCGGGAGCACGCGGGCGCGGCTTGCTCGCGTTGTCAGCCGTGCCCCGGAGGTCATGGTCAAGGTTACGGGCAGGCCGAAGGGCAAGAACCACGCGGCTGCGCATTTCGACTATATCGGCCGGAAAGGCGATGTGCCGCTTGAAACGCGTGATGGCGACATTCTGACTGACAAGGAAGCTCGGGCGGAGCTGGCGCGCGATTGGGGCGATCCTGTCTATTGGCGTGACAATTCTACCGTAGCCGCCGTGAGCATGGTTTTTTCGATGCCGGCAGGGACAGACCCCGACAAGGTTCTTTCAGCGGTGCGCGAGGTCGCGCGCAGCGAGATCGGGCATGAGTGGGATTACGTCCTGGCGCTGCATACGGACACACCACGGCCCCACGTGCATGTGACGGTTGCGGCGCGCGGCGACACAGGGCAACGCTTCAACCCGCGACCTCAAACGCTGCATCATTACCGGGAGCGCTTTGCAGAGGAATTGCGGGCGAGGGGGGTTACTGCCGAGGCAACGCCTCGCGCAGCGCGTGGTGTCGGCCGAGCCGGTCAGAGCATGGCCCTGAATCGGATGAGGCAGCGCTACATGGCCGGCACCGCACCTGCGCCGTTTGCCAATCAGAAGATCACTGCGGCCGCGCGAGACCAGCTGGCGGGGCGGTCAACCGCTCCGGATTTCGTGGTGCGCGGGCGGCAGGCATGGAATGAGACGCAACACCGCTATCTAGCTGCCGCCAAGCGGCTTGAGACAAGCAGCGATCCAGCTGACCGCCAGCTTGCCGACCAGGTGCGGCAATTTGTGGGGGCAGGGCGAACGCCTACAATTCATGAGCGATCGGTAGCCGCGATGGAGCGGAAGCGGCAGAGCGAACGATCTAGGAACCGCGATCGTTCGCGGGAAGGGCCAGGACGATAGTTATTGGCCGTGCTTGGTCCAACCAACGCTGTTTGCACGTTCCAAAGCGACCAATGCGTCTGATACCGCCTTCTGTGCGACTAGAAGATAACCTTCGGCAATGCTGGGCCATGTTAGCTCATCGAACGGATTTGTGACGTTGCCGTTGAAATAGTCGAGAGCTTCATGAGCGCGTGCAGCCGCCTCGATTACCTTGACGGTATGTTTCTTTGCCCTGTCAGATTTCTTCATCGTGCCTCATGAGGCCATAGCCCATCAAGAGATCGCAAGCGGTGGCAGCTGCCACCGCTCTACCTTCCGTCAGTTTTGAGCCTGTCACGATCTACGGACAGCTGTGGTAGCATCGGATACTTTAAGGCTTCACGCTCCCGCGCCCGACCTTCATCTATCCCGTATGATGTGCCAATCATCAAACCTACGAAGAACACGGGGATCATGAGCAGAAGCATCGAGCCGAAGCGTGTTCTACGGCGAGAGCTTTGGATTGCGAGCGCATCACGTTGCAGCTTGAGGGCTGTTATGATCGTCTCGGTAGCAAGGGTGATTTCATGGGCGTCGTCGCCCACATTTGTAAGCAATTGCTCAACATCTGTCAGAGGGCGTTCCAACTGTTTACCCACTTCGCTTAGATCAGACCAAGCGAGGTTTCTGGAATGAATCACGCGAAGCAAGGTTTCAATGTGACGATCGAGATCGGACACGCCTCTCGATGGCACCGGATCAGGCCGGGGAATGTTCATCGTGCGGTTTCCTGTTTCCAAAAGGCATGTGCCATGCACTTAGCGCGAGCGGGACGGCTTTCTCTCCTGCTGGCGAAGCGTCAAATCCTCGCGGGCTATGCGGGTAGCCTCATTCTGGCGCTGTTGCTCGAAGCGTGCCGCAGGAATCGGTCCGCCGTTCTCAATCCGCTTGGCCACCGTTTCCTTCGCGTTCTCGATGTAGCGCGCCTGATCCTCCTTTTTGGGAAAGCGCGTCTTAGCTTCGATTGAGGCCGCCAGGACGTGCGACTGCGCGGCCTTGAATTGCGGATCGGTCGCATTCTCGCGGTGGGAGTTGCGGCGGAATTGTTCGGCCGCTGCGCGAGACTCGGTAGGGTCTTGCTTTGCCATGCTCGCTCTTTTCGTAGGGTCTTGAGCTTCGCGCGCCTTGTCACGCGCCGCCAGTCTTTCTCCCTCAAGCTTCAGCTGGGGAGAAGGCTCGAAGTCTTTGACGGCGACACCGGCGCGGGCGGCTTCCAGATAGACCGCCTTCTTGAAATCATCGCTGCCATGAACACGGATCGACTGCCAGCCATTATGCTTCGCAATGGCGACCGCATCGCCAATCGCATGGTCCTTGTTGATCCGAATGCCGTCCTGGCCTTTGATCGACATATCGGGCTTGTCGTCGCGTCCACTACGGAACAGGTCGTCGCCGACCCGCAGATATTTCCGTTCGAGCTGGGCCGGTAGCGCCAAGGCGGCGTCATTGACCTTCTTGCTTTGGTCCGCCGCCTTTGACGGTGGATCGGAACGAGTGGGCGCTGACGCCTCTTGCCGTTCCGCCCTGGACCGTTCGCCTTCATGAATATTCAGCGATTTGTCGGTTACGGCGGCCGGTGCGGCTTCACGCTTCACCGTTCGGGGCCAAGCTTCAATATCAGCTAACGCGGCGCGCTCGCGTTGCTCCAATTCGGCGGCAGGCGCGCCGTGTTTTACGGCGCTATGATATTCCTTAATAGCAGGGCTTAAGTATTTCCCCACCGGCGTCGAACCATCGTTCTGCCAGTCCGTGGATGCTAGCCAAGCAGTTTTGCCACCTTTCTGCATCGTCAGCGAATGATCGCCATTGTCCGCCTTGACGTAAGCCTGCATCGCATCGGGAAGAGTAGCGAACGACTGTTTGCTGTTCCCCGGTCCGCCGCGAACTTCGAAAGGGCGTGGCTCAGATGCACCGCGCTGGCTTGTGTCATCATCGGCCATATTCTTCTCCTTCACTTAGAACTAGATCCCGGCGCTGGCCTTCCCACTCCTCTTTTGTCGGGTCGGGACCAATAATGTCGTCGAAGTCGATTTCATCGAAAGCCATGCTGCCGTCCTTCACTGTCAGGTTCGGCATGTCGCGATCGAGGGCGAGAACGTCTTCGGGAATGTCCTGCACCTGGTCATCGGCCAGCGCGGAATAGTCGTTGAAAGCCGCCAACTCTTCATCGCTCAGATCATCGACGGGCGCGATCGGCGCGGCCGGCTTGGGCAGCGCTGGCACTGCCGGGGCAGTCGTCAGGCGCGAGCGGAAAACGGAATCCTTGAAATAGCGGATTTTCTTCCCGCGAATGACGGGGATACCGCCACGGATGACGAGAATATCGTCTTCGGGCAGCTGCATCAGCTCTTGCGGGAGCATCAACGCGCGGCGCTGTTCCGAGATCGTCTTGCTTCGATTGGCGAGCAATCCGTGTATCGTCAGGGACCGGCTTTCCGCATCCTGACCGAGAAAACCGAGGCGTTCCGACAGTTCCTTTGCGACCCGCAGCTCCTTCGGCGTGAAGGCAATTTCGACCCCGCAGTTCGATACGATTTCGTCCGCGCCATGCTCACCATAGACATTCCGCAGCTGGGACCGGGACTGGATGACGGGGAGCAGACGAAGCCCATAGCCGCGCACATAGGAGAACGCATTTGCAATAACCTGGGCGCGGCCGAGCCGCGCAAATTCATCCAGAATGAGCAGCACGGACAGCTTTTCGCTATCGTCGGGTAGTTGCCGGGTGTTGAGGTCGATCAGCTGCTGAAAAAACAGATTGTAGAGCGGCGCGACCCTATCGAGTTCATCCGGCGAGACGCCGAGATAGATCGAGGTCGGGATGCGGCGAAGGTCCGTCAGGGAAAAGTCGCTTTCGGCCGTCGCGCGATCGACAATGGGATTGATCCAGAGATTCAGCTTCGAGGTGACGGTCTGGATAATGCCGGTGAATGTGTTGTCCGCGCTGGACGTAAAATCGCTCAACGCGGCGCGGCACCCTTCCGATAGCGCACTATCGCCAGCTTCCTTGGCGAAGAATGCCTTCATCCCCGGCATCGTGATGGTCCGGTATATCTCGCCAAACGAGAAGGGACGTTCAGGCTTGGCCGCGATCCACGATGCTATGCCGACAAAGGCCGTGCGGGCTGATTCCGTCCAGAATGCCTCGCCCTTCTCCGGGGGCACGAAGAGCATCGTCGCGATCTTCTGCAATTCGACCAGGACCTCAATTGGATCGGCCCTGTTGATGTAGCTAAGTGGGTTGTAGCGGGCCGTGCGGCCTTCTCTGTCCGTAGGGTTGAACAGGACAACCTTTTGGCCGCCCTTGCGGCGGAAGCCCGCCGTGATTTCATAGTTCTCGCGCTTAATATCGAGCACGACAACCGAATCAGGCCATTGCAACAGATTAGGAATGACGATGCCAACGCCCTTACCCGATCCGGTGGGCGCTTCGAGCAATACATGCTCCATCTTGCCAACCATGAGAAAGCGGTTGCGGACGCGGCCGAGCACAATGCCCTTTTTCGCGCGAAGGCCCGCCTTGCGGATTTCACCTTCGCGCGCGAAACGGGCATCGCCATGAAGGTTCTTTTTCGGCCGCAGGACGATCGCCATGAGCAACACCGGGAGCGGCACGCCTATGACCGCGCCTCGCCATAGCGCTTCGGTCACGACAGGATCATGCCGGTAATACCAAAAGAAGCCGGGGAGCTTGAGCGGATCGTAAGCCGCGGCGGGCATCTTGAGGAAGAACCACGCCACCGTGCCGGTCAGCAGGCCGATCAGCAGGAGCGTGATCGGAAGGAGGACAAGGGCCAGTGCGAGCCGGTTAGAGCCTGTTTTCTGGATCAAAATATATCTCCGTCACGCGAAAGCGGCCTTCGACCTTCTTGGTCTGCACGACCACATCAACCAGCAGCTTGAGCAGGCTGCGAATGTCGTCACGGGCCAGATCGGCGCCGCCCTCGCTTTCCTTGACCAGCAATGTTAGCTGTTCAAACGCGAGTTCGGCCGAGTCCGCATGGATCGTCGTGATCGAGCCAGGATGGCCCGAGTTGACGTTGCGGAGATAGAAGAACGCGGTGCCGTCGCGCAGCTCCTGCAACAGTATCCGGTCAGGCCGCATACGCAGGGCCGACTCCAGAAGATCCTTTGCAGAGATTTTCGCGGTGCCCTGCTTGTCCTTCGCGTAGAGCATGTGGACCACGTTACGATGCGGAACCACCAGCTCCCGCGTGTCTTCGATCGTCAGCAGCCGCTCATGCGGCGGGATAAGCTGGATCAGCCCCTTAGAGAGCGTCGTCTTTCCCGAGCCGGTAGCGCCGGAAATCAGGATGTTCTTGCGGCCCTGGACTGCCTTTTGGAAAAATTCGACATGCTTTCCCGCGTCGAGCAGATCGCGCAATTCAACATCGAGCGGCGAGACTTGCCGGGTTGCAATCTTTGTCTCGCTAAACAACCCACCGCGCTCGAAATCTTCCATCGTCAACGTCACGGATGACGGTTTGCGGATGGTGATGGAGACTGTGCCGGCAGGGACAGCGGGTGGCACAACCAGCTGCACGCGCTCGCCGCTGGGAAGGATCGTGGAGCAGATCGGTGTTGACTGGCTTATGTCCTGATGGGTGAAAGCCGCCGCTGCCCGCGCGAGCGCGAGCAGCGACTTTTCATTGAGGTCGGGCAATGTCTCCCAGGACCACCCATCGCGCGTTTCGATCGCCGCCTCGCCAGCCTTGTTAATCACCAGCTCCGTTACGTCATCACGCGCGAGCAGAGGGCGCAGCGGCAGCAAGGCGTTTTCGAGGACAGCCGTATTGCTCATTGGCCGCGCCGAAGCCGAAGGCCATAGATGTTGGAGAAATCGAAGTCGCGCGCGACCATGATCCCCACTTCCGCGCCCTGGTTGATACGAAGCACCGGCTGAATCTGCATCGTATCCCGCAAGATCGTGTCTGACGCCTGGCTGGGAACCCGCGTGACATTATCGGCGTCGGAGACTTCCGAGGCGGCGATCGAGGCGGCATCGTTGAGCGAGCTGAACAACAGCGCCGCGCCGAAGCGTTCCCAAAAGAAGTTCTTCACGCCGCCCGCCATACCTGAACGGCCAAGCGCATCGCTGGCGGGCGAACCTACGTCGATCGCCACGCCGCGAGGCGTGACCGCGCGGTTCCATACCGCAAAGAGACGATATTTCCCGCGTTGGACGCCGGTTTGATATTCGCCCAGGACGCGCGTTCCCTTTTCCAGCAGAACGACGCGGCCGTTGTCCGAATAAATGTCGCGGGGAATGATGCAGCTGACATATCCGGGCTGACTGGAATCCATCGCGGTTTGCAGCACGCATGGAATGAACGACCCCGCGAGGATCAGCATATCGCGGTTGCCAATGTCGCGGCCTGACACCCGATCAATTTGCGAGGTCTGGCGCATGTTTTCGAGATTGGTCCGCCGCGATCCACCTTGCCCATCGCCATCGGCCGACGCACCAATCAACTGCGCGCCCTGTGCTCCTGTGCCGCCGCCCATGGGCAGGCCGGTGGCAGCTGCCACCGCACCACCGACCCCGCCGCCGTTTTCGCCACCATAAGCCATGATTCCGGCACGGCGCTGTGCCTCTGCAATGACTTGCCCCTCAGACTTTTGGGGGCGGCCACTTGCACCGGCTGTGCGGGGCGCTTGGCTTCCATCGAGCGCCGGCACTTCCGTCATCGCTGGCCGCGTGCCCTGCGCCCGTTGCCACTGCCCCGCCACCGCTCATTACGGCGTTACCGAACTGCGAAACCATCGCAGCAGCACCGCCGCCCAGCGACGCCGCAATTCCGGGGATCTGTAGGAAGAAAAAGCAGGCGAGGACGTAGAAGGCGATGATGCGAACGCATGTGTCCCAGACGTGCTCGAACTGACCGTCGAAGGATGCTGTTGCGGATTCTGCGACGTTGGCGACGACAAGCACCAGCAACAGCGCGAACAAAGACAGCATCAAGAAGTTCAGGACGCTACCGAGCCACGAGAAGAAGTAGCTTCTGGTGGAATCGAACAGCAGCGCACCGACGAATATCGGACCAACCACCGCCAGACAGGCCAGCGCGAACAGCGCATAGAGCACGATCACAAAGCCAACCGCGAGCGCGAACAACGCGGCTACAGCGGTTAGCAAGATGATTATTGTTGCGCCGATGCACAGGATGATCGCAGTCGCTGCCCCCTGCAAATCCCACATGCTGGCGTTCTGCTCAGCATATTCCTTGGTGGCATCCTGCATACCTATCAGCGCAACATCGACGCGCGCCCACATCGTATCAAACGACCCACCGACGCCATTTGGCGAGCCTCCGATGATTGAGGCAAACTCATTAGGCAGCCCCGTCACGATCATTTGTGCAATTGATGCTCCGTAAAGGCTTGTCACAGCCCAATAGAGTGCAGCGAGCATGAGGGAGCGATAGACGTATTCGCGGAATGGGTATTGCACAGCACCGCGCATGATAGCGTAGCCGAGCAGTATGATATAAATCACCATTCCCGTGCGGAGCGGCCCAGCGATCCAGCCAACGAACCCAGCGTAGTTTGAAACTACAGACGAATTGAGTTCGTTGACAAAGCCCTGATAGGCATTCGTGAATAGATCGTATTCCACCAGATCGCTCCGCGTTATTATTCAATCGACCTTCGAGCTGTCACATTCCCGCCGCTTTGCGTGCGCGAGCCATCTGATCTTCTCGGTCACGGGAATATTTGATCGAGGCGATGGCAGACTTGATGCCTCCGCAATTCTTGGCGACGGGAATGGGAAGATCGGATTGTTTGAGTTCGCTGTTCATGATCTTGTCGCACTCCGATACGATCACCGGAATTTGATCTTCATTGGCTTTGAGCCATTCCACGTCGTGGTAGGTCATGAGGATTTCAGGGAAAACGGGCGCGCGTTGGCAGCCGGCGATTATGCCGGCTGCGCTCAATGCTACTAAGGCCATCTTCCGCATTCTTACATTCCCGCCGCTGCCCGCGCGCGGGCCAGTTGCTCTTCACGATCGCGGGAATAGCTGGAGAGCGCTTCCGCCGTTTTGGCCGCTTGTTCGGCCCGACGCGCCCGCTCCATGGCATCGACGCGGAGCTGGTCGTTCATCATCGACGCGCTTTCAAGCTGGATGCGCGCTTGAAGGTCAGCAACTTCCTTGGCCGTTGATGCCGAAGCTAGGCGGCTGCGCAGCTCTTCCAGGCCTTCGCCACGCGATGTGGCCGCTTCGCCCATCCCTTCGGCCATGGCCTTGTCCATCGCGATCGAGCGCGCGGACTGATAGCGAACATCAGTCTGATCGCCATTCGCGGACACGCCGAGACGTTCGAGCATGTCCTGATAGATCGCATCAGATCGCCCGCCATAGCTGCCGCCGCCGCCAAAATCGCCGCGCGCCATGCGTTCGAGCGAGTTCACATCAACGCCCAGGGTGCGAAGTGAATCCGTCTTAAGCTGGTTGGCGATCGAGGAAACATCCGTCAGCTGGTTCAACCCTTGGTAGAGCTGCTGCGCTTCCGCAATCTGCTGGCGACCTTGCTCGATCATCTGCATGGTCTTCTGGATTTGTTCGATATGCTTGAGCACGGACGTGCTATCGAACACAGGGATACCCTGCGCACTGGCTGGCGTCGCGGCCGCAAGGCTCCCGATCGACACAGCCGCCAAGATAAGCTGCTTCATAGTCTCACTCCTTTCAGCTTGGGCGCCGGCGCCGGTGAAATTCCGGCAACCAGAGCTTCGGATCATTGCCCAGTTCGGCAATCACTTCGCGGGCCACGCCCGTTGTTTCAGCGCGCCCCGACAGCACGGCCAGTTCATCGTCCATGCCAATGAGATCCAGGCCGACCACAACGGAGTCATGGCCCTGCTTCACGAGGAATTTGCGGCTTTCCGGCGACAGCTCTTCGCGCACCAGCTTAAATTCCGCCTCCGAGAGCGAGAAGCCTTCGATGTAATCCCGGCGCTGGCCGAACGGATTGGGCAGGAAGATTTTCGTCGCGACCTGCTCCAAGATCGAATGGCTGATCGTGGACCGCAGCGCGTCCGCAGGCGACTGTGTTGCAAAGACGAGGAACGCATTGCGCTTGCGGTATGTCTTGAGGCCATCCTGCGCGAATGCCGTGAACGCCGGATCGGCCAGCGCCTTCCAAAATTCGTCAATCGCAATAACCATGCGCTCGCCTGTCAGGAGCGCGTCTATCCGCTCGAACAGGTAGAGCATGACCGGCGTGCGGATTTCCGCGTTTTCGAGGAAGTCGGTCATATCGAAGCCCACGAAACGGGCTTCGAGAGACATGGAATCTTCCTCATTATCGAAAACCCAGCCAAGGTTCCCCTCGGAGGTCCACTTGACTAGGCGCGCGCCGACGCCGCCCGAGTCCGACATGCCGAGCATGGTCCGCAGCGCCGACAGCGAGCGTTGCTCGCGTGGCAGCTTCATCACGGCTTCGATGCCATCGTCGATCAGGTGCGATTCCTGCACCGTGATCGGCGCCCCCTCTTGCTTCACCAGCTGGCGGATGAAGCGACCGAGGAACGCGCGATGGGAAGCCGTATTGTCGAGCGCCTTGAGCGGAGCGAAGCCCGTAGGTTCCCCGTTGCGCAGCGCGAGATAGGTGCCGCCGCTGGCTCGGACAAAAATTTCCGCGCCTTGATCCTTGTCGATGAAGATATGGCGCGCGTTGAACTTTTCGAGCTGCGCCATCAGGAAGTTGACCAGCACCGTCTTACCGCCGCCCGATGGACCAATGACCATCGAATGGCCCAGGTCTGCCGAATGGAAATTGAAGTAATAGGGGCTGCGAGCGCTTGTCTTGAGCAAGGCGACCGCAGGCCCCCAATGATTGCCGTCCTCGTGCCCTGCAGGGAACGTATGGAAGGGCGAGAACGCCGAGAAATTATATGACGTGATCGGCGCGGGGCGCGCCCTCCACGCGAAGTTGCCGACCAGCTGCGACCAATAGGCAGCTTCCAGCGCCGCGCTTTCGCGGGCGGCGACCATGCCCGTATCGGCCAGCGCCGCGCGCGCGATCGACATGTTATCGCGCAGCTTCTTCAAATCTTCCGCGAACACCGTCAGCGTGAAATGATGGTCCCCCAGCACAAAGCGGTTCGATTGCAAATCGTCGGCCGCGTCGATCAGCTCATCCATCTGGCTGATCGCCTTGTCACCGGCGTTCGCCATTTGGGTCTGGCGAAGCCGAAACCGTTCTGTTGCCGCTGTGCGCGACAGGAACGTGAACGACTGCGTTATGGCGAGGCTGAAATCGACCGAAAGCAGCGATTCAAACTGGCGCGGCGTTGTCGATGACGGATACTCGCGAATGCCGAAAATGCCGCCGAACATCGAATGATCGGCGTCGCGGACCTCAAATGTCTCAGCGCCGATGATGGCGCGGCTCGCATAGAGCGCCGAGCCGAGACGGCCACGGACCAGAGGACAGCGCCGATAGCGCCCGGTCATCACCTGGTTCAATATTTCCAGCGGTTCGGAGAACAGGAGACCCCGGTGCTCATAGATGCCGACACGGCGCGGACGAACGCGCAGCAGTAGCTTTTCCAGATCGCGCACCTTGTCTTCCAGCAGCTCTAGAGCTTCCGCGATATTGGCGTTCTTGTCCTCCTGCTTCTTGCGCAGGAAATCCATCAGCTTGTCGGTCGCGTTTGCTGTTGGGCGGATCACGACCGTCATGAAGAAGCGGTTGCGGAACATGCGTTCGGCCGTCATCCGCTCATAGTATTTTTGATCGAGCTTCGCGGCGAAATGCGAGCGGAACGTGCCGCCTGGATAGTCGCGCACGCGCATCCGCAACATGTGCGTCCAGATCGAAAGCCGCTCGTCATGGATATTGCGCCAGACCCCGTTGAGGCGCGTGTGCCAATCATTCAGATCGCGCACGTCCGAAGTCTCAAAGGGCCGTCCATCCAGTTCGAGCATGAGCATCAGATCGCCGTTATCGAGGGCGACCACATGCTCATTGACATGCCGCGAATACGGCAAGAATTTCTCGGGCATTTCCTCCCGTTTGGCCTTGTCAAAAGGCACCTTCTCCGCGAGCGCGCTCTTACCGAACACCACGACCAAATCCCTTTCGCTTGATTCCGTAGAGCGGCAGCGGCGTGTAGCTCGATCCACCCCAAAAGACGCGGTTCCGGTTCGCCGCTTTGGTCCGGCCCCACAGGAAGATCAGCCGGAATGCGTTCACGTCATGCCGAACGATAAGCCGCGCCATCGCATAAAGCGCGACGGCGGCCGCGCCGCCGTAGAGAGGATTGCCCGAACCAACTAACGTGATTGCGCCCGCCATGATGATGAGCGCGCCCGCTTCAATGGGAACACCCGCCCACAAAGCGGGGCGGGTGACGGCCAAGAACAGCGGGTCTTTTGTCATTTCTTCCTGACCGTCCATCCCCGATCACCCCGTAATCGTGTCGACGATCCAAGGCGCGGAGAACACGATCACCACGCCAACTACGACCGTGACGAGCATCTGCACCGACGCGCGGCCGAGGAACCACAGAAGGCCAACGACGATGATCGCGATGATCGCAAGCGTGCGGAGCAAACCGTTGCTCAGCAGGCCGAGAATGTTGTCGGCCAGGCCTTCAAAGTTTGCCTGCGCAAAAGCCGGCTCCGCTACGAGCAGGCTTGCCAGCAGCGACAGGGGCAGCGCGCGCGCCATGAGCGGCGAGGGCTTGAGACGCGCGAGCAGCGCATCGAGCCGGGATTCAGCCTTGATCTTCCAGATACGAAACATTCGACAACTCCTATCTTCGCCTTACGAACCAATCCGCGCGTGTTGGGCGCGGCCGAAAACATCCCACGCAGGCGGTGCAGGCGGTGGAGCCGCCTCCATGTTCTCCGCTGCGATTTCCGCCAGCTCCACCGGCACACGACCGGCGCCAGTGTCGCTCATGGCGGCGCTGGCGGGCTGATCGCCCACGATGACAGTCGGGATTGCGGTCGCAGGCCGACCGCTGACGCGGCGACCTGCGTTCTCCACGCGGGCGACATAGCCGTTGCGGAAACCTCTCGATTGAGAGCCTGTGTTATACATGCTGAGTGCGACCCGAAGGGCCTCTTGCGGGGTGCGCCCCGTCTTGGCCGAACGGAAATTGGACAGGAGCACCCGGCCTGCCGCTTCGATATTGGAGCACTGCTTGAAAACAGTGTCCCACGTTAGGCCGAGCCATCCCATGTTGCGTGAATTGATTTGGCCGAGGCCGAGATCCACGCTGTAGCCGCGAGCCACATAGGAGCGCGCGGTTGCGATGGCCTCAGCCTCATTACGCGGACGGCGAGGCTGACTGGCCACGCCGTTGACGTTGATCGCAAAAACATAGTTCGAAGATTCCGCATCCACGATCGCGGCGATCGTATGCGGCGCTACCGCTGGGGCGCATTGCGCCGCCAGCGAAAGAACGGCTCCGGTTTCGAGGAACACGTTCCCGCTCCCGGTCAGTTGCGCGGCTGATAGTAGGTCTGTTGCCGCCCGTCAGTCCAAGTGACCGTCAAGCGACCAGGCCTCCCATCATCCGGCTTCTTGTATTTGGTCTTGGCGATGCCCCCGCCCGTGCATGTCGGGAAGCTGCCGCCGAGAGCCAGCACGCGCCACAGTTTCGTTATCGGTGGAACACAGGCTGGATATTGCGTCGGACCACCCGGGTTGGAGATGCACAGCACAACCTCACATGCCCAAGTATTATCCGACGCTACAGCGGGGGTCGATTGCACCGCAGCCCCCACCAAGGCGGTCGCGAGCGCGAAATTAAAAGCTTTCATCGCTTTCTCCCTCGTCATCGAGATTTATGCACATATCACGATGAGGGGGAAAGGGAAGCCTAAAACGCCAATTTGTTGCTGCATTGTTTGTCGGGAACCAATCGGATATGGTCATCCTCATATCCGTAATCGAGCACGACATGCCGCACAGCACTTGACAGTCGCTTGTAGGTTTTAAGCGTCGGCTGCTCGAATAGGCAGACATTCAGCCACTTATCACCACGCCACGATACTTTCACATTAATGATCCATTCGCTCGATGGCAGTTGCGCAATCTCGACTGCTTGGATCATTCCCCCAGCGGGGCGGCGGGTGGTTAGTTCGCGTTCCAGGATCGGATCATACTGCCAATCATCGCTATGCGGCATCGTGATTTATTCCCTTTTACCGATTGGGCTATGTCTATCCTCGCTTTGAAGGCGAGGGCAACCCGGCTTGTCGTCTCTTGCCGTGCGCGCACATAAACGCCATGAAATGTGCGCGCACGCTTATAAGCGCGACAGAACGCCTCTTATTCAATGCGATGTTATGGCACGACCTAAACGACAGGAAGACCCGCTTCTCCCGGTTCCCTTGCCCCGGCGTCGGCCGAGCCGCGCCAACACGCGCGCGCTGGCAACATGGGTGAAGCCCGAGCTGGTTCACGAGATAAACGCTTTGGCCCAGGACGAGCAAACGTCTGTCTCTGCGCTCTTGGAAGAGGCCGCGATCAATCTACTCCGCGAACGCGGGATCGAGTTTCCTGATTACATGCGACACTATCGCAAGGACGCGACCGAAGTCGCTCCATAAGCGTGTTGACACGCTTATTCTTGCCAACCCTTGAAACTTGAGCCAGTTATGACCCGCTGATTCCACCTTGGAGTCGGTGATTCATCTGTTGCGTGTGGGGTGGCTCCCCATCTGCAACAGGCAACAAAAAACCCTCGCTTGGCTGAGCGAGGGCTGTTTGTGCCACCGAAGTGAGCGCTTCTAACTTGGCTCTCTTTATCGGTGGTGCTGCGGCGAAAGTCAATCTCGAAAGCGTGCTTTCGGGAGCGATGGTGCTTGGCCTCGCGGGACCGACGAAGGGAGGTCCGCATGACCACTTCCATAGGCGCCGTGCTGCGTAGCACCGGCCTCGCCACGATCGACCGCGCCTTGCTTGCGCGTGCCGAAAAACCGCGCGTCAAAGTCTGGGCCGGCAGCATCGCCGTAGGCCACGAAAAGCGGGCCAAGGCTTACACACCGATCCGCAATGCTCGCCAGATGCGCGAGATGATCGAAGCCGCAAAGCTCTACGAGCGGCAAACGCTCGCGCAGCGGCGGACAACCACACCGCGCATTCGCAATGGTGCGATCGGACAGGCCGGCATCCAGATTATCGAGTTCCTGGCCCGCGTCATCGACTATAGCACCGGCGCGTTGTTCCCCAGCCTTCACACCATCATGGAGGGAACCGGCCTCAGCAAAAATTGCGTCGTTCAGGCGCTTTCGCGCCTCAAAAACGCGCGCATTATCGACTGGTTCAGGCGCTACGAGCCGGTTCCCGATCACGAAGCGCAAGGCGCTGGCCCGCGCATAAAGCAGGCCACGAACGCCTATCGCTTCCTCTTCCCCGCCTTCCTCTCCAAAATCTTCGCCGCTCGCCGCCGTCGCGGCATCGCGGCCGATCCAGCCCCCGCTTGCGAACAGTATCGCCAGATCGAGGCCGCGCGCGACATGGAGCGCATGAGGGATCAGCTGCCCCTATGGGAGCTAACCCGCGAAGAGCGGGACAAGCGCGAGCTGGCCGACATTCTCGCCAGCTTGGGCGAAGCGATTGAGGCGAAAGAACGTGAGTCATCCGCGAGTGAAGATAACCGGCGGAGATATTTATATTGAATGGCCCTAGTCGGGCCATGCGCGATATTAGCATGTATCCCGACCGTTTGCCCGCCATCGTGAAATGTGTATAAATCCCAATGTCGGGATACCGTTGACGAAAGAAGTTCGATGCAGATGGACGTCGAAGCACGCGCACGTCAGATCGTAGCGGATATGGGCGGCCACTGGCGCGGCTCATATGGCATGGTTTGCTGTCCAGCCCACAACGACCGCAATCCGTCGCTCCAAGTCACCCCCGGCAAGAAGGCCGTCCTATTCAAATGTTGGGCCGGTTGCAGTCAGGAAGCCGTCTGGTCCGCGCTCAACAGCCGCAAAATCAATCGCCACACGAGCGGTGAAACGGTCGATCGCGCGCCCGAACCCTCGCGCCGGAAGCTCGCCCTCCAACTATGGGATTCCGCCGTGCCGATCGCAGGCACCGCGGCTGAACGCTATCTGCGTTCGCGCGCAATCGACCCGACCGGCCTCAAGCTCCGCTTCGCTCCGCGCTGCATCGTTGGTCCGCCCGACGCCCGCGAAGAGCATCCTGCCCTTCTCGTGCCGTTCGAGGCCGACGAAGGCATAATCGCCGTGCAGCGGATCTTGCTCGATCCAGCAACCGGCGAGAAACGCTACCATGCGGCGCTGCGCGAGGCGAAATTGACGCTCGGCCTGGTCCGACACGCCGCCATGCGGATCGGCGGCCAGCCAACCGGCGATGTTCTGCGCCTCGCGGAAGGCTTCGAGGAAGCCGTTTCCGTCACCCAGCTTAGTGACGGGAAATTCAAGGTGTGGGGCGCTGGCGGCATTCGCCGCTATGGCCTGATCGCGATCCCCGAACGCATCCGCAAAATCGTCATCTACTCGCAACACGGCCAGGAAGCCGCACAGGCCATAGAGGACGCGCGCGACCACCTCACTGCCAACGACCGCGAACTGAAAATCATCCTCCCGCCAGCCCCGGCGCCGATGGACTGGAACGACATTCTTCAGGAGAGAGCCAGGTGCTGATCCGAGGTTTCAAAAAATGGCCGCGAAATCAGCAAATCGCGTTGCCCATTCTCTCTGTTTTCGCGTTCGGCGCGCTGTTCAATCAGATGCAGGCGAGGAATAGCGAGCCGGTTTCAATCCATGTCGAGAACCCGCGCATTATCGACGGCGATACGCTCGAAACGCTCGATAAAAAGCGGGTGCGGTTGTCGGGAATTGATGCGCCGGATGAGGACGGCAAGGGCAATGTGCCCAAGATCGCAGCGCAGCTCTATTTGGAAGAGCTGGTGAAGCAAAATGGCGGCATGGATTGCACGAGCGATTTTCAGGACGAAAAGTTGACGATCGAGCCGATATGCAACACGCGGCGGACGAGCTGGGGCCGGTCTAACCTGTCGTGCCGGTTTCGGTCGAATGGGGCATCTGTTTCGGCAACGATGGTACGCCATGGATATGCCGTTGATTACAGGCAACATTCAGGGCTCGCCTATGCCCGTTTCATGAAAGACGCAGCCGACGAGCGGCGAGGGCTTTGGGGTGTCGATTACGAGGCGATGCGGAATCTGGCGATCGAGAGGGGCCAACTGCCGAACAAGTGCAAATGATCGGAGCCGGGAACCTGCCCTATTCCACCACACGGCTGCGCCGCGCGGCTCCACGGAGCCAGCAAAGCCGTCTCCGCCCATTCGGGTGACGGTCAGGGCTGGAAGGGAAGATCAGCATGAATGATGCGTCGCGAATGACGATGCAGGCTGCGCCCAGGCACAAGGCATCGCCGCGCGCCGAGGCAATCGCGGCGTGGCTGGGGAGCATGAGAAAGTTGGGGGTCATGCCGCCTTCCGTTCGTCCCTCCACCTCTGAAAGTCATTGGCCAACGTGCCATCAAGGGTACGGACGCGGAGTTGCACAAGCAGATGCACCCCTCTGGGCGTCCACTGCATCTGTTGCTTCTTTGCGAAGCGCTTTGCGACGACCTGGTTGACGGTCGATTCCACGAAGGCGGTCGAGACTGCTTCGCCATATCGTCGTCGCTCGCCATAGTTCGGGATCATGCTGGCATTGGCGCTGATATAGCTTTCGAACTCCCGCAAATGCTTGAGGAGATTGCGAGCTTGCGGCGAGACCTGTGGGTGGCTCATCGGCTCGTCGGTGACATCCGGATCTGTCGCACCAAGCATTCTGGTCTCGACGTCGCCGATTAGGTCGAGAGCACGGCGCCAGTTGCCGTGCCAGAGGAAGTGCCGAACTCGCTCGAGAGTGGCGACGGCCACGTCTTTATCCGTCTCGGATGGGGGCGGCAATCCGCGCGCGATCTGCTGCATGACCGTCACCCGCATGGCGATGTGGAAATAGTCGAGGACATGCTCGGCGTTCGGCCGCATGTCCCATTGAAGATTGCGGACGTTCCTGCCACCATCGGACATGAAGGTGATCTCACGGTCCATCCCGACGCCTTGCTCCAGCAGCAATTCATGAAGGCGACGACGCGGCCTGTCGTCATGTCCGACCACGAAGCCGAACCGGCGCGTTGGCTCGCTAATTTCGCCATCCTCGCCCGGATCGACGACGGACTTACCCACGATCACCTCGAAATTGTTCGGCCGATCGTACCATGATCGTACATAGCCTCCATCGATCCCGACAGTGACAGGCGGTCCTGGCAGCGGACCATCGGTCCAGTCCGCCTCGCAGCCTTCGATGAAACAGCGTCGCTCGGTGCCAAGCTCGGCTTCCAAACGCTCCGCGACGCGTAGGGTGTCCTGCCGGATCGTCGTCGCGTTGATCGCGTCACCGATCGGAAGGACGTCGGCAAGGCGTTCCGCGGTGATGCCGTAGGACGCGAGCGAAGCCCAGCGCGCCTCTAGCTCGAGAAGGTCCGGCGTGACGCGTTCGGGCAGCGCCGCCACGATCGGCGCCGCGATACCCGCTGTGGGTTTACATGTACATCGCCGGAACCTGGTACTTGGCACGGCGATCTTTCCGAACGGCGTGCGCACCATGATCGAACGATGATCCTTGATTTGCCTTGCTGATCCGCAGCACGGACAAGCGCGCTGGCGGCGACACCAGTCGAGCGCCTGGGTCTGAACCACAGCGAGCTGCAGCGCGGCCAGCAGTCGCTTGCTCTCCGCGATCCTGAGACCGAGATCATCGATCGTAAGCGTGTCGTCGTCGCGTTCGATGACGGCGATGGATATGCCGCTGGTTGGCCTGTCGTCCGTTGCTGCGGTGAGGGTGATGGTGAAGCGCATGAGCTCATTCCTCCATGAAGAAGGGAACTCATTGGCCGGCACATCGGTGCCGCCGTCCGAAACCGACCGGTTACGGTCACCTACAGCTAACCCTGTCCATAAAATAGCCTTACCATCTTGCGGACACACCAATTTTACTGGACACCCCTTCCGGACAATCGAGGCCGGATCCATGTCACGCACCTTTGCCTATCTGCGCGTTTCGACCGTCGACCAGACGACCGACAACCAGTTGCACGAGATTGAGGCCGCTGGCTTTGCAGCGCAGCCGCGGCGGATCGTCGCCGAAACCATCTCCGGGTCGGTTGCGGCGAAAGAACGCAAGGGTTTTGCCCGGTTGCTTGACCGGCTAGAGGATGGCGACGTCCTCGTCGTCACCAAGCTCGACCGGCTCGGCCGCAACGCGATGGATGTGGCGAGCACCGTCGCCGATCTCGATCGCATGGGCGTTCGCGTCCACTGCCTGGCGCTGGGCGGCGTCGATCTCACCTCGTCGACAGGCAAGCTCACGATGGGCGTTATCAACGCGGTCGCCGAATTCGAGCGCGACCTGCTGATCGAACGCACCCAGGCCGGGCTACGCCGCGCGCGGGCGGAGGGCAAGGCCATCGGACGGCCTGCGAGCCTTACAACAGACGAGCGCGCCGAGGTCGAGCGCCGCCTTGAAAGCGGCGAAACCGTGTCCGCGCTCAGCAAGGCGTTCTCGACAAGCCGGCAGACGATCATGCGGGTACGCGATGACAGACGCGCTCAAGCCGAGCTTGCCTGAGCATCAGTCCACAGACATTGGCCGGTCCTTGCCGACAAACTCAGCCTTCAACGCGAGATTGATGGCGCGGCGATCGATGGAATCTGGATCGTAGCGCAGCAGCGGATCATCTGGACCGTCGAACCCGGCGCGGTCAGCTGGCGTCCACTCTTCGCCGTCATCTTCCTCGCCGTCGCTGGTATCGTTTTCATCCAGAAAGTCATCCAGGCCATTTCCCTGATCGAAGCGCAATTCATCGAGACGTTCGAGCAATCGCTCATATCCACCCGGTCCGCCGATATCCTCAGGCGGACCGGCGCGAGCACCATCGGTGCAGACCGGCCAGGGCTTGTCTGCGCTCGGTTGTTCACGCGCTTCGACGCGGATCTCGTGCTCCCAGAAATCGCCGAAGTCGTATTCGTACATCATGCGTTGCCGCACTCGCAGCGACAGGTCGGCAAGTGTCAGTTCCCTCAGAATTTTCCCGTCCTCGACAAGGTGGTGACGCTCACCCGTCCTTTGCGTGCCGAAACGGCGCCCATGCACCTTGAAAGCATGGAGATGATAATCTTCCCAACCAAACGCGATCTGGATTACCCGGTGCAGACCAAAAAGCGTCAGATCGCTGCGAACCAGCAAGCGTCGCCAAATCATCGGCGATATATCCCGGAGGCCGACCTTCAGACGGTAAGCGACAAGCGGAGCCGGTTTCGACATGCTCCTAAAGCTACCGGATCAGCACCGTCACCCCCAGCTTTTTTATGCCCCCCTGGCTGATCGCGGCGCTCATTCTCGCAGGCGGCGGTATCGTCGCACGTTTGATTGTTGATTATCCGCAGTTCCTTCCGAACAGCTATATCGGCTTCCTGATCTACCGGGGCGGTCCCACGGCTGCCATGTTATGGGCTTGTGCCGGCGCAACGATCGCGATCAATGCTGCGACCACGCGCTTGGTGCTCTTCTCTGCCCTGTGCGGTTCAATCGTTGCCGTGCTGGCACTCGCCGTCCTCTAAGGCACAAATGAGCGGCCAGGGCCGCGCGTTGCCGGTGGTGGCAGCTGCCACCGGGGAACACCAAGGGCACCCGCCCTTTCGTTCCCGAAGCATAATCGACAGGACCGGGTTGCACGCCAAGTTCGGCCAGTTCCGGCGCGCTCGCGCGCGCCGGGGCCTCCCTAACCGTGCCGCCCGCACCACTCCCATCGATTTTGCTTCCCCCTCCCCATCCCGCGCTTCGCCAGCGGGTCAGAGCCGCAGGCCGCAGGCAGCGGCTTCGCCTAAAGGAGTGAGAAATGACCATCCAGACCATCCAACTGAACAAGCTGGCGCTTTCCGACCTCAACGTGCGGAAGGTGAAGCCCAAGGAAATCGAAGCCCTCGCAGCCGACATTCAGGCGCGGGGCGTGCTGCAAAACCTGATCGGCTATGATGAGGACGGCAAGATCAAGATTTGCGCCGGAGGGCGGCGCTACCGGGCCTTGAAGCTGTTGCAGAAGGCAAAGACCATCCCCGGCACTTTCGAGGTTCCCGTTGAAATCCGCAGCAAGGACGAGGCGCTGGAAATCTCTCTTGCCGAGAACGCGCAGCGTGAGGACATGCACCCCGCTGATGCCATCGCCGCCTATCGGGCGATCATCGACAGCGGCAAGGACGTTGACGATGTTGCAGCATCGTTCGGCGTCTCCCCCGCATATGTCCGCCGCGTGTTGAAGCTGGCGGCGCTGCACCCCACCATTCTCAAAGCCTTCCAGAAAGACGAAATCGGCATGGGCGCGGCGCAGGCTTTCGCGCTGACAGACGATCAGGACCGCCAGCTTGAGGTTTTCAAGCGCACCGGCGACAACGCCCACCAAATCCGGGCCATGCTCACCCAGGAGAAGGTTGCCGATACCGACAAGCATTTCCGCATTGTGGGCGAGGAAGCCTATTGCGCCGCAGGCGGCACCTTCACCACCGATCTTTTCGGAGAACGTCGCTATTGCGATGATGCGGGCCTTGTCATGGACCTTGTGCAAGATCGGCTCGACGCCATCGCCAAGGCGGCGCGCGAAGATGGCTGGCGCGATGCCGAGGGGCAGCTTTACCGGCCCGATTCCTATTGGATGCGGGGCCATCTGGAACCCGCAGGCGAGCGAGAGCCGACCGAGGAAGAAACCGCGCAGTTGGCACAGATCGAGGCGGCAATCGCCAAGCGTGAAAGCGAGGTGGACGAGGACGATCACGACTATGACGACGAGTTGCGCGCCCTGACCCGCAAGCAGGACGCTATCGTATCGGCTTGCCGCGTCTTCACCGCCGAGCAGAAGGCCGAGCACTCCCTTATCGTCTTCATCGGGCATGACGGTATCGAACAGGTTGCGTTCACGCGCAGCGCCAAGGGCACCGCCGCCGATGCCCCCAAGCCTCCCCGGCCCGACTACTCGCAGAAGGTCATGGATCAGCTGGGCGGTATCCGCACGATGGCGGTTCGGGAAGCCCTTGCCAGCGACCCGGAACTGGCGCTGGACGTGCTCTTGACGGGCCTCTTGGGGCAGGTTCGCGGCAACGCCTATTCGTGGCAACAAGCCGCCGAAATCACCGCCGAAAAGAACCGCTTTCATGTTGACGATGCGGTCATGGGCCATTCCACGATTGCCGACATTGACGAGATCGCGAGCGCCGATCTTGCCCGCTTGGCCGAGACACCCACGCTGGACGATATGCGCCAGATGGACAGCGAAGCGAAATTGCGGCTGCTGGCCTACTGCGTGGCCTCGCAGATCACGAGCCTTTCGTTCCATAGCGACCGCGACCGCCAGCTGGCGCAGATCGTCGGGGCCGCGCAGATCGACATGGCCGACAAGTGGGAACCTAATCAGGTATTCTATGACCAGCTTAGCAAGGCCACGCTCTTGAAGCTGCTGGCCGAAGGTTGCGGCAACGACGCCGCAGAGAATTGCCAGACCATGAAGCGCTCTGACCTTGCCGTGACGGTCAACGAGCGCCTTGCGGGGCGGCGCATCCTGCCCCCCGCCCTTCGACCCTCTGCCTTGCCCGATGCCGCCGACAACGAAAGCCAAGCGGCATAACGGCACGGGGAGCGCGCTTCACTCCCGCGCTCCCCGCAAACTTGCGGGGCGGTGGCAGCTGCCACCGCCTCCATTTTACAGAACGCAGCCGGTAAAACCGGCCGCGTATAATGAGCGGCCAGGGCCGCACGCTTCGTAGTCTGTCAGCTGCCACATAGGATCGAGCGGCCCAGGGCCGCGCCTTGCCAGTGGTGGCAGCTGCCACCGGGGAACACCAAGGGCACCCGCCCTTTCGTTCCCGAAGCATAATCGACAGGACCGGGTTGCTCGACAAGTTCGGCCAGTCCCGGCGCGCTCGCGCGCGCCGGGGCCTCCCTAACCGTGCCGCCCGCACCACTCCCATCGATTTTGCTTCCCCCTCCCCATCCCGCGCTTCGCCAGCGGGTCAGAGCCGCAGGCCGCAGGCAGCGGCTTCGCCTAAAGGAGTGAGGAAAATGGCTAAGGAAACGAACCGGATCGACATTTATCAGGCCGTCACCGACGACATTCTTGCGATGCTGGAAGCGGGCACCAAGCCTTGGGTGAAGCCGTGGAGCGGTGGGCCGACCATTCCGCTCCGGCACAATGGTGTCGCCTATCGTGGGATCAACGTCCTCAGCCTTTGGGCCAGCGCCATGCGTCAGGGCTTCGCCTCGCCCTATTGGCTGACCTTCAAACAGGCGTTGGAGCTGGGCGGCAATGTCAGGAAGGGCAGCAAGGGAACCACCGTTGTCTATGCCAACAAGCTTGTCGTGAAGGATTCCGAGACGGACGACGAGCGCGCGATTCCGTTCCTGAAACGATATACGGTTTTCAATGCCGATCAGGTCGAGGGACTGGACGGCAAATATCCCGCGCCCGCTCCGATCATCACCAATCCCGAAGCCCGCGACGTTGAGCTTGAAGTGATGTTCTCTCGCATCGACGCAACCGTTCGCATCGGCGGATCGCAAGCCTATTACCACACCCGCGACGATTATATCCAAATGCCCGCTTTTGAAGCGTTCCATTCCGCCGACGACTACTATGCAACGCTTGCGCATGAGGCCGTGCATCATGCAGGGCATGAAAGCCGCCTCAACCGGAAAACCCTGATTTCAACGAGCCGCGCCGACTATGCGAGGGACGAGCTCGTAGCCGAGCTGGGCGCATCCTTCATCGGCGCGATTGTCGGTTTCAAGGTCGAGGAACGCGAAGACCATGCCGCGTATATCGAGCACTGGTTGACCGCGCTCCGCAACGACAAGCGCGCGATTTTCGAGGCTGCCCGTGAGGCTCAGAACGCCGCCGACTACCTGTTGGCGATGATGACCGACCAAGCGGATTGAATGACCCGCCCTGCTAAATGCACGAGACGCCGCGCAAGCGCGGCGTCCCATTTCAGGAAAGTGAAATATGGGGGCTACTCAATGTGGTTTATATACAAATCCCGACATGTTAACTATGGGCGGGAGCAGGTCGTTTTTAGGTGCAAAATGGAAAATATCATCGACACCTACAGGAATCGCATCAAGGCGATGGGGTATGAGCCGCGTCGGCAGGAAGAGATTCCTGACGTGATGGCAGCTTATTGCGAAGCAATCGCAAATTGCAAGATTGAAGGACTTGAATTGGTTTCGGATGACCACTCTTTTTGTTTGCTGTTGGTCGAAACCCAAATTCCCGTCGATGTGGCGATTGGTCTGGCGCAGGACTACAACCGTGATGTTCTGTCCCGCCAGAAACTCGCTGCATGACAGGTGAGCGACCCTTACACCTGGCGTAACAGCGACGTTCTTCGGAACAAGCTGGGAATCCGCGACGATAATATCCTCAAGGAGCGAGAAGCTTTCTTCTCGGTTGTCCGACATGGCGAGCTGGTCGTGCAGCGCGCCGCGCCGGCGACGAACGCGCGCGAGTATCGCGAACTGCACAATCATCTGTTTCAGGACGTATATGATTGGGCGGGGCGCTTTCGGACCGTGGACATAAGCAAACCCGGCAGCACTTTTGCCCGAGCGCACTTCATTGCCCGCAGCATGGAGCACGAATTTAAGCAGCTGCCCGACCTCCAAACCCTCAAGTCGATGGATCGTGATCGCTTTGCCGATACCATGGGGCGGCATATTTCCGAATTAAATGCCGTTCATCCGTTCCGTGAGGGCAATGGCCGCACCATGCGGCTGCACTTGCAGCTACATTCCCTTGCGGCCGAAAAATTTGTCTCGATCCAGGCAATGGGGCCGAAGGACTGGATGGAGGCGAGCCGCGATAGCTTCCATACCGGAAATCACGCCTCCCTCGCCAAAGTCATCCGCGACGCAATGCCCCTTGAACAGAACCGCGTCGAGCCAGCGCGAGGGCCAGCAGGCATCGCGTTTCCGCCTTCGATGGAATCTCTCATGCCAGTTGGGGAACGGCGCTCGATGAGCATCGAGCAGGCCAAGGATCAGATCAGCCGTTATCTACCTACTGCGCAAACCGTTGCGTCGCGGCAGCATGAGCAGCTTAACCGGATCGCGGAAACGTCCGCTGACATGCGCCAGCTGGCCGCGCGTTCAGCGCAAGAGCTTGCCTTTTTCCGTGATCCCAAAGGGCCGATGCACCACCTTCAGCTGATTGAGCAACGCCGCTATCATCAGATCGAAGTCAATTGGTCCGAGGGCATGGACCCGCTGCAAAGAGTCCGCGCCATCAGCGCGGGCGCCGCAGATTTCCTTTCGAAAATGACCGATCGCGACATTCAGGCTGCCGATCGCGCGCTACGTCTGCAAGTCATGCCTCCCGGCGTCAGTCAGGTTGATCTACGCCTTGCCGCGCAATTCGAGAAAAACTCGCCTGAGCAGAACCGGGCCGATGCCAGGTTCGCGCAATTCCAGATCGCCATTGATAAGCGCGTCGCCACAGCTACCGAGCGCGGCGCATCGAAGGAACAGCTGGCGCAGATCGTCGAAAGCGCAAAGGCCCATGTCGCCGCAACATTGCGCGAAGGCAAATCACCGACACAGGCCGCCGAGAAATCAAAAGACCGCGAGCGCTGAAAATGAGCGGCCAGGGCCGCGCGCTTAGTAGTCTGTCAGCTGGCACATAGGATCGAGCGGCCCAGGGCCGCGCCTTGCCAGTGGTGGCAGCTGCCACCGGGGAACACCAAGGGCACCCGCCCTTTCGTTCCCGAAGCATAATCGACAGGACCGGGTTGCACGCCAAGTTCGGCCAGTTCCGGCGCGCTCGCGCGCGCCGGGGCCTCCCTAACCGTGCCGCCCGCACCACTCCCATCGATTTTGCTTCCCCCTCCCCATCCCGCGCTTCGCCAGCGGGTCAGAGCCGCAGGCCGCAGGCAGCGGCTTCGCCTAAAGGAGTGAGGAAAATGGAAGCGACAACTGACCAGATCGCCACCGTCGCGGCGCTGAACGACATTGCGCGGCGAACGATGGGCGTGACTTGTCGCACCGTGATTACGCAAGGCATCGCGGCGCTGGACGAGAATACGCAGACCGACATTCTCAAGATGATCGAAGGCTTTGAGGATTTCACACCCGACAACGACCCGCACGGCGAGCATGACGCTGGTTTCCTTTATCGCGATGTGATCGGCCAATGGCATACCCGCTGGACTGACGACAGCACGCGCCCAGCCCTCTCGGTCATGTGGAAGTTCGACTATTACGACCGCGATCTTGAATTTGGCAGCGCCGAACCGTGGAATCCCGATGCCACAACCCGCGTGCTCACCATTCTCCTAACCAGGCCCAGTCGGCCCGAAGCTGCGATTTTGGCCATGTTGAAGAACAAAGATTGAACATGGCGATCTACCAGGCTCGCTCTTGTCCTCCAATCTCGTAAACATCGGTCTCGATCGAGCACCTGTAGCTCTCTGCGATGTTGAACATCTCTTGAGAACACCGGGAATAAAAGGGGCCACGGATCGGCCAGTCTCACCGGATTAAAAAGGGGCCAGTCCTGCTAGACCTCCGTTTTTGGGCGGAGGTGGAGGATGAAGAGAGTGGAGCTTTATCAGAAGGTCCGCCGCGCCGTGCTGATTGACGGGATGAGCCGTCGCGCTGCCGCCCGGTATTTTGGGATCAATCGCAAGACCGTCGACAAGATGCTGTGCTTTCCAGAGCCAGCAGCGCACGGCCGGAGCGGGCAAACCTACAGCCGCAAGCTGTCCGGATTTACCGACATCATTGACCAAATCCTGGTGGATGACCGCAAGGTTCACATCAAACAGCGACACACTGCCGCGCGTATTTTCGAGCGTCTGCGCGATGAACATGGCTTCACCGGCGGCATCACCATTGTTCGCGACTATGTGGCGGGCGCCAAGTTGCGCAGCCGCGAGGTGTTCATACCATTGAGCCACAAGCCGGGGCATGCGCAGGTGGATTTTGGTGAGGCGGACGGGATCATCGACGGCAAGTTGGTGCGGTTCCACTATTTCTGCATGGACCTGCCGCACAGCGATGCGCCGTTCGTTAAAGCCTATCCTGCCGAGGTGGCTGAGGCATTTTGCGAAGGGCACGTGGCGGCCTTTGCCTTCTTCGGCGGCATCCCGCAGTCGATCCTGTATGACAACACCAAGCTGGCAGTGGCGCAGATCCTGGGCGACGGGAAGCGCGAGCGCAGCCGGATGTTCTCGACCCTCCAGAGCCATTACCTGTTCGAAGACAAATTCGGGCGCCCCGGCAAGGGTAACGACAAGGGCAAGGTCGAGGGGCTGGTCGGTTATTCCCGGCGCCACTTCATGGTGCCGAGGCCAGAGGCGCCCAGCTTTGATGCGCTGAACGCGCGCTTTGTCGAACAATGCATGGAGCGACGACAGGCCATGTCAACGGCGGAGCAATTTCCGGCCACCGGGCGGAGCAAAAGTCGGCCACCCTTGCGCCCGGCTGAGACCGCCGTGAGGGCGTAGCCCGAGCGGGGTCTCAGCCGGGCGCGGCGATTTTTTTGAAAGGTTTCAGCCAGCCTTTCGGGCGCGGCTTTGGGCGAGACGATAGCTGTCGCCGTTCATTTCGAGAATGTTGACGTGGTGGGTGATGCGATCGAGCAGTGCGCCGGTCAGTCGTTCTGATCCCAAGGTTTCGGTCCATTCATCGAAAGGCAGATTGCTGGTGATCAGGGTGGCACCGCGCTCGTAACGCTGGGAGATCAGCTCGAACAGCAATTCCGCACCGGTCTTGGAGAGCGGCACGAAGCCCAGTTCGTCGATGATCAGCAGCTTGTAGGCGGCCATCTGCTTCTGGAAGCGGAGCAGACGCCGCTCGTCTCGAGCCTCCATCATCTCGCTGACCAGGGCCGCCGCCGTGGTGAAGCCGACGGATAAGCCTTTCTGGCAGGCGACCAGGCCGAGGCCGAGCGCGACATGCGTCTTGCCCGTGCCGCTGGGACCGAGAGCGATGACGTTCTCGCGGCGCTCGATCCATTCACATCTGGCCAGTTCCAGCACCTGTATCTTGTTGAGCTTGGGATGGCGGCAAAGTCGAAGCTGTCGAGGCTTTTGACGACCGGGAATTTGGCCGCCTTGATCCGCCGTTCGACCTTGCGGCGATCGCGCTCGATCATCTCCCGCTCGGCAAGCCGGAAGAGGTAGCCGACGTGATCGACGTCCTCGGTTGCGCAGAGTCGGGCCAGCTTTTGGTGCTCGCGCTGGAAGGTCGGCAGCTTGAGGGTCTTGAGATAGTGGGCGAGCAGGATGTCAGGTGCTTCGGTGCTCATGCCGCCTCTCCCGCATCAGACGACAGGAGGCGCATATACGCCTTCGCCGAGGTCTTCTCGACCGTCGCCCTCGGAAGGTACGGATAGATCGACAGGTCCAATCGCGGCGGTCGGCGTTCTACGCGGCACAGGATCAGATGCTTGACCGCATCGAAGCCGATCGCGCCGAGCTGAAGGGCCTGCCTTACGCCGCATGCAGGTCGGCAAGCTCGAAGCTTTCCAGCAGACGGAGAACCTGGACGTATTCCCGCCGGCCATGCTTTGCCATGCGGCCTTCCATCAAACGGCGCAGCGTGGCGAACTCGTCCGGCAGATCCCAGCCCTGCAATGGAGCTGCCTGATCCAGCGCATTGATCTTCTGCTCGATCAGCGGCAGGTAATGGACGGGGTCGAAGACGATGTCTTCCCGTTCCCAGCTCCGGGGATGGCGGGCGATGATCTCACCACGGCAACCGATCACCACCTGATCGACATAGCCCCGGACCCAGACGTCTTGATGACCGTAGGCAACCGGCACGGAATAGTCGTTCGTTTTGTAGCGCACCAGCGATTGGGCTGTCACAACAGCGCTGGTCTGGTCGCAGGCATCAAACGGCGACGCCGGCAAGGGACGCATGGCGGCAAGATCGCGCTGCAGCCGTTCGCCGATCGTCTCGTTCTCGCCGCGTAGCTTATCGCGCTGGCGCTTTCGGCACTGCTCCTCCAGAAAATCGTTGAACGCATCCCATGTCGCAAACTGCGGGATCGGCACCATAAAGTTGCGCCGGGCATATCCGACAAGACCCTCCACATTCCCCTTGTCATTACCCTTTCCGGACGGCCATAGCGATCGCGGATCAGGTAGTGGGACAAAAAACCGCTGAACAGCGCTGCCCGCTTGCGCGTGCCGTCGGGCAGGATCTTCGCCACAAGGCAACGGTCGTTGTCGTATACGATCGACTGCGGCACGCCTCCGAAGAAGGCAAACGCATGGATGTGGCCGTCGACCCAGGCCTCGCCACCGCCGCCGGATAGGCCCGCACGTAGCAGCCGTCGCTATGCGGAAGATCGAGCACGAAGAAGCGCGCCTTCTGCTCGACGCCGCCGATCACCACAGTCGCCTCGCCAAAGTCGGCCTGCGCATGGCCGGGAGGATGCGACAGGGCACGAACACCTCCCGCGGCGCTGATCCCGCTCGCGCATGTAGTCCTTGATGATCGTGTAGCGCCGGTGAACCCGCATTCGTCGCGCAGCCGGTCGAACACCCGCTTGGCAGTATGCCGCTGCTTGCGCGGCACCTTCATATCCTCGTCGAGCCAATGCTCGATCGTCGAAACGAACGCATCCAGCTTCGGCCGCCGGATCGGTGATCGCCGCTGATAGCCGGGCGGTATCGAATACGACACCATCTTGGCGACGCTGTCGCGAGATATGTTGAAATGCTTTGCTGCCTGGCGCTGCGTCATCCCTTCGGAGACAGCCAGGCGAACCTTCAGATATAGTTCCACGGTGTAGATCCCCTGTCCCTCCTGCGTCATTGCAGAAAGGAAATAGGTGGCCGGATTTTACTCCGCCCGCGGCTGGTTTATTCCGCCGCTACCGTGGCCGACTTTTGCACCGCCGCTCTCAAACGGCCTCTGCCCGATCAGTGCGAAATCCGCCGCGATGTGTGGCGTGTCCACGTTGTCCAACTGGAGGGCGGCACGCTCGGCACTGTTGTAGGCGGCGATTGCACTCAAACCGCCGACCCCGCCGAAATTACTTCCGTCGCGGAGCAGGCGATCGCCCGCTTCGAGGGCATAGTTTGACGCCCGTGGAGCGGTGGCAGCTGCCACCGCTCCAGAGAGATCTAGAATTTGGCGATGAGAGGTAGCAGCGCCGCCGCTTGGCTTCCCAGGACCGGCACCCAATAATTCGCGGCGCGGTAATCAGGGCCGTGATCGGCCGCCATCACCCAAAGACATATCCGATCATGGGCAGCGTCCACAGCAGACGCCCGCCCAGGTCCACGCCCATCAGCACCAGCGCAACGCCAAGCACGGCCCAAAACGGAATCAGTCGTTCCATGATTTCGCGATGACGAACTATCCGCCGTGCGCTTTCCCAGTCATCGGCGCTAACCTGCGATACAAGGTCCATAGTTTCCCCTTTTCATCAACGGTCGCCGGCGATCATCCAACGGCTTCACGAAAATGTGAAGCACTTCGCGCGCATTCTCGCCAATCCGTTGTATAGCCCTCATCGAGCGAGGGCGAGGGACTGTGACAGCGGCCCTTCGCAAATCCTCTCGCTCAAAGGAGGTGATGTGATTTGACAGCATATGAAGCAGCTCAATTGACGATCGCAGCCGTCGCGCTCGTGATCGCAATTGTGAAGCTGGGGAAGTCCGATAAGGGCTGATCCAGCGGGGCGGGTGGTCTGACAGGGCCGCCCGCCCTAAATGTTTGAACCCGCCGTGTGACAGCACGGCGGGTTCAGGTAGGTGTGTGAAATGAATCAGCACACGAAGCATTGCCTATATAGCCCTTTTCCCTTGCCAATCCAATAACCGGCGTTCGCGCGGCGTGTTCCCCTCCTGTTCCGCTTGGCGCATAAGCGCCCCATGGCCGCGAACTACAACCGCCCCAAGCCCATTGATCCTATCTGGTATCGGCAAGGCTGCTATCTGCGCATCCAGTGCGCTTGCGGTCGCCGCGTCGTCGCCCCGCTGGGCGACTTCGCCCGCTCGCGCCGCATTTCTTTCGATACCCGCATATACGAACTGATCGCGCGGCTTCGGTGCAGCCAGTGCCGCCGCAAACCTTATGCGGACGTGTCGCGCAATCGCTCGGGCAATTAAACTGACGGAGGATCCGATTACTCGGATGCTTCCGGCGCTATCCGTTGGGCATGGGGCGCGCGCGTGATCGAGACGATGGCCGACCAGATCGACGCCGCCGCGCCGCTGAACCGGATGCACATCAAATTGTTTAGAGCACTGAAAGCGGCTAATCTGTCCGACGACGCCGCAGCGGAAGTTGTAGAGGCTATTGAGGAGTATATCGCCGTGAAGGTTCAGGAGGCGAACAAGGGAATCGAAAGCAAGCTGACGGCGCAAACTTGGGTCATCGGCAGCGTCGGTTTCGTCCTCGCAGTCATTGGCCTCGGCGCCCGCTTTCATCAAACTGTTCCAGTAAGACAAAGGGAGGCTTTGGCCTCCCTTTTTTGCCGAACCGCCCGATTGTCAGGAGACGCAAATTGACCGACTTCGCACAACACGGCTCGATATGTTCGAGAGCGGCTTATTCGGCCAGGGCAATGCTTTCTGGCGCTGGATCGCCACGGACGAGGCGCGGCCCTATCTGGCTACGTTCGCCGCCGATCGCGCGCCTCCCCGTGACAGCGAATTTTTCGCCTCGATTTCACCGCAGAGGATCTACTTGATTCCGATCACCTGGCCGAGCTGGCCCAGCAGATCGAGGCGACGCACGGCTAGCTGTAGGCGCTTGCAATCATAACGGCGTCTGCTCGCAAACAGCCAGATTTCCTGCTCACGCTATCTGCCACTGGCGGGTGGCATCCTGCTCGAATTATCTGCCAGTGTGCTCGCCATCATCCGGCGCTGCTTGCAAACGGGGCGTCATGCTCACGCTCCCGCCCGTGGGTTCTCCAAACCCGTCGCCGGCACGCGCTTTTGCGAAGCAGGTTTTCAGAACAGTTCTGACAAGCGGCGGGCGGCAGAAATGCGTTGCGGTCATGGCCCGCCGGCAAGGTCGTCAGAAAGGAAGGTTTTTGCGAACAGCGGGTGGCGCATAGAACGGGCACAGATATACGTTTACGACTGAACCAGTCGAAGCGCGCTGGCCGCGACCGGCCCGAATGGGATGGTATTATGGGAATGCAGGCTGCTGATGTTCGCAGTTGCAATATGGTCCGATCAGTGACTATCTAGAGGCCTTCGACGGACCCGGATTGATTCGGGTGGCTCGGCCCGGCGCCTATCCCCGGGATAACCTTAGCGAATTTGGGCCTCGCTTCCGAGCATCGTTGATTGAACGCGTCTGACGCGTGCGCCCCTCGCTATTGCGATCAGGTTTCTACATGACATTTGCTACTTCGCTTCGACGCGAATGGCTCTCGAACCCGCGCGCCGACGTGCTTGCGGGCATCGTCGTCGCGCTCGCGCTGATCCCGGAGGCCATCGGCTTCTCGATCATTGCCGGCGTCGATCCAAGCGTCGGGCTGTTTGCCTCCTTCTCCATCGCCGTCATCATCTCGCTCGTGGGCGGACGCCCCGGCATGATTTCGGCCGCAACCGCCGCCATTGCGGTTCTTGTCCTGCCGCTGATCCGCGATCACGGCGTCCAGTACCTCTTTGCCGCACCATCCTCATGGGACTGATCCAGGGCGTCGCCGGCTTCCTGAAGCTCGACCTGCTGATGCAGTATGTGTCACGCTCGGTCATCACCGGCTTCGTCAACGCGCTCGCGATCCTAATCTTCATCGCGCAGCTTCCCCAGCTAACGAACGTCGGGTGGGAAACCTACGCGATGGTCGCGGCGGGCCTGGCGATCATCTACCTGTTCCCGCGTCTGACCAAGGCGATCCCGTCGCCGCTGGTCGCGATCGTGATCCTGACGATCGTCTCGATCTATGCCGGCATCAAGGTCAACACGGTGGGCGATATGGGCAAGCTGCCCTCGTCGCTGCCAGCGTTCGGCATCCCACAGGTGCCGTTCACGCTGGAAACGCTGCGCATCATTTTCCCCTATTCGCTGACGATGGCGGCGGTTGGCCTGCTGGAATCGATGATGACCGCGCAGATCGTCGATGATCTGACCGACACGCCATCGAACAAGCGCCGCGAGATGAAGGGGCAGGGTATCGCCAATTTTCTGACCGGCTTCCTCGGCGGGATGGGCGGCTGCGCCATGATCGGCAGTCGGTCATCAACGTGAAGTCGGGCGGCTCCACCCGCCTTTCCACCTTTGTGTCGGGCGCGTTCCTGCTGTTCCTGATCGTCGTACTGGGCCGCTGGTCGCCCGCATTCCGATGCCGGCGCTGGTCGCGGTGATGATTATGGTGTCGATCGGCACCTTCTCCTGGGGATCGATCAGGAACCTCAAGAGCCATCCGTGGCAGTCGTCGGTTGTCATGCTGGTGACGGTGCTGGTTGTCGTCTCGACGCACGATCTGGCGCAAGGCGTGGTCGCAGGCGTGATCCTGTCCGGTCTGTTCTTCGCCAGCAAGGTCAAGCGCCTGTTCGACGTGGCATCCGAGCTGAGCGCGGATGGCAGGACGCGGACCTACCGCGTCTCGGGTCAGGTGTTCTTCGCCTCGTCCGAGCGGTTCGCCGACGCCTTCGACTTCAAGGAGGTGCTGGACAATGTGGTCATCGACCTGACCGCCGCGCACTTCTGGGACATTTCGGCGGTGGGGAGCCTCGACAAGGCGATCCTCAAGTTCCGCCGCGAAGGCACCCATGTCGAGGTCATCGGCCTCAATCAGGCGAGCGCGACGATGGTCGATCGCTTCGCCGTCCATGACAAGCCCGGCGCCGAAGCAGCGCTCGGCGCCCACTGAGGAGAGGGCTTATGAACCGCATATTGGCCTGTATCGACGCATCCACCTACGCGACCAGCGTCGTCGATCTGGCGGCCTGGGCCGCTACCCGGCTCGGGGCCGATGTCGAGCTGCTGCACGTCGTCCAGCGCAAGGATGCCGTGGCATCGCGCAACGATCATAGCGGCGCGATCGGCCTCGGTGTCAAAAGCGAGCTGCTGGAAGAGCTGACCCGCATCGAGGAAGCGGCGGGGCGTCTTGCCATCGAGGAAGGGCGCATCCTGCTGGACGCAGGCGGCACTCGCTTGAAGGAGCAGGGCATCACGGTCGCGTCGATGCACCTGCATGGAGGGATCGTGGAGACGATCGTCGAGCGTGAAGCCGATGCTGCATTGGTCATCATCGGCAAGCGCGGCGCGTCGGGCGAGTTCGCGACCGACCATATCGGCTCCAAGGTCGAACGGGTCGTGCGTGCCAGCGACAAGCCGGTGCTGATCGCCTCACGCGAAGCCAAGGCACCTGACGCGGTGGTGATCGCCTTCGACAACAGCCCGCCGCCTGCCGCGCTGTCCGTCATGTCGCTACCTCGCCGCTGTTCGGTGGTTTGCCAGTACACCTTGTCATGGCGGGGCCGGATGATGGCAAACACCGCGACCAGCTCGGCGCAGCGGCAGCAACGCTGCCCGCCTGTTCCGAAACCGTCCTGCGTGACGGCAAGGTCGATGCGGTGATCGGCGATCATATGGCGGCGCATCCCGGCGCGATGCTGGTGATGGGTGCCTATGGACACTCGCCGCTTCGCACCCTGATCGTCGGCAGCACGACGACAACGATGATCCGCACCGTTCGCGCCCCGGTACTGTTGGTACGCTGACATAGCCGGGGACGCGCCGGACCTTGATGCGCGGCGTCGGCAACTGCTGGCGCTTCGCGATCAGCTCGTCGCCGATGATGCGGCGGCCGAGGAAACGCGCCCCGGTCACGCTCGATCAGGAAAGCGTCGGCCGCCTGTCGCGGATCGACGCCATGCAGGTGCAGGCAATGGCACTGGCGGCGCAGCGGCACCGGCAAGCCGAATGTAGCCGCATCGACGCCGCACTGATGCGGATCGACAGCGGCGATTATGGCTGGTGCGTCCGCTGTGGTGAGGAAATCGAGGCCAAGCGCCTCGATCGTGCGCCCGCGACGACGATGTGCCTCGCCTGCGCCAAGGAGGGCTAGGCCCGAAAGGAAGGCATCATGCCGACCGGAACGATCAAATACCTCGACCGTGGTGGGCCTGGGGCTTCATCTCTCGTGACGACAAGCAGCCCAAGGTCTTTGTCCACGTCCGAGCGGCGGAGCGCGCCGGGTTCACTGAGCTACGGCGCGGACAGCGATGGCGCTTCACGCTCGTCGAGCGCCCCAAGGGCGGGCTTGAGGCCGATGATCTGGAAATGCTGTTCGACGAACCGCCCCCGCCCGGACGATAAGCAGTTTCCCAAAAACGAAGGTCGCGTGGGACGGCTGACGGCGGCAAGGCGCGCTCGATGGCAACGAGGTGCCATTTTCCCGAAATGTGTTCCCGATTGGCTTTTCCCGAAACTGCCCGGTGCAGATGGAGAAACGGGACAGCCTATGGCCGTCTGATCGACCTCCCGCTGGCGGTCGAAGCTGTTGGCAGACAGCGTGAGTGCGACGCCTCGTTTGCGAGCAGCGCCGGATGAGGGCGAGCACATTGGCAGCTAATTTGAGCACGGCGCCACGCGCCAGTGGCAGATA
>NZ_CP023451.1 GCF_002355275.1 Rhizorhabdus dicambivorans | reverse complement strand
CAGGAGGATGACCGACTGATCGCCGAGGCCGAGGCGATCGAGCATCGCGCGCCCGTGCTGCCAGATGAGCTGCGGCCGCATGTCGGCGCGTTTCTGCTTCTGACGCCGCAGGGCGAGATGCGTCTCGACACCCAATTTTATAGCGAGCAGGAGCTCATCGTCGAAGAACCCGACGCGATCGATGATGCGGGCGGCGGAAATCCCGGCGAACCCGACGAGGGCGGGGCGGGCAGGTTTCGCGTCGGCGTGAAGGATTCGCCCGAGCCAGCTCGCCGACCCGAAGCTGTGGCACCTGGCGGCAAGCCGCTCAGCAATCGGCTCTACGACGAGCTTGCCATACAACGCCGCGATATTCTCGCATCCTGTCTGCTCGCTCAGCCGGCGCTCGCGCTCGATTACGCGCTGTTCGTCATGATCGACGCCCGGGTTTTCGCCGGCGGCGGTTCTGCCGACGAGATCGTTCAATATGGCACCACCATCTGCGCTGATGCCCCGCAGGATCCCGTCACGGCGGATTTGCCCGGCTCACGCGCCCGGTCCTACCTGGCCGAAGCGCATGATGGCCTTGATGCCGGATGGTGCGACCACGATCACGAAATCGATCGGTTCGAAGGGTTTCGCGCGCTCGATGACGACAGCAAGGCGCAGTGGCTGGCCTATATCGTTGCCATGTCGATCGAGGCCAAGCCGCGCGGGGCCAGCGGCCAGGTCGCGATCCACAATCGATTGGCCTCGATCCTCGAGATCGACGTTGCGAGCTGGTGGCGTCCGACCGCGGAAAACTTCTTCGATCGGGTCAACAAGGGCAGCATTTTGAGCCTGCTTCATGACGTCGGCGGCGGCGCGCTGACGGCTCGGCACGCCACCCTGAAGAAGGCGGAGATCTCGGAGAGCTGTGAAAAACTCTTCGCCGGGGCGGCCATTGTCGAGCCCGAGACGAAGGACGCTGTGCTCGCATGGGTGCCGGACGCGATGCGCTTTGGTGCTGCGGCCCCGTGCCCGACCGATCGTCTCGGTGGCGAGCCGGATCGCTCTGCGTTGTCGGATGATCACATGGCGGAAGGCGCTTCGGTCGCGGACGATACGGTGATCGAGCCGGTCGAAGCCTGACCCAGCAGGACAGGGGGGCGGTCGGCGCCACTTGCGCGATCGTCCCCTCCCGCACGCTTGCCTCTCCCGAACCCCATCGTCATCCCGCTGGAGCATCAGCCATGCCTGCGAAAGCCCGTCCGAGCCGCGACGTCGCGGCCGAAATCACCAACCTCATCATCAGAAAGCTGGAAGAAGGCGTCCCGCCCTGGACTCGGCCCTGGCGGGTTGCCGGCGCCGGTGGCCGTCCGCTCCGACACTGCGGCACGCCCTATACCGGGATCAACACGGTCTATCTTTGGGCGATCGCAGACGCGAACGGCTATCGCTCGCGCTACTGGATGACGTATCGCCAGGCCGAAGCGCTCGGCGGCCATGTTCGCCGGGGGGAGCACGGCTCGCTCTCGGTCTATTATTCGAGCTTCAAAAAGACCGAGTCGGACCGGGTGACCGGTGCCGAGAGCGAACGCAGCATTCGTTTCCTTCGCCATTATCTCGTGTTCAACGCCGATCAGATCGATGGGCTGCCCGCCTATTTCTATCCGGACGACGCGACCCCTGCGCCGATCGATCCATCTGCGCGGCAAGCTGCCATCGACGAGTTCTTCGATCATGTGCCGGCAGATGTTCGACATGGCGGCGATCGCGCCTTCTTCCACCCGACATTTGATTTCATCCAGATGCCGCACCGGCGGTCATTCACAACGATGGATCATTACGCCTCGGTGAGGGCACACGAGACCGTTCATTGGTCAGGCGGCAGCTCGCGCCTTGCCCGGACCTTCGGCAAGCGGTTCGGCGACAAAGCTTATAGTTTCGAGGAGCTTGTGGCTTTATCTGGACAGTCTGCGCCGCTCGCAACTTTGCAGTAAGGTCGGCGATGGACGCCCACGGTAGGCAGTAATCAGGCTGGCCGTAGCGCTGACCCAAGAGCTGGCGGAGGCCAGCCTGATTGCTGCCGGGTCATAGTGCGCAACGGTGTGAAGGTCAGCTTCCCGGTGGGGGGGCCGGGGGGAGGGCTTCGCGCCGGTGTCGATCATTACTGTTTGCGAGCGCCGCGAGGCCAGGGGCCTCGATGCGCATGTGCCGCTGATCCTGCGCGGCGACGCGCTCTATGATCCCGATCTGGATCGCTTCTTTCTCGACCTGCCGTTGTCGGGCGTCCGCTCGCGGCACTCGCTTCGCGCCTATGCCTATGATGTCGTTGTCTGGCTTCGCTTTCTCGATGCCTGCGGCAAGACCGTGTGGGCTGCGACCCGCGACGATGTCGACGCCTATCATCGTGAGCGACGCCGCGACGAGGCCGATCACCGGATAACGGCCGCAAGCTGGAACCGCGCCGTCGCCAGTCTCGATCGCCTTTACCGATGGGGTGAGCAGCACGGGCTGATCACCGACGCGCCGTTCAGCCGCCGCGCCGTGTGGCGACCGGCGCATGGTGGCCGTCGCGGCATGATCGCGGCGCGCAATGACGCCTATGAACGTGTTGCCAGGCGATCAGATGTGCGGTTCGTCACGATGGACGACTACCGTATTTTCCGCGAGGTCGGCCTGCGCGGCCTTACCCCTGACGGCACCGAGCGCCCCGGCGCGCGCGACCGGAACGGGCTGCGCAACGCGCTGTTTGCCGATCTTCTCGTCACCACCGGCCTGCGCCTCGAAGAGGCGTCGGGCCTGCTCGCCGCCGAGCTCGCGGCGATCGACCGCGAGGACGGCGATGCCCAACAACTTTGGCTGCCTCTCCCGCCACCGCTGACCAAGGGCGACCGGGGACGCAGCGTCCTGCTCCCGCGTCGGCTGCTTCGTCAGATTGCCGCTTACGTCGCCGTCGAGCGCGCAGCGGGCGTGGCCAAGTTCGCCGCGCGAGACGGCGCGACCAAGCTCGAACGATCGATCCCTGTCACCCGCGCCGGTCTCGACCGCATGCGCGATATCTGCACCCCGGAGGAACGATGCCGCCTGATCCTGTACGACGAGGATGGATCGCCCCGCGAGCCGGCGGCGCTGTGGCTGACCGAGGTAGGGCAGCCTGTTCGGCCCAACTCGTGGGAGGTGATCTTCACCCGCGCCTGCAACCGGTGCGCGGAGAACGGCTTCCCGCTGTCGATCAACCCGCACCAGCTTCGCCACACATTCGCAGTCCATATGCTCGCCTTGCTGATCCAGCAGCGGTTGCGCGAAGCGGCATTGCCGGTCGGACCGCTGGAGAGCTATCGGCTGATCCTCGGCGACCCGCTGCAGCAGGTGCAACGCCTGCTTGGCCACGCCAGCCTCACCACCACCTATATCTACCTCGACCATATCGCGACGCGCGCCGATACGGTGGACGCGGCCGTCGAGGAGCTGCTTGCGCTGCTGCCGGGACCGCAGGGCGCATGAGCGGCCATCCCCGCAAGGGCCGGCCTGTCGCCTTCGCGCCGATCACGCCGGAGCCACAGAAGCCCGATCCGGTGCTCGGCCTCAAGTTCACCATCGAGGCGCGGCATGGCGGAACGGTCCTGGTCGATATGGCCGCACTCGATCCCCGTCCGCTCGCTATCGCCTTCGCCGGCGCGCTGCGTCGATCGGCTGCGCTCGGGGGACCGATTGGTGCGGCCAGCGTCATCAAGCAGTATGTGCAGGTCTATCGTCACTTCTTCGCCTGGCTTGGTGATGGTGCGCCGGGGGTGACCGGCGTCAACGACCTGCGTGCAGTCCATATCGATGGGTTCGCCTCCGCGCTCGAACAGCGCGGGATGGGCGCGATCCACCGGCACATATCGGTCGGCAAGATCGTCAACACATTGCGCGCGATCGAGGCAGACCGGCCCGATCGGATCGCGCCCGACCTGCATGAGCGGCTGCGCTACACGCTGGCCACATCGGCGGGCCGCTCGACCCCACGCGATGCTTATAGCCCCTTCGTCGCCCGCGCGTTGCGCGACGCCGCGAGGACCGACGTCGAAGCGATGTTCCGCCGTCTCGGTGCCGACGACCGCACCGATGAGGGCGACCCGGTCATCGCCAGAGCGCGGGCCGACGTCGAAGCGATCATCGCGCGGCAGGGCTTTATCGTTGCAGACCACCCGGCGCTGAAGAGCCTCTATTTCATGCGCATGCGGCGCGGATTGCCGATCAGCACGCTCATCGATGATCTGCATGGCCGCCATCACCCGCTTGCGCGCGATCTGCCGGCGCTGCTCGTGCTGCTCACGCTCGATACCGGCCTCGAGCCCGAGTGCCTGAAGACGCTGACCACAGATTGTCTCACCAACCCCCATGCCGGCACGGTGGAGCTGCGCTATCTCAAGCGCCGCGCCTGCGGCGCCGAGCACAAGAGCATGCGCGTGCGAGATGGCGGTGGGGGCACGCCTGGTGGTCTGATTCGTCGCCTGATTGAGGTCACGGCGATTGCCCGCAAGCATCTGAACGACGATCGTCTTTGGGTTTATCACAACGCTGGCGGCCTGCGGGTAGGCATCCGCCACCCGACGGAACGGATCGATGCCTGGGTAGCTCAGCACGCTATTGTCGATGACGACGGCGAGCCGCTCCACTTGCTGCTCTCGCGGCTCCGCAAGACCCACAAGGCGCTGTGGTACACCAAGACCGAGGGGCACATGACCCGCTTCGCGGTCGGCCACTCGCGCGAGGTGGCGGCGCGCCACTATGCCGATCTGCCGTCGCTCCGGCCCGTGCACGAGACGGCCGTCGCCGACGCCTTCCGCGCGGCGGTCGCCGCCGCGATGCCGACCGTGCTTCCGCCCACCGCCGAGCAGACGTTGCGCGAAGCACCCGAACAGGCCGCGCCGCTGATGCCGCCCGATACCGTGGGTCCGTTGCTCGACGGCGAACAGGATGTCTGGCTCGCAGCCTGCGCGGGCTTCCACAACAGTCCCTTCGCCGAGGCCGGATCACCCTGCGCGCAGCCCTTCTGGGGCTGCCTTGATTGCCCCAACGCCGTCATCACCGTGCGCAAGCTCCCCGCGATCCTCGCCTTCCTCGCCTTCGTCGAAGAGCAGCGGCTGAGCCTGCCCGCGACCGACTGGGCGGCCAAGTTCGGCCGCGTCCATGCCCGCATCACCGCCCAGGTCCTGCCGGCCTTCTCCGATGCCGTCATCACCGATGCGCGCCGGCAGATGGAGGGCGAACGGCTTTATCTGCCGCCGGAGGTCCGCGCATGACCATGCCCGTTCATGCCCAGGCGCCCGCTTTCGACGATCGCCCCGTGCTGGCGAGCGCGCCACTCAAGGAAGGCCATACCCGCGAGGCGCTATCGCGCGTCGGCGACCCGAGCTGGGATCTCGGTCCCGCCGTCTTCCGCGAGAACGCCCGGCGCTGCCACGTCACCGTGCATTTCCACGTGCTCGAACATGCCGATGTGCAGGCGGCGATGCGCGCCTATCTCTACGCCCGCCTCAACGCCGATCTCCCCGGCTATCGGACGAAGTTACCACCCGCCTGTATCCGCCAGGCATTCAACCGTGCCCGCCGGTTCTTCGCCTTCGCCCGCGAGCGGCTCGGACGGCTCGACGTTTCCCGTATCGATCAGCCATTGCTCGATGCCTATGCCCGTCATCTCCGTGACGATCCTGCCCGACGACCCGTCATCGTCGGCCACCTCCTCGAAGTGGTCTCAGATCTCTATTACTATCGCGACCACCTCGATAGCGGAGGCCTTGCATTCGAGCCTTGGGCCGGACAGGCGCCCGCCCGCGTTGCGGGCTACCGCCATGTCCGGGAGAACCGCACGCCGCGCTTCCCGGAAGAGGTCATCGCCGCGCTACTCGCCTGGTCGTTGCGCTACGTCACCATATTCGCGGACGATATCCTCGCCGCCCGCCGCGAGCTTGCGCGGCTCGAAGTGCGCCGGGATCGCCTTGCCGCCGCCGATGCCGGCCTTCCAGACCCTGATCGCCGGCAACGTCGCCGCACCCGCCTGAAGGCCTATTTCGGCCGCCGACGCCGCGAGGGGCGCGGCGCGCCGATCTGGGGCACCGCTCATAACGGCAAGCTGCGCGTCGACCCCAACACCGGCGCAGTGACCCCACCGATCAACGCACATCTCCTGCATCTCCATGTCGGGATCGACGTGCAGGCCGAGCCTGGCGCGCATCTTCTGCTGACAGGCGGTGAAGCGAGGTTGATCGACGCAGTGGCGGCCGAGCTGGGGGTAGAGGTCGGCGGCATGGACACGCCGATCACGATCGATCCTGACAGCGGTCGGCCGTGGCGCGAGCGCTTCGATGCGAAGACTCTCGCACACGAGGAACGGATGCTTCAAGCCGCTGCCTATATCGTGTGCGCCTACCTGACCGGCATGCGCGACTGCGAGGTGCAGGCGATGCGGCGCGGGTGTCTCTCTATCGCGCGCAGCGAGGACGGCCTGATCGAGCGCCATCGCATCCGGTCGACCATCTACAAGCGCCGGGCGGCGGTGGGCGAGGCGGCGAGCTGGGTGACGATCGAGCCGGTCGCCGCCGCGATCATGGTGCTCGAACGCCTGTCGGCAGGGCCGGCGCGCGCCAGCGGCAGCGATACGCTCTGGCCGGTGCTGCGCGCGAGCGCCGTCTCCAAGACGCATCTGTCGAGCGAGGTGGTCCGCCAGCTCAACACCTTCCGCGACCACCTCAACAGCGCCTTCGGCACCCCCGATGAGCCGGTCATCCCGCCCGGACCCGATGGCAAGCCGTGGCGCATCACGACGCGGCAGTTCCGGCGCACGATCGCGTGGCACATCGCCAACCGTCCGTTCGGCACCATCGCCGGCATGATCCAGTACAAGCACGCCTCGGTCGCCGCGTTCGAAGGCTATGCCGGGACCAGCGCATCAGGGTTTCGCGCCGAGGTCGAGGCGCAGCGTCGGCTCGGTCAGATTGACGATCTGCTGGACTATTTCGACCGGCGTCAGGGCGGCGCATCGCTCGGTGGACCGGCGGGACCGCGCATCGCGCGGACGCTCGACGATGCCGCCGTCAGACAAGGGCCTTTGCCCGCCATGATCGCCGATCGCGCCCGCCTGCGCGTCATGCTCGCCAGCGTCGCGCGCACCTTCCATGTCGGCCCGCTCGCGGATTGCTTCTTCGATCCCGCGACCGCGCTCTGCCTCAAGCGCGTGACGACCCCCGATCCGGCAGGGCCGCTCACTGCCCTGTGCGAGCCGACCCGCTGTCCCAACGCCTGCATCACCGCCCGCCACAGGCCGGCCTGGGAACGCGCGGCGGCCGATGCCAGGGCGCACTTACGCGAACGGCGCATCTCCGATCTCCAGCGTCAGGCTCTCCAGCGCGAGCTGGATCGCCTGAGCGTGGTGATTGCCGGGATCGACCCTCCCGCGCCGTAGACCACCCCGGTTGTTGGCGGAGTCCTGCGCCGGTCGGCGCGCCCGCGCAACGGCTTCGCCGTCCTTCGCTTCGCTGCGGCCCTGACGGGTGCGCGAGCCCCCCTGTGCCCGGCGCGAACGGGCCTCCGCCGCCGGGGATGGTCCCCGGCGCGAGAACGGAGAACAGATCATGTCAGCCTCACAACGCTCAGACGTCTATGCTCGCGTCACGCAAGCGATCGTCGACGCCATCGAAGCCGGCACCGGCACCTGGCGCATGCCATGGCATCATTCCGGCGCCGACGTCACCCGCCCGACCAACGTCGCCAGCGGCAAGCCCTATCGCGGCATAAATACGGTCTCGCTCTGGGCGGCCGCCTATGGCAGCGGCTATGCGAGCGGGGTCTGGGGCACCTATCGCCAGTGGCAGGCGCTCGGCGCGCAGGTCCGCAAGGGTGAGCACGCCAGCCTCGGTGTCCTCTGGAAGGAGTTTCACGCGAAGGGCGACGACGCCAGCGACGATGACGACCATCGACGGCTTTTCGCCAAGGCGTTCGGCCTGTTCAACGCCGATCAGGTCGATGGCTATGCGCCCAAACCGGGGCCGGACCTGCCCGAGAGCGAACGCCTCGCCGCCGCCGAAGCCTTCATCGCCGCCCTCGGCATCGATACTGTCTACGGCTCGGCCAGCGCCTATTATCACATCGCCGAAGACCGCATCCACATGCCGGATTTCAGCGCCTTCCACGACGCTCACGGCTTCTATGCCACCCGTATTCACGAGGCCGCTCATGCCAGTGGCGCAGCCCATCGGCTCGACCGGGATTTCAGCGCCAAGTGGACCAGGCACGCGCTCGCGATGGAGGAAGCGACCGCCGAGCTGACCGCCTCGTTCCTGCTCGCCGATCTCGGGATCGCCCACGAGCCGCGGCCCGACCACGCCGCCTATATCGCTTCCTGGCTCCAACTCCTGAAGGATGAGCCGCGGGCGATCTTCACCGCAGCCAGCAAGGCGCAGGCCGCCGCTGACTGGATGCACGCCCAGCAGCCATGAGCGTCGTGCTCATTGACTCGATGATATTACGGATATACTCGTAGTGTCATCGAGTCGTTATCAGGAGCCATTCCATGAAGCGCATCCATCTGCACGTCAGCGTGCCCGATCTCGGCGCGTCGATCCAGTTCTACGAGACGCTGTTCGGCGCCGCGCCCGTCGTCGTGAAGGACGACTACGCCAAGTGGATGCTCGACGATCCCAAGGTCAACTTCGCGATCTCCGAGCGCGCGCGCGCGGCCGGCATCGACCATATCGGCATCCAGGTCGACAGCGCCGATGAGCTCGGCGCGCTCGCCGGTCGCCTCAAGGCCGCCGGGGCGGAGACGTTCGATCAGGAAGCGACCACCTGCTGCTACGCGCAGTCGGACAAGAGCTGGGTCCGCGATCCCGCCGGCGTGCGCTGGGAGACCTTCTTCACCTTCGGTGAGGCGACCAGCTACGGCGAGGACGAGGTGCTGCCCGAGCCCGCCGCGGCCTGCTGCGGCCCCGCCGATGCGCCCGCGCCAAAGCAGGCGTGCTGCTGATGGACGCGAACGCTGCCGTCGCCTCGCTCTCGGCGCTCGCGCATCCGGGCCGCCTCGAGGTCTTTCGCCTGCTGGTCCGCGCCGGCGCCGAGGGCATGGCCTCGGGCGATATCGCGCGCGCGACGGGCCATGTCCCGCAGACGCTCTCGGGCAACCTCAACATCCTCGGCCACGCCGGGCTCGTGTCGTCGCGGCGCGAGGGCCGGTCGATCATCTACACCGCTGATTATGCCCGCATGACCGACCTGCTCGGCTTCCTGATGGAGGATTGCTGCGGCGGCGCCCCGGAGATCTGTGCTCCGCTCGCCGACGTGGTCACCAGGGCCGCCTGCTGCCAACCCGGAGCCGTTCAATGACCGACCGTGTTTTCAATGTCCTGTTCCTCTGCACGGGTAACTCGGCCCGCTCGATCCTCGCCGAGAGCGCACTGAACAAGCTCGGCGAAGGCCGGTTCCGCGGCTATTCCGCAGGCAGCTTCCCCAAGGGCGCGGTCAACCCCGACGCGCTGAGGCTGCTGGAGCGCATCGGTTACCCGACCGAAGGCCTTCACTCGAAGAGCTGGGAAGAGTTCTCCGTGCCGGACGCGCCGGTGATGGATTTCGTGTTCACCGTTTGCGACGATGCGGCGGGCGAGACGTGTCCGGTCTGGCCCGGCCATCCGATGACCGCCCATTGGGGCATCGAAGATCCGAGCCATGTCGAGGGCAACGACATCGAGCGCGAGCGCGCCTTCGTGACAGCGCTGCGCTATCTCGAGAACCGCATCAAGCTGTTCATGGCGCTGCCGTTCGACCAGCTCGACGTGATGGCATTGAGGGCACATGTCCGCGAGATCGGTCAGGGCGAAGGCGCGAGCAACCGGCGCGGGGACGCCGCGTGAGCGATGCCGCCGCGGCGGCGAAGCCCGCGATCGGCACCTTCGAACGCTATCTCAGCCTCTGGGTCGCGGCCTGCATCGTCGTCGGCATCGCGCTCGGCTATGCGCTGCCCGGCTTGTTCGCGCGCGTCGCCGCGGCCGAGATCGCGAACGTCAACATCGTCGTCGCGGTGCTGATATGGCTGATGATCGTGCCGATGCTGCTCAAGATCGACCTGGGCGCGCTGGGATCAGTCAGGCGGCACTGGAAGGGCGTCGGTGTCACGCTTTTCATCAACTGGGCGGTGAAGCCCTTCTCGATGGCGCTGCTCGGCACCTTCTTCCTCGGCTATCTGTTCCGCCCCTGGCTGCCCGAGGCCGAGATCGGCTCCTATATTGCCGGCCTCATCCTGCTCGCCGCCGCGCCTTGCACGGCGATGGTGTTCGTCTGGTCCAACCTGTGCGAGGGCGAGCCTAATTACACGCTGAGCCAGGTCGCCTTGAACGACGTCATCATGGTGTTCGCCTTCGCGCCGATCGTCGCGCTGCTGCTCGGGGTCGCGTCGATCACGGTGCCGTGGGACACTTTGCTCATCTCGGTGCTGCTCTACATCGTCGTGCCGGTAATCGCCGCGCAGCTTGTCCGTCGCGCGCTGCTGGCCTCTGGCGGACAGCCGGCGCTCGATCGCCTGCTGGCAGCGCTCGGCCCCGTATCGCTGATCGCGCTGCTCACCACGCTGGTGCTGTTGTTCGGTTTCCAGGGCGAGGCGATCATCGCGCATCCGCTGGTCATCGCGCTCATCGCCGTGCCGATCCTCATCCAGGTCTATTTCAATGCCGGGCTCGCTTATTGGCTGAGCCGCCGCTTCGGCGTCGCCTGGTGCGTCGCCGCGCCCGCCGCGCTGATCGGCGCGTCCAACTTCTTCGAACTCGCCGTCGCCGCGGCGATCAGCCTGTTCGGCATCGGATCGGGCGCGGCGCTCGCCACCGTCGTCGGCGTGCTGGTCGAGGTGCCGGTGATGCTCTCGGTCGTCGCGCTCGTGAAGAAGACGCGGCCCTGGTATGAGCGGTCGTTGCCTGCATAATCCTGCGCGGCGCGTTCGCGATCATCAACGATAGAAGACCTGGGCGGCCGCTCTCTCTCGGGATCGGCCGCCCAGTCGCATAGGCGATCGGCACGGGCTTCGCCCGCACCCAGCGGTCGCCGCTGGCGCGGCGGCGCTGTTCGTCGGGCCTCCCTCAAGGCGGGAGTGGTCGGCGCTCCCTTCTAGGCCCGCCACGGCGCGCTGCAAGTCCGGCTGCGCCGGACTGCTCCATTGCATTTCGCCCCTGCGGGTGCAGCCCGCCGCTTCGGCGGGCCTCTCCGGTCGCTCTCGCCGCCCACCCCCGCCTCGGGGGAGGCCATGGGGTTTTGGGCAGTGCTGGAGGCACCGATGGATTTCACCTTCCAACCGCCGTTTTTGGCTGGACTGTCAGGATATGTCGCCGAGATCGGAAGCGGCCTGATTTGCGCGCATTTGGATCTGCCGAACGAACTGCACGACAATCATGCGAGCTACGTCGCCCACTGGCTCGGCATTTTGCGCGCGGACAAGACCGCAATCATTCACGCCGCCTCGAAAGCTGAGCAGGCCTTCAACTACCTTCTGGCGTTTGGCGACAGCGACGACACGGCGTCATCGGCCGAGGGGGTCAGGCAGATCCTCGAGGCGGCCTGACCGCCGCTAATCCGAATTTTCCCCGACATCACAGGAGATACCGATGGGCTGGCTCACCATGTCCCGTTTCCACATGGGCGGACACAAGACCGCCAAGGATTATCTGGACGCGCAATTCACCTATAGCCGCGAGGCGGACGGGACGATCAAGGGACTGAAGGTGCTCGCCTCATCCTGCCCCCAGAATCGCACCTATTATGCTGCGGCTCAGGTGATGATCGACGGCGTCGGCAAGGAGGTTTTCGCGATCGTCTGCAAGGTGATGTGGAATCCCAAAAGCAAGTCCGGCGAGCATTTCGGCTACAAGGATATGGACGAATCTGTCGGCCCCTATGAGGATAGCTGTCCCCGCCACATTCTCGACCTTCTGACCCCGACCGACCGGGAGCACGCCCTCGACTGGCGCGCGCGGTGCCGTGCCAACCTGGCCCGCCGATCGCGCAAGATCGAGGACGGCGACCGGATCAAACTGGCCCAGGCGCTGACCTTCTCCGATGGTCATGTGGGTGACGAATTTATCGTCGTGAAGCGCGGCCGCCGCCTGAGTTTCCGCGATCCCGCGACTCGCTGCGGCTATGCGATCAGCCGGTTCATGGAGCGCGACTGGACGATCCTGCCGGTCACTAAGGTTCACAAGACGATCTTTGCATGAGTGCGTCAGCCAGTATCATTCCCGCAGCAGGGAGAAGCCATCATGTTTGCCGCGTGTCTTGAATTGTCGCCCAAGCGTCTGCAGCTTTGCAGCCGCGAGAACGCCAATCGCGTCGCAGGTCGCCTATTCGACGAGCGGCCGGGTAGGCTGTCGATCGTCCGCACTGGCGATCCGCTGCAACCATTCCGGGTCTGCACGACGCCGGCGGCCGATGATCATGTCGAGGTGGAGATGACATTTTGATCCGGATCGCGGCGGCCATCATCCTCGCGGGCGGAGCCGCTCTCACATCGCCCTCATGGTCTCAGAGTTTCGACGCGAAGGCGCGGGCGCTCGATGGCGATACCGTGGCCGTCGATTTCCGGTTGCTTGGGGTCGACGCATTCGAGCGCGGGCAGCTCTGTCGGCGCGCCTCGGGATGTTGGCAGTGTGGGAAGGCCGCACAGGATTTCGCCGCGAACGCCCTGCGTTCCAAGGCCGCGACGATCCGGCTCGTGTCTTCGTCTTCTTATGGCCGCCCCGTTGCGGTCGTTACAGTCGACGGCGCGGATTTGGGAGAGCGTCTTATCCGCGCGGGTCTCGCGACCCCGCAGGCGAGTTATCTCAGAGACGATCCCGCTCGCCTGCGCGCATATAATGCGGCCTTCGCTTCGGCCAGGAGGCAAAGGGCAGGGGCCTTTGCCGGAGACTGGATCGAACCGTCGCGCTGGCGGCACGGGAACCGCCTGAGCTGCGAGCGCTGATGGTCAGGCCGACAAAGTCGGGTCGGCCCACCAAGATGGTCCCTGCTCGAAATTTCCGTCCATCCTGACCAACGGCCCATCGGGCGCGTCGGCCACATAGGGGTTCACGAGCGGCATCACCGTCTCCTTCAGGCGCTTCTGTTCGCCTGCGATGCGCCCGCGCCGCTCCAGCAGATCCTCCAGCCATTCAAGATCGTCGAGCATCGACACCACGCCGCGGCCGGCGAGGCAGAAATAGATGCAGCGCTGAAAATCGTCGGCACCATCATTGCCCAGGATCTCCGCCAGCTTCAGCTTGCCCGCCGAAACCCCTTCATGCACCCAGCTTACCGCCTCGCGCAGCTCCCGCACCGAATAGTAGGCGTCCTCGACATGAATGCCGATCGCCGCATTGGCGATCATCCGACGGGTCGGCCGGTTCTCCATATCCAGCGCCGCATCCCGCAGCGTTATGTCGAGATCGAACAGGTGTCGGATGCTGGGCGTCGTCATGGCAAATCTCCTACTCATTAGAACGTAACGTGAACATGCGCGACCGTCAATTGTCCGCGTGCTTCCGTTGCGAGCGGAGCGCGCATCATGCCCATCAACGTCATCGTCGGCCTTCCGCACCTGAACGATGGGCCGATCCTTCAGCGGGCACGCGCGCTTGGCCGGACCGCGCTCATCTCGGCGAACGCGCTTTCACGTTGGTCCGAAAAGCGCGGCTGGCGGGAATGGACCGGATGGCGCCTGGGGCAACTCCAGAATGCACGGGGTTTGTCCGGCCTCTGCCTGGACTCCGCAGGCTTCGTCGCGACTGCGCGCTATGGTGGCTTCCCGTGGTCCCTGTCGGACTATGTATCGCTCGCGGCGGCCTATCCATTCCAATGGTGGGCAAGTGCCGATTACTGCGTCGAGGCTGAGATCGCGCGAGATCGCGACGAAGTCTTCGACCGCCTGTCGCGCACCATCCGCGCCAATCGCGACTGCCGCATCCTGGGCGAGGATGCCGGAATAGCCGACAGACTGATGCCTGTGATCCAGGGCCGGCGACCATCCGACTATGAGCGCTGTGTCGATGCGCTCTGGGGTTCGCTCCGCCCCGGCGCATTGATCGGTGTCGGAAGCATGTGCCGGCGCGATATTCACGGACCGGAAGGCCTGATCGCGGTCATCGACCATCTCGATCAGATTCTTCCGGCCGGTGTTCTGCTCCACGCATTCGGCGTCAAGGGCACGGCACTGCCCTTCCTTCTGCCTTTCGCACACCGGGTCGCGTCGATCGACAGCCAGGCCTATGGCGTCGGTGCGCGTCGGGCAGCCCTGAAGGCGGGGATCTCCAAGACCGATCGCGTCGTGGCCGATTACATGGAGCAATGGCTCGCCGGTCAGTACCACCGACTAACCGAGCGGCCGCGCCGCCTTCCGCAGCAACGGCCTGCTGACGCAGATCCTCCGCCGATCGATCCCTGGGAGGCCGCAATCGCGCAGGCCCGTACCGAAATCCGCGATCTCATCGAGTCCGGCGATCTTGATCATGATGAGATGTTCGAGCCGTGGCTCGAGCAATGGGCGGCCGACATCTTCCATGACCAGACGGCGGAGCGGTGAAAGGGGAGGGGGAGTGGAAGGGTGAGCATCAGGCTCACCGAAAGGGTGCGCGTCGCGAGCAAGCGCGTGCACCGCCATTCTCACTAGGAGAACCGCCTTGACCGCATCGCACCCTGTCGGGACCGCCATGGTCCCGCTCGCCCGGATTGCCGTGGGCTATAATCCGCGCCGCTATTTCGACCGGAAGAAGCATGACGAACTCGTCGCCTCCCTGCGTTTGCGAGGCATGCTGCAGCCGATGCTGGTTCGGCCCGCTGCCGACCTGCCGGAGCATTTCACGATCGTCGCGGGCGGTCGCCGCTACCGGGCCGCAATGGAAGCCTTCGGCGAAAACGCCGAGGTGCCGGTCCTGATCCGGGAGATGACCGACCAGGAGGCGCTCGACGCGGCGATTGCCGAAAACGACGATCGCGATGATCCTTCCGAGACCGAGCAGGCGGACGCGGCCGTTCGCTATCTCGCGGCGTGCCAAGGCGACCGGGCTGAAGCTGCACGGCGGCTTGGCTGGTCCCGCGCAAAGCTGGACCGCCGGCTCGCGCTCGCCGACCTTTCCGAGACCGTCAAAACCGCGCTCGACGAGCGCCGGATCAAGGTCGGACACGCCGAATTGCTCGCCGCCGTTCCCGCCGACAAGCAGGACAAGGCGCTCGAGACGATCATCGCGGCCGGCCTTGACATCGCAAAGACCCGCGATCTTCTCATGAAGGTCACGCAGCGCCTCGCCGATGCCCTGTTCGACAAAACGGAATGCACCACCTGTCCGTTCAATTCAGGGACGCAGCGCGCCCTGTTCGACACCCATGTCGACGATGGCCACTGCACCAACGCTACCTGCTTCCAGCTAAAGACCGAGGCGGTCGAAGCTGCACGCCGTGATGCGGAGGCGGCCGCCGAGGCCGAGGACGCCGCCGCAGCGATCGAACACGATGACGGCGATGATGACGCTCTCGCCGACGATGGCGACGAAAACGAGGACGGCGGTGAGATCGGCGGTCTGACCGATGACGCAGCGCCTTCAGCACCTCTGGTCGGTCGCGGAACCGTCGTGCGCAAGGTTTCCACCAGCACCGGGCCCAGTGTTACCGCAAAGTCCATCGCAGGCCGCACGACCGACCTGCGGGAGGCGACATGGCGCACGGCGCTCGCCCGCGGGCTGGCCGACGATCCTTTGAACGCCCAGGCGGCGATCCTCGTGGCAGCGCTGACCGGCACGCTTTCGCACATCAAGTCAGGCACTTTGACCTCGCGCGCTGCACTGCTGGTCGACGCCGCGTTCCCCGATCGCGGTTTCAAGGAAAAGATCGCAGAGATCCGCGAGCTATCGGAGGTTCAGGCCACCACGGTGCTGGCTGCGATCGGGGCAGCATATGCCCGGGACGTCCAGTCGTTCGCGCACGTCGCCGATCTCGCCGGCGCCTTCGGCATCGACATCCGGACAGTCTGGCAGGTCGATCGCGCTTTTCTCGAACGATACACGAAGGACGAGCTCAAGTTCATTGCCGCCGAGAGCGGCCTGGTCGCGCACATGGGCGAGAAGGCATTCGCAAAGTTGCTCGGCGCCAAGAAGGGCGACCTGATCTCCGGCATGTTGAATGCTGTCGGGTTCGATTGGGCTGGCCGGGTGCCAAGCGCGATGGCCCTCGATGGCCGCTATGCGCCGCCCAATTCGCTTCCGCCCGCCAAGGCCGACGAGGTTGTCACCGAACTGGCCGCCTGACCTCGCCCAACTTTCCAATCAAGGAATCCCACAATGCTGATCACCAATCTTCTGCCCATGCTGGGCAGCTATTCGCTCGCCTTCGATCTTGTCGCCGGCGATGACGGTGTCGTTACCCTCATCATCATTCCCCGCGTCGCCGAAGGCAAAACGCACAAGGCCGAGGCCGGCGAGCTGCGTCCGATCTCGATCACAGCGACGGCCGCCGAGATCGATGCAGAGCTTGCGAAGGGCGCCGAGGGGGCGCTCGGTGGGCTGATTGCCACACGCATGGCGCTTGCCGATCAGATCGCGACCCAGCGGGACGCGGCCGAGGCCGCGCGCGCGGCGTCTGCGGAGGCGGCGAAGGCAAAGGCGGCATCGGCACCCGCCAAGCCGGTAGTCGCAGCGAGCACGCCGGCCGCGCCAGCGGCGGGCGCCCTGCCGGCCGATGCAAAATCGGAGGAGCCCGCCAGCCTCTGGTGATCGGAAGCAACCGACACCCTTTGCAATTCCAACAAGGACATTCCGATGCAGATCGACCATCTTGCCCGCGTCTACCGCTATGACGGTATCGACCTCCCGCAGCCGCCGCACCTTGCCAATGACCCGCAGGGGCTGCGCGCCTACCACGCCACCCTCTACCCGGCGATCCTCAATGCCGACCTGGTCGATGCCGGGGTTACTGGCGGTGTCCACGTCACCGAATATCGCCGAGCTGTCGGCACCAAGGGCTGACATGGCGCGCGTTCAAATGGCGGCCATCCCCGCCGCACCGCGCTGCACGCTGCTCCATTGGATCGAGAACGACCATGGCAACACTTCCGAACTCTCCCGGCCTGCTTGCAGCAAACAAGCCCAGGCCCTCCATGCGAAGATCATCCTCGACGCGGGCACGCGCGAGGATGGTCCTGCCGATCCTATCCCGCCACCCACAGGACTCTCCCTTCCTCCGCTCGGCTGATCTGGCAGGACGGACCGTCCATATCTCCCCTGATATTCCGGTGATGTTCGATCGACCTTTGGCGGCCCACCATAAGCTCGTCGGCAGTTGGGTCGCCTCGAAAGAGCAGGAGACAGTGCACCGCACGCGCCCTGAGGCGCGCCGACATATCGAACGGGTCTTCCAGACCGAGGTCCTCGAAAGCTTGCGGAGCTGCACGATCGCGGACCTGCGCGTCGTCGTGCTCAACGGCGAATCCTGCGGGGCGCCGGCGGTCGCGATCGTCTGCGACAGTGTCGGGCAGCTCGATCTCGGATGGATCGAGGACAGCAAGCGGCCGATCCCGTGGCGCGCGGCTGCGTATCGGGTGCTCGAGCGCACGCTCGGAAGTGCTCTCCCGATCTTCTGCTACGATGACCTCTTCGACAACATCTCGATGTACTATTGGGACGGCGAGACCGAGGACGCCGCTGCGCGCGAGGCCCTCGTTGCGCTCCATGGGGCTGACGACAGCGAGATCGCGGCCCAGACCATGCCGTCCGAAATGAACGCCAGGCGGCCAGAATGGATGCTCGCCGCGAGGGCAGCGCCCACGTCGAAGTTACCGACTGCCCTTCGTCGGGCTCTGCGCGAATTGCGGGATGCCCACGCGGCGCTCACCAATTTGCCTGACGAACATCACGCCTGGCGCCTCGAGATGGATGTTCTCTACGAATATGTCCCCGGTATCGAGGAATGTTCGCCGCTTCCGCCGCTGACACTCGTTCCCGTCGAACAGTTCGCGGTCGAGGTCGACGACGTCGGGCGTCACGGCATGGAATATGGTTTCATGGACGTGACGGGCCTTTGCCCAATGACGCACTCCACCGCGATCGATGTCTGGCATGCGTCACTCGCCGCCGGCGCGCGGCTGCTGCGGGCCGCCAAACATCTCATCGAACTCTATCCTCCCGAATAACGAGGCCGACATGACTGACCATTGCGTGCAGTTCGAGCGAACCGCAGGCGGCATGATGCTGACCAACGCCATCCTGCTCTACAGAAGCGACGGGGCTCGCGGCCTCGGCTCGCATCTTACCCCTGGCGAAGATGCCGAGGCATTCGCCAGCATCCATCAGATCGAGCACGACGCTATCGGCGCGCCGACCATCGCCGCTGGAACGCCTTTGACCCGGGCGCATCTGCGGCATTGGTCGCAGGCGCTCGGCCGCGTCGCCCCGCCGCAAATTCTCCCCGAAACGGTGCTTGTCGCCCATCCCGACCTGCTGGTCTGGTGGGTGCCCGCACAGGTGAGGACGGCCTATTTCGACCTCTCGGCGAAACTGGCTGGACTGCGTGCGCTTGGCGGCCGCGCGATCGTCCCGGTTGCCTATCCGGCACACGTCCTTGTCGCCACACGGCGCCGGCTTGGAGTCTTTGCGCTTGAGCGGAACGAGCGGCCCGCGGCCGAAACCGCCTTGCTTCATTCGCCGATCCTCAACGTCTTCCTCAACGGTTCCCTCTGCTGGGGTAACATTCCGAAGCCGACATCGCTGGATGTGTCCGCCATTCCCGAGTTCGAGCGCGCGCTTTTCGACTCCTGGTCGACCCATCCGAATCCGGGTCAGGAGCTGACGATCACGGGGAAGGGCGGTCTCGTGCGTCTCTGGGACACCCTCGCAGCGACCCGCGCGACCCGCTTCCCGGTCAAACGCTTGAGGCCGTTCCTCGGAGATCGTCGCCAGACCGCCCCGCGAGGCGCCGCCAAGGCCGACCCAGTGACGCTCGGCGACCTCATCTACGGAAGGTCCGGCCGATGACTGCCCTCGCCGAAGACCCGACCGCCGCCGCGGTACTGGCGGAGGCGCCTTGCTATCCCGTGCCGCCGGATGGGCGATCACCCGCGATCGAGGCCGTTCGCGAAGCCCGAGCAGGCAGCTGCCTCGCAATCGGCCGCGATGGTGTCTGCCTGATCTTGCGCCGGGCCTGGCTGGCTCTGGATCTGCCCGTGACACCGCCGATCCCGGCCTACCTGCCCTACGGGAGCATTGGAGTTCGCCGCGCGGACCTGCGTTGCGGCTTGATACCGGCGGAGCTGCTGCGGCAAGTCCTCGAGCACTTTCGCGCCGCGCTGCCCAACGAGGCCGCCGCCTTCATCCTCTGGGATGAGGCTAATCGGCGATTCTGGGTCGACTTCCCCCAGATCGACCGCGCGACGCCGTCACACCTCACTTATCGTCCGCCTGCGCTGCCGCCGCACCATCACCTCATCTGCGACATTCACAGCCATGGGCACGGCGCGGCCTTCTTCAGCGCAACCGACGACGCGGACGACGCGCACGCGACCAAGATCGCCCTGGTTGTCGGACGTCTGGGTCATACGGACGGCCCCGCATTTGCCTCGCGACTGTGCGCCGGAGGGATGTTCCTCCCGCTGCCGCGAAGCCCTTTTTTCAGGAGACGATCATGACCTCTGAGACGCCCCTTCGCCACTATCTGCCTGCGGCGCTCGGCAACCGCGCGATCAAAATCGTGCTTGTGGGATGCGGCGGCAACGGCGCGCAGATGCTGATGGGGCTCGCCTCGCTGGATACGGCGCTGCGGGCGATTTCGTCGCGTTCGCTCGATGTAACCGTCGTCGACGACGATATCGTCAGCGAGGCCAATCTTGGCCGGCAGCCCTTCTTCAGGTGCGACATCGGCAACTCGAAGGCCCGGACGTTAACCGAGCGGATCAATCTCGCCCACGGTCTGGCCTGGACGGCGGTGCATGGCCGGGCACCCGAGGCCGCGAAGCTCGACGGCACCGACATCGTCATCACTTGTGTCGATACCGCATCGGCGCGCCGGAGCGTCGGTGCGGCCATCGCCTCGGCCAGGAATGCGCCGGCCTATTGGCTGGATCTCGGCAACCGCGCTGGCGACGGGCAATATATCATCGGTTGCCCGAACGCTGAGCCCGAGGCCGGGCACCAGATCCTCCCGACAGTCCTCGAATATTTCCCCGAGGTCGCGAACGAGAGCCTGCCTGACGACGACGCGCCGTCGTGCTCGATGGCCGAAGCCCTCGAGCGCCAGTCGCTTTTCGTGAACCGGGTGGTGGCGAGCCACGCGCTGGCCCTTCTCTTCGATCTCGTTGGCCGCGGATCGATCGGCCACGCGGGCGCGTTCATCAATATCGCCACCGGGCAGGCCGTGCCGATCCCGCTACCGATCGCTGCTTGAATCTTCGGTCGAGCCCGAGGCCGGCCACGGGAGAAAGGGGAGGGGGAGAGGGCCGTTTGAGCGGATTTTCGCTCAAGACCGGAGGGCCATCCCATGACTTACGACGTCGCCATGCGCCACCAGCAGGCGCTCGACCCCAGCGCGCTGATCACCGTCGGCACCACCCTCCACGCGATCGGAGCCGCGATCAAGGATTGCCGCAACGCCGGCAAAGACGCCGAAACCGATCCCGCCGTGATCCTGCTCGTTCGCCACCTCAGCGCAGTGTGCGAAGATCGTCCGTCCAATCTCGAGCTTCGGCGCACCTGCATGGACCAGATCGCCGAAATCCGCCGAACGCCGGTCCTGCGCAACCTCGCCTATCGGGGCGTGAGCCATGACGAGGCCGCCAAGCGGCTCTTCCATTCGGAGGGCCGCACCGCAATGCGGCGCCTCGCCGACGCGCTGGGCCTATGCGACGGAACCTATGACATCCGCTCCAGCAAGGGCGGCCCTGCGGTTTCCGGCGAAATCACGCTCCATGGCGAGGAAGCATGGGTGCAGCTCTCGCTTGGCTGTTCGGGCCCGGGCCGGGAAGTCCTCTATCGCCGGGTTCGTGGCCGCGATGATCACTGCGGCGCGCGCAATCACTGGGCATCGGTCAATGATCTCATGGCGCCCGACCGTTTCGCCGACCGTCTGCGGCGCGACCTTCGTCTCACGCCGCCGGTCGAACAGCCGATGCGCCTCTTCGCCTGATCTCGACCGAGGCCGACCACATGATCCATGTCGAAAAAATCCCGCAGTTCGACCCCTGTTCGACTGCCACCTGGCTGGCCCGGGGCCGCGCACCGGAACATGCCGAAGCGATCGCGAAAGCCTGGCGCGACTTTCCGGACCTGGCGCCGACGGCTTCACCTGAAGATCGCATGGCGCACACCCGCGCGCGCGTCCAGGCGATGAAGCCCGTCAACGACGCGATTGCCGCGCATAGCGAGGCCGAGCGCCAGGCGCGCAATTTCAGCTTCACCGAGGAGCGCGCCGTCTCAGGACGCGGTGATGACCGCGATGCGGCGATCCTGCGTGGACGCGATCGTTATGGTTATGACTGGAATCTCGCGATCCGCTATGCCGATGGCTGGTACGCGGCCCATGTAGGTTGGAACCATTGTTCGCCGTCCAAGGCCGCAGAACGCCCGGCCTATGACTGCGGGTTCGCCGACGGCGGCGGCGACGTTGACGATCTCTTCGACGCGGCGCGCCGGGCCAATCGCGCTGCCGAACGAGCGCCCATCTCGATGCAGTCGCGGGGTGCGGTGCGATCGCTACCCTCGGACTGGCCGAAACCCAGCGACCGGCCCCGACCGACACCATGGTCGCGGCGGGTTATCATCCTGGGCGATCATCCGGCGGCGGCGCTCGGCCGAGGCGATATTTTGGAGCGCTATCGTAAGACAGGCGGCCGCTGCGGCGGTCACGCCATCATTCTCACCGCCACCAAGGGCTTCATATCCGGTGTGACCGCGCAGCCCGAGGCCGAGGAACTGACGGCGGAGCGGGCCGACGAGCTCATTGCCAGTCCCGAGCAGGAGGACCGGCTTCGCGCGCTCCTCGCCGGCATCGACATCGAGGATATCCTTGTCGCGCTGCACGGCGAATATCTGCGGGTTCTCGATACCCATTCGGCCGCATTGCCAACCTGTCGGAATCGCGAACGCACGCGCAACACGCCGCTGCAGGTCAAGGCGCACGCGAAACTCTGGATGGATCGAGGCCGCGAGGCCGGGAGCAATGTCGGCGCTGGCCACATCCGTTGGTCCAAGGCGACCAAGGGCCTGACTGCGAAGCTAGGCGAGCTGACGGCGCGCTATCAGGGGCCGGCGCCCGGCAAGGGGCATCTCGTCTCGATCGAACAGGACGGCACCCTCGCGCACGGCTTCATCGACCCCGGCGGGAAACCCCTCGCGCCGACGCTCATCGTCGGCAGCAAGGCCCGGTTGCGCGACGAGATGGCACGCGCGCTCCGCCTGTTCGGCGGGGCGACGAGATTTGCCGCCCGCTAACATTCGAGGATCCAAAACATGGAAACGAGCCGCAGCCAGCGCTGGCGCGAGCGCCGGGCGCTCTGGGCCCGCGATCTCACGGTCATCGATCCCAAATCCTATTCCGTCGAGATCATCGGACACGATGCCGCGCGCGCTTTCATTGCCCGCCATCATTATCTGCCGACCTATCCTGCGGCGCAGCTCGCGGTCGGGCTCTATGGCGCCGGGGCAGTCCTGGAAGGCGTCGCCGTCTTCGCCGTTCCGGCCACCGGAGCCGTAATCACGCGGCACACCGGCTTTGCCGATCCGCTACGCGGCTGCGTGCTCGCCCGCCTGATCCTGACAGACGCCGTGCCCCAGAACGGGGAGAGCTTCTTCGTCGCGCGGGCCTTTCGCCATCTGCGCCGCGAGAAGCCCGGAATCGAGGCCGTGGTTTCGTACAGCGACCCAAGCGCCGGACATATAGGCCGCGTCTATTGCGCGCTCTCGGCGGCGCACCGCGCCATTACGAGGCCGCGAACCGTCCTGCGCGCCGGCGACACAACGATCGCGGGGCGCACGCTCTCGAAGATCCGCCTTGGCGAGCGAGGCCATGCCGGCGCCATCGATCAGCTCGTTTCGCTTGGCCTGCCCAGGCCGGAGTTCGGGGAGATGCCTGCGACATGGCTTTGGCGGCTGCAACGCGAACGCCATCTCGTGCGCCATCAGCAGCCGGGTCTCTACGCCTATTGCTTCGAGCTCACCCGCGAAGCCCGCCGGCACGGCCGCGCACTGCCGCGACTTCCCTATCCAAAGGCCCTGCCGTTGGCGCACCCCACCTTTCAGTTCGATCTTCGCATCGAGGCCGAGAACCGCACAGCCGGCCGAGAATGAGGGGAGGGGGATCTTGAGGGTTGCGGCGATGGGCCGCGATCGAGGCCGAGAACTCCATGCACATCCCAAGCAACAGACGAGCGGTCGATACCATTCTGGTCGCCGCCCCGCCGCCCGTGGTCCTGGCCTATGGGATCGGTGTCGATTCCACGGCGCTGCTGATCGAACTCGAGGCGCGCGGCGAGGCGCCAGACCTGGTGCTGAGCGCCGATCCGGGCGCGGAGAAGCCCGAGACCTACGAATATCAGCGGATGATCGCCGCGTGGATGCACGCGCGCGGGATTCCCTATGAGATCGTCCGCTACGTGCCCAGGCGCTTCAAGCACTGGCCGCCCTATTATTCGATCCTCGCCAATGTCCTGACCAATGCGACTTTGCCGAGCATCAGCCTGGGACGGCATAGTTGCAGCCTCAAATGGAAGGTGGCGCCGCAAGACGCTTTCCTGAAGCAATGGGCACCGGCTCGCGCCGCATGGGCGAATGGGCAGAAGGTCGAGCGGCTGATCGGCTACGACACGTCGCCCTCCGATTCCCGGCGTCATGCCCATGCTGCCGGGCTGGACGATCCGCTGTTCCAGTGCCGCTATCCGCTGCGCGAATGGAACTGGACGCGCGATCGCTGCATCGCCCGGATCGAGGCCGCCGGTCTCCCGGTGCCGCCCAAGTCGAGCTGCTTCTTCTGCGGCGCCATCCGGCCCGATGAAGTACGCGCCCTGCCGGCGTGGTGCCTTCGCTTGATTGTCCTGATTGAGGCCCGCGCCGAACCGCGCCTGCGCACCGTCGAGGGATTGTGGCGCCGATCGACCAGGACCCGGCCCGGCAGGATCACCGATTTCATCCGCGCCGAGCGGCTGCTCCCCGAGGCCGAGATCGACGCGATCCGTCGCGATGCGCCGACCGATCTCATCCGTTTCCAGGACGCCGCCAGCATCGTGCCGATCGCCGAGCGGCCGACGATGGAAGAATGGATCGCGAGTTTCAACGCCGGCTTGATGGAGGCAGCATGACCAGCACCATATCCCGGATCGCCGAGCTCAATGACCGCGTGCGGCTCGGCCTCGATCGAAACGCGCGGATCGTGATGACGGCGACCTGTCTCGCCACATTGGCAGGCGGCGACCGCATCGTCAGCGAAGCCGTCGCCCAGGCCGCGGTACTCGCGGCCGTCCGGCGCTACGAATTCAAGCCTGATGACGGCCCGGAACGCAACTACGGGCAGTTCGAGCTCGAGGGTCACATCGTCTGCTTTCGCATCGATTATTACGATCCCTCGCTCGAATGGGGCTCGGAAGATCCTGCCGACGCCGCGGTGACCGTCCGTGTCCTGACGATCATGCTCCCCTGCGACGATTGAGCCGATCAGTCGCCTCGCCAATTTCCAACCAAAATGGAGGTAATCTTGCGCCGCATCACACCCGCGACGTCCGAGGACGGACAAGCCATTGCGATTGCCGTTGAACGCCTGCGCGAAGCCCGTAACCTGCTGCGCAGGGCGGGCGCGCGCCGCGCGGCATCGGCAGCAGGTCAGGCCATCAACAGCGCCGAAGGCGCCGCGCGGCACGTCGCGCACAGAATGCGGAGGACACACGCATGAGCAGGCACATTCTCCCGCCCAAGGCCGGCCATCCCGACGTCATCTGCGCGGCGGTAGGCTGGGACCGACCGCTCCAGACCTATTATGCTCAGGTGTGCTTTCGCACCGATGATGAGCCCGATGAAGGGGAAGCGCTGATCTGGCGGGGCACGGAACCGGGCGAGCTTCCCACGCCCGAGGCCGCGATCGCCGTTATCACGCCCTATGCGGAAATCCCGCCGAGGCTTGCCGAACAGCTCCTCGCCGACATGACCGCGACGATCGGCGAGAAGGATGGCCGGCACCAGGCCGAGGTCAAGCGGCGGCTGTTCGGCTCGATTCATTAGGATCGGGCCGTTCGAGGCAGAAACGCTTGCGCCCGGGTGTCGCCTCGATACCCTCTGCGCGCGGAGAAAACCGATGACGTCCGTACCGACAGATTATGATTCCGCCCGTGCGGCGCTGACACGGCTTATCCCGCTCGCCATGGGCGACACCGGGCAGGCGCGCCGCGTCGCGAACTTTCTGATGGCCTGGTGGAATGGCCCGGAGCTTGGTCATTTCGAGATCGCCGACATGTTCGGCCTCGACATCGACGTGGCAAACGACATCACGAGCGTGATCGGCTTTCTCGGCCAGAACGACCGCGGCGCCGTCTATATCGACGGTCTCGGTTTCGCCGAAGAGATGCAGGATGTCATTGCCCTGTGGCGGCCATCGGCAAGCGCTCCCCAGACTTGACACGCATCGCGTGATTGCGAGGCCCTGAAGTACCCGACGGCGCCGAAGTGGCGCGTCGGAGCGGCGCTGGCGCGCCTTACTCGGCCGAACGGCCGAGGAGAGGAGCGGGTGAGAGAAGGTGTTCGGACAAGGGGTTCGAGCGCACTTTCTCAGGAGACTTCCCATGAACATCGGCACCATCACCCAGAACGCCAGCGGCACCTACACCGGCAAAATCTCGACGCTCACGGTCGCGATCGTCATCGCCCTTCGCACCGTCCATTCCGCCAATCCGCGTGCGCCCAAGTTCGAGATCCTCGCGCTCTCGGCGGCACGCCAGTGGGTCCAGGTCGGCTCACTGTTCGAGCTGGCGTCCAATGCGACCGGCGAAATGTTCCTCAACGGCAAGATCGAGGATCCCAGCCTCGACAAGCCGCTCTACATCTCGGCGTTCCGTCAGGACGACGGCTCGTACAACATCGTCTGGTCGCGTCCCAACCGCCGCCGCGATGCGCCGACCGACACCGCCCCGGCCGACGACAGCCTGCCGCCGCTGCCCGGTGCGGACGAGCCGGCCAAGCCGAACGGCCTCGCCGGTACGGATGGCCTGGGTGAATCCTCGGCCGAGGGCGCGTTCGGCGGCGAGCCCGCGCAGGGCAATGGCCGCCGTCGCCGCACGCCCGAGATGGCCGACTGACGATCCTCTCTCCCTGCCGCGCGCGTCCCTCCGGCGCGCGGCAACCCCGCAGGGCTCGTTTGCCTCACGGCAAGCGGGCCCTGCCTTCGTTTCCCTGTGACCGTGTCCTCAGCTATCGTCCTCGCGCGCGCGACAGAGAGGACTTGAAATTTATCCGGAAACTCCGTACTTTCCGGACAGGAGAATCACCATGCCCCAGACTGTCAGTTCCGTTGAGGCGTCAAAGGCCTTCGGCCGCATCAGCCGCCAGGCGCTGGTTGCGCCCCTTACCATCACGCATCATGGCCACGATAGCCTCGTGTTGATGTCGGCCGCCGAATATCAGCGGCTCAAGCGGCGCGATCGCGAGGTCTTCACGTTGACTGACGTGCCGGAGGAAATCGTGGAGGGGGTTCGAGCGGCGCGAGCGCCGGCAGAAGCCGCTGCCTTCGATCACGAGGTCGAGTCCTGACGAGTGCAAATTCCCGATCCAGTTCCCGGCCTAGTAATTCGCTACTCGTATCTCTGGAGCCATGAAGCAAAGGCAGGTCACGAAGAAGGCAGCAAAGACCGTCCCTGCGCCGTGCTGCTCGCGACGACAAATAAGGCAGGCGCCAAGATGGTCACCATCCTGCCAGTGACCCATACGCCGCCGTCCGACACGAGCCTTGCCGTTGAAATTCCGCACGCGACGAAGGTTCGTCTCGGGCTCGATGATGATCGCTCGTGGGTCGTCCTCACGGAGCTCAACTATTTTCAATGGCCCGGGCCCGATCTTCGGACGGTGCCCGGAGATCCATTGGGCGAGGTTGCATACGGTCAGCTTCCAACCGCCTTCTACGAAACCATCCGCACCCGCTGGCTCGCCGCCTACGACGCCGGCAAGGTCACGCAGGTCAAGCGTACCTCCTGACCAGTATCGGCCGCGCCCGCATTTGCCACGCGGCGCGGATCATCGCGACTTCGGAGTGAGAACACATGGGAACGAACCAGCGGCACGGCAATCGGGCGGTGAGCACGGCCGAGACCTTGAGCGACAAGCAGCGGGCCGATCTCGCGGGCGCGCGACCTACGGACGAAGAGATCGCCGCCGACCGATGGGCTGATGAGCATGATACCGCGCGCGAAAGGTCCCGCCGCGCGAAACTCCGTCTGCCATTTCGCGCCTGAGGCCGCCGAGGCCGAGCAATACGAGGCTCTGCCCTCAATCCCGATCGCTGCGTCTAGCGGGCCTCGCCGAACGGGCTTGCCCGTGACCGATTGCTGAGCACGAACTCCTGAGGGCGCTCCGCCGCCGGCGCCGGGGTCAAGAGCAGCGCGCCGCGCGATCGTCCATCGGGTAGAGCCCCGCCGCGGCCAGCAGCCTTCCTTCGCCTGTTCCTGACACCTGCGGCGAGACGAAGACGTCCCGCAACCCCATCCGGTCGCCCGTGTTGCCGCTTCGCGGCTGCCCGCGCCAACTCCCTCCAGGGGTTCCCCTCCGCTGACGCTACGGTGCGGACCCTCTCCGCACGCCGCTCTTCGGTGTCACCGGCGGGAAGGCCGCTGGACCCAACGAGGAGCACTACCATGAACAACGTCAATCTCGCCGGCCGCGTCGCCAAGGACCCCGAGACCCGCGGCGCCGTCACCACCCTCATTGTCGCGACCGATCGCGTGAAGCTCAGGGACGGCAAGACCTATGTCGACGACGCCACCGGCTACACCGCCAAAGAGACAGAGTTCCACAAGGTCACCTGCTTCAACGGCCTCGGCAAGGCCGGCGCCTCGCGCAAGAAGGGCGATGTCGTCGCCATCACCGGCCGGCTGCACTATTCGAGTTGGGAGGATCGCGACGGAGTCACCCGGTACGGCTGCGAGATCATCGCCGACAAGATCGACTTCTTCTGACCCGGTAGAGCGGCGCCTGCGGGCGCCGCCCTTCAGCTCAACTGGCCCGGGAAGTTCGCGCGTCGCCCCGTCTCGAGGTTGTGGACCATGTTCTCGACGCCGATCGCGTAGAACTCGCCGACATGGAAGCTCGCCCCATCCCGGAGCTTCCACTCCTGATCGGTGACGACCTTGATCACGCTGTTCACCAGCGCGATCACGTCCTGCTCCGCCAGCGGATAGAGGATCGGCTCGATCTGCCACAGGCGGTCGCCATGAATATCACGTTGCCGCAGGAGCTGCTGATAGACGGCGAGTTTCGCCACCAGCCCCGGTGGCTCATTGCCATGCAACAGTGCAGCATATCGCGATAGACGCTCCTCATAGTTCGCCTGAATCTGGGCCTTCACTCTTCATTCCTTCAACATTGCCTGCGGCGTCGGTGCTCGATCATTTGGCGCATCCCGGCCCTTCGACAGGCTCAGGCCGGGACCGGCGCTCTACTCGCCTGCGGCTCCCGGAGCCACGGCCTTGCCGCGTCTCCGCCCTGCCGGGTTACGATCACCTTGCGGGGGTGATGGGGAGGGGGTTTCTCCTGGGACAGTATGGAGCGATTTGCTGTTAACCCGGCCGCCGCGCGGCCGGGGCAAATCCAATTCTCTCTCTAACATCTCGGTATCAGACAAGCTTCATCGCCGTAGTGTGATGTGCCTTGGGGGGCTTTCTCAAGGATGCGCGGTCCCCCCAATTTTCCCGGGACCGTCGCTGCGCTCTGGCCCCAAGAAAATCGGTTCCCCCACGCCCCGCCGAGGCGGCGCGGGGACTTGTCCCCGCGTCCCTGACAAAGCCCCGTCGGCCCATCCGATGAGATTTCATCTTTCATCCAATCCCGGATGAGAGATCGACTTGTTCGGAGGCTTTTATGACTTCTTTCAACAATTTCGCCGACCTTGCCAGCTTCGTCGCCGCGTCGCGTGAAAATGACGGACTGACCCAGACCTACGAGGGCGCGTTCATCGAACATAGCGAGATGGCCAAGCTCAGCATCGTCGAAGCGCCCGAAGCACTTGACATGCCCGATCCCGAGCAGGTGCGGGCCGCCACCGAGATGATGATGCAGACCATGTTCGACGTGCTGCGCGACACCCGCATGGAGCCGTTTGCGGCCGATCTGGCGTGGGGTTTCGCCAACAGCTTCCATGTCGTGGCGAAGCGTATCGAGGGCCGCGAGGATGACGCCGCCAAGAAGCTCGGCGATCTCGCACGCAGCTATGATCCGTCCGAGATCTACGCGACCGAACTCGAAGACACCCAGCTCCTCTGCCAGACCCTCCAGGGTTGCCGCGAGGCGATGGAATGCATGCGCGACCATGCCGCCGAGGTCTATCGGGTCGAAACCGGCAAGCCCTTCTCGCCGGTGCGGGGAAGCCGGGTTTCCAGCGCGCTTACCGCATCGATGATCGAGGCCCGCGACTATCTTGCCTCGAAAGCCCGGGAGCGCCGCGAGCAGTTCGCCCCCGAAGGCCCGGTCGTGGCGTTCTCCGGTGGTCAGGTGTGGGAGGACGTGGACCTGCTCTGGAACGGTCTCGACAGCATCAAGGCACGCATCCCGGAGATGATCCTCGCGACCACCGCGCAAGCGAAGGGCTGCGATGCCGTGGCGCACGCATGGGCGGCATCGCGCGGCGTCAAGGTCATCCAGTTCCGCCTCGATCGCAGTCAGGGCAACCGCGCCGCCTTCGTCCGCAATGACCGCATTCTCGGTCTCAAGCCGGTGGAAGCCGTCATCTGCGAAGGCTCGGGCATCCAGCAGAACCTCGCCCAGAAGCTGCGGCAGGCGGGGGTGCCGCTGCACATCGTCCGCCTCGCGCACCAGCGCACCCAGCGCAGCGCGTGAGTGCTCGCTTGGAGGGGCTCCGGCTTCGGCCGGGGCCTCTCCATCTTTTTCTGCGTGGACATGCGGCGCTCAGGGGCATCGAGCCCCTTCGCGCCGCGGGGGACTGAGCGCTGGCGCGCTCGCGCAATGGCCACCATTCGCACCGACTTCGCCCCGCCAGGCGGCCAGAGGGGAGAAGGGACGGGTGCTGCGTTCAGCAAGGGAGGACGAGATGTCCATTGTGTTTCGCATCACCACATCGGCCGACCATCAGGAACGCCAGACCGCCGTCATCAACGCCCGCCAGCTCGCCGCCTTCCGGGAATTTCTGCGCGGCCAAGGCGAGCGTCTCGACATGACCCTGCTGGATCCGGATTTCGCGGAGGACGACTATCTCTCCTATCGGTTCGAGGCGCGTGTCTGCCCGCTGGCGCTCGCCAGCATCGCACGCATCTTCGACTATCAGACCGATGTCATCACGGTGCTGGATGAGGCCCAGTTTCGCGGCCGCCGGGTCAGCGTCTATCGCGAGGGCGACACTGGCCCGATCACCCTGTCGGTCGGGCTGACCTCCGATCTCGGCCTCGAACTCGATCTGGCCTATCAGAATGCGTTCGCGCTGCTCGAAGGGCTTGGACTGCGACCGGAGAGCGTCGGCGAAATCCCGGTCGACAATGTCCGTGCCCGCCTCGCTGATCCCGCGATCCGGCGCAGCGTCGAAGCGCAGGGTGCAGCCCCATACCTGTCCCGGCTCGACCGCCTGATCGCGACCGGAGATCTTGACGACAGTTCCCGTCTGGAATGGGCATAGCCTCCGCCCGGACCAGACGTCGCGAAGGGGCGCGTCGCCGCGCGCGGCGCGCCCCGCAATGCCGCTGCGAGCCTATGCCGCGACCGGCGTTCGCGGTGTCAGCAGGGTATCGATCGCGCGCTGCAATTGGTCGGCGGCATCGACATCGTTTGTCGCCGCCAGATACTCTTTGGCCTGCCGCATCAATGCCAGCGCAAGCGCCCGTGTTACCGTCGGGTCCGTCTCCGAGAGGTCCATATCGCTACCTCGAGCGCGGTCCATCCTCGCGAGCTTCCGGGCCGTCGCTCCTCCCCGGAGAGCTCCCGCGCCGTGCGCGGGAGCCGGGGCTGGTAACACGTCGAGACATGCGCCTACGCTTTTAGTGCCAAGGCACCTGGACATGTGCGCAGGCACCCCGGCGTGAGATCACACCGAGCTGCCTTTCTCGACGGGATTACCAGTCCCGGCGCCGCAGCCTTCGCAGCGCAATCCGGCGCCTAACACAGACCTCCTGTGACACCAAGGCGAAGTCGTTTCGGCCCTGTCCAGCACCCTCCCGGATCAGTGGATTGTCCATCCGCTCCGCCCGCTGGCCGAGATCGGTGAAGGGTCCGTGCACGCCGTTCTCATAATTCGCAAAAGCCATGATGGGGCGGCGTTTCATCGTGACGACACCGGCTCGCTCGCGTGCCGCACGGACCCGTCGGTCCGCGCGCCGCTACGCCTTGCCGGAGGCGCTTCCCCGAGAGGAAAAATCTCTCACAGTCTTCCCATTCTGTCGGGCGGACGAGACCGTCTCAAGCCCGGCGGGGCCCCACCATTTTCTTCGGCGGATCGGGCGCTGCGCATCAATCTCGAACGACGGTGGCCGCCGAAGAAAATCGTGACCCCCACCGCCGCTTTGCGGTCGCCGGCAAGCCGGCGAGGCCTGACACGGTCCCGCCCGCCCGACGCCATTCCCCTGTCATTCAAGACGACAGGAGACGAACATGCAGACGATCACGAACATCGCCGCCGCCGATCAGCACGCCGCCTACTTCGCCGCCGTCGCCAATGCCGAGCGCCGCGCGATGCACAGCTACTTCGACCAGCATGTGGTCGAGCACGATGAGCTGGGGTTCCTCGCCATTGACGAGGGCGACTACGGCGCGCTCGGACAGGCGATGATCGACCGGATCGTCTACACCGCGCCGGGCGGCATCATCGACGAATTCTGAACGATAGGGGAGGGGCTGCGGCCTCTCCCCTTTTTTTGCTGGGAGAGGAACGGTCACGGGGGGCATCGAGCCCCCCATGACCGTGCCGCGGCGTTGCCGCGGCGGGGGATGATTCAGGCCTTGAGCCGCTTTTCGACTTCCTCGAAACCCAGTGTCTTGATGCGGGCCGTCAGATCGGCGAGCCGCTTAGGTTCAAGCTTCAGCAGTCCGGATTTCTCGATCGTCGCGATCGCCTGCTCGCGCTCTTTCTCTTCGAGCTTCCTGCGCCGCTCTTCCAGCCGGCGCTGATCCTCTTCGAGAGCCTGTCTCTCCTGTTCCAGTGTCTTTGCCATAGGTGCCTCTTGTGAAGGCTAATCGGGCTATGAACTGGCTGAACATAGCGCTGGTTGGTGAGGGCAGGAAGAAGAAGATTCATGGGGCTGGGCGCATCGGGCCTGCGCCCGACGACGGCTCTATTCGCTAGGGCTCCCGATGCCCTTCAGGCAACGAGAGCCCAACCTCACGGAGCCAAGGCATGCGCCTTGTCTCCGCCCTTCGGGTCACGATCCTCGCCTTTCCAACGCGGCCCTTTGGCCGACGTTGATGCTGCGCATCGGGGCTTTTCGCGCCCTGATCGGATCGGTGACACCGGCCTCGCGCGTTCCGCCTCACGGCGGCGCGTACCTCGCCGGTCCCGGCAACCGGCTCCTCTCCGACGACATCGTAACAGGCCCAGGGACAGGGGATCGGGCTCTTGGGATTAGCACACCCTACGCACCTGAAGGTGCATGAGTTCCGTTGTTTCACAACGGGTTAGCGCGGAAGGAAAGGAGACTACGTTGTAGTACGAGCTGGTGGGCGGGCAAAAACGGCGGAAATCAGCCATTCGCGCGTAGTCTGTGAGACTACGGCCTGCTGGTCCATGACGATCAACTTGCCGGAACCGGGTCGCTCGGCTATAAATAGAGCCATTCTTCAGTCCCCACCAGCCTCCCTGCTAGGAGGTTGGTCTTGGCTACCAGTTACCGGCATTACAACGTCCGCCTGGAGCGCGCCCAATGGGACCGCCTCAGCGTGATCGCCGCCGAACAGAAATTGAGCGTCGCCGACGTCATCCGGTCGGCCCTCAATGTCTTCCTTTCATCCTCCGACGTGCTGACCGCGAGCCAGCGCCGCCTGGCCCGGATCAGCGAGTTCCAGCAGCTCGTGCTCGACGTCATTCTGCGCGAGCAATATCCTGAGCTTCGCGACCGCCTCGTTGCCGAAACCGACAAGCGCCTGGTGCAATATCATGGCGCGTGAGGACATCCGCTCGAACGGGAAAAACATCCCGCTGACCCACCACTCTGCGCGCGGCCGCGTGCAGCGAAACTCGGGCAATTTCACCCGCGGCTCACAGCTTCTCACCCACGAGATGCTGATGTGGTTTTCGGGCGCGCGGCTGCCCATCATGGTCTGGTTCTTCGCCTTCCTCGCGGCCTGGTTCGTCATCCTCTCGATCCGCCTCGACGAGCACGGATTCCAGCTCGTCTGCATGAAGATCTATTCGGCGCTCTGGAACTGGGTCGACCTCAATCCCAACAAGCGCGTCAACGTCACCCTGCCCAATGGCGAGATCTACAAAACGGTCATGCCCGTGGTGCCCTATATCCCGGCCGTGCAGCAGGCCTGGGAGACCACCATCCGGGCGCTGATCGGCTCGATCCTCGTCTCGGTTTTCGTGGTCGCGCCACTCACCATCTGGTTCGTCGACATCTCGCGCAGGCGTGGGCGTTCGATCCTTCAGGAACGCCATGAGCGCGGCGCCATGCTGGTCGATCGCGCCGTGCTGGTCTCCGAAATCGCGCAGCACAATGCGGAAAAATTCGCGGAGGACGCGCGCGAGTTCTTCCCCGGCCGCTCGTCCGCCGCCGTGCTCAAATTGCCGTTCGCGACACGGAAGGCGGGCGGCATCCACCATCCCTATACGCTCGCCGGCATCCCCTATCCGCACCGCCTCGAGCAGTCCCATTCCATGCTGATCGGCACCACCGGCGCGGGCAAGACCACCGAGCTCAGGAGTCTGGTCAGCCAGATGCGCCAGCGCCAGGACAGCGCCGTGATCTTCGATCTCACCGGCGCCTATGTCGAAGCCTTCTACGATCCCATGCGCGACACGATCCTGAACCCGATGGACCAGCGCTGCCCGGCCTGGTCGATCTTCAACGACTGCTCGACCTACAGCCATTTCACGTCGGCCGCCGCGGCGCTCATTCCCTCCGATGGCGGCTCGTCCGAGCCCTTCTGGGCGCTCGCGGCCCGCACCCTGTTCATCGAGATGTGCGTCCGGCTTCAGGAGCGCGGCCAGACCACCAACCTGGCGCTCGCCGAGAACCTGATGACCGCCGATTTGAAGCGGGTGCATCGCTTCCTCGCGAACACCATCGCCGACCCGCTGACCGCCCCGGAAGCGGCCCGCATGGCGGAATCGATCCGCGCCGTCTTCAACACCAATGCGCAGGTCCTGCGTTTCCTGCCCGACGAAGGAGAGCCGTTCTCGATCCGGCACTGGATGACCACCGAGCGCGCGCCCGGATCGATCCTGTTCGTCACCTCCGACTACGACGATCTGGAGATGAACCGGCCGCTGCTGACGCTCTGGATGAACATCGCCATCACCAGCCTCATGACGCTGCCGCGCACGCGCAGCTTGCGGACCTGGTTCATGTTCGATGAGGTCGGCGCGCTGCACCGCCTGCCTGCGATCGAGAAGGGCCTGCAGACCGCGCGGAACTTCGGCGGCGCAATGATCCTGGGGCTCCACAGCTTCCAGAAGCTCGTCGAGGTCTATGGCGAGGAAGGCGCGCGAAATCTCGCCTCGCTCGCCCGCTCCAAGCTCATCCTCGCGACCAGCGAGTTCAAGACCGCCGAGGAGTGCTCGCAGTACATCGGCAACCGCGAAGTGCGGCAGATGGATGAGGCCTATAGCTACGGCTACAACAACAATCGCGACGCCTCGACCCTGACTCCGCGCAAGCAGGTCGAGCCCCTCGTGATCCCCGACGACATCACCAACCTGCCCTCGATGCACGGGTTCGTGAAATTCCCCGACGGTTTCCCGGCCGCGCGCATCCTTCTCGAATGGAAGAACTACCCCATCGTGGCGCCGGGCTTCCTGAAGCGTCCCGTGATGCAGCCCGTCCGGTCCAAGCGCGGGGAGGAGATTTTCGACGAGGAGGGCGGTGAGGCCGGCGGCAGGGACGGCGCCGTCCAGATCGTGGATGAGGTGGTCGAGCCAACCAATCTTGCGAAGGAAATGGCGGCGCGGATCCTGCAGTCGCCGAGCGAGGACCAGGCCGCCGAAACCCATCGTACCGCCCCGCGTAGCGATGACCGGCCGGTGCCCCCGCAGGCGAAGGGAGCGGGCGGCGGCAAGGAGGACGGCGCGCGCGGCAGGGACGCCCAGCAGGAGACCGGCCAGCGGCCCGCCGACGACCGGCGCGGACCGTCACCGCAGGCGCCGCAAGTCGAGGATCAGACCCTCATCGAACTGCGTCAGGGCTTCGCCGCGGGCCGTGACCAGGACGATCTCGACATGGGGATCTGATCCATGCTCTCGGTCGCCGCCGTCCGTTCCGCATCAGGCGCCGCGAACTATTTCGCGAAGGACGACTTCAAGGACAATTACTACACGGCCGATGGCTCCTCCGAGGTCAGTGCCTGGGGCGGGGCAGGGGCCGAAGCCCTCGCGCTTGAAGGCGAAGTCAGCCGCGAAAGCTTCGAGCAGATTCTGAGCGGCGTCCTGCCGAGCGGAGAGGGCGTCGCCCAGGTCGAAAACCGGCGCAACGGTGTCGACCTCACCTTCTCCGCGCCCAAGTCCGTGTCGGTCATGGCCTATGTCGCCGGCGACAAGCGGGTGCTCGCCGCCAACATGGTCGCGGTCCAGAAAACCATGGCCTGGGTCGAGAAGAATCTCGCCGAAGGGCGCAAGGACGTCGAGGGTCGCAAGGTGCCGGTGCCGACCGGCAAGCTCGTCTATGCGCTGTTCCAGCACGACACCAGTCGCGCGCTCGATCCGCAGGCCCATGTCCACTCCGTCATCGCCAATCTGACCCAGATGCCCGACGGCAAATGGCAGGCGCTGCACGCCGACAAGATCTGGTCGAATAACGCGGTCGTCGGGGCGATCTACCACGCCTACCTGCGCGCCGGGCTGGAGAAGCTCGGCTACCAGGTCGAGCTCAAGGGCAAGCACGGCACGTTCGAGATCATGGGCGTGCCCAAGGCGATCATCGATGCCTTCAGCCAACGGCGCGAGGCGATCCTCGAGAAGGCGGCCGAGCTCGGCATCGTCTCGGCCAAGGGGCGCGACGGCGTGACCACCACCACCCGCGATCCCAAGCTCAATGTCGAGGACCGCGACGGGCTCCTCAAAGGATGGATCGACAAGGCGGCGGAGCTCGGGTTCGACGGCAAAGGACTGCTCGCCTCGGCGCTGGCCCGGGCAGGGCAGGGCGCCGCCGACAACAAGCTGGAGCGGGGCTTCCGGGCGGTCACCGACGCGATCGCCGGCGCGCGCGATCTCATCGGCGGCTTCCTTCGCTCGCCCGATCCGCTGATCGACAGCGGCCTTGCCCGCGCCACCAAATCGCCGGCCGTCGCCCGGACGCAATTGGCGGTAGCCTCGGCCGTCCGCATCCTCGCCGAACGCGAGGCGGCGTTCGACGTCAACAAGCTCTCCAAGACCGCGCTGGACCTCGGCCTGAAGGGCGTCACCATCGAGACGGTCGAGCACCGGATCGAGCAGCTCTACGACAACCGCCAGCTAATCCCCGGTGTCGCCCGCGCCGGCGACAAGGGCGTCCGGATGGTGACCACCCAGGAGGCGCTGCGCACCGAGGAAGCCGTTCTCAAGGCGGTCGATGCGGGCGTGGGCAAGGCGGTGCCGATACTCCCCGCGCAGGATGGGCCCGCCCGCCTGCAGGAGGTCGCCGATCGCCCGCTCAATGCGGGGCAGCTCGCAGCCGCGACCCTGATCCTCTCCTCCGAAGATCGGACCGTGACTGTCCAGGGCGTCGCCGGCGCCGGGAAGTCGACCATGCTGCAGGCGGTTGCCCGGATCGCGGAAGGCGAAGGCAAGGATGTGCTGGGCCTGGCCTTCCAGAACAAGATGGTCGCCGACCTCGCCGAAGGGGCCGGGATCAAGAGCCAGACGATCGCCTCGTTCGTGCTCGCCAACGAGCGCTACCTGACCGAGCGCGATACGCCGCGCTACGAGGAGGCGCGCGAGCGGCTCGGCGGCGCGATGCTGGTCGTGGACGAGACCTCGATGGTCTCCAGCGCCGACATGCTGAAGCTTCACAGCATCGTCGAGGCGCTCGGCATCGACAAGCTCGTGCTGGTTGGCGATCGCCAGCAGCTCTCCTCGATCGACGCCGGCAAGTCCTTCGCGATGATCCAGGCCGCCGGCGGCACGATGGCCCGAATGGACGAGAATATCCGTCAGCGGACCGACACGCTGCGCACCGTCGCCGCGCTCGCCAATGTCGGTAAGGCGGGCGAGGCGATGAAGGTGCTGGGCGATAACGTCCACGAAAGCGCGAACCCGCCCGAAGAGGCCGCCGACAGGTGGCTCGCGCTGGGGGCGGACGACCGTGCCGCGACCCAGGTGTTTGCGTCTGGCCGGGAGTCCCGCGCCATCATCAACCAGCGCATCCAGGACGGCCTTGCCGCCGAGGGCACCGTGCGGGGCGAGGGCATCCATCTCATCGTCTATGACCGCGTGAACCTGACCCGCGAGGAGCTTCGCTACGCCGCCAGCTATCGGCCCGGCCTCACCCTCGATGTCGGCCGCGGCGGCGCGCAGGACGTCGGGCTCGCGCAGGGACGCTATGACGTCTCCAGGGTGCTGCCCTCGGGCAAGGTCGAACTGGTCGATGGGCGCCGCAAGATTCGCTTCGACCCGCAGCGCCTCTCGCCCACCGAAAAGCGGGACCGGCTCGAACTCACCGAGAAGAAGGATCTGCATGTCCGCGAGGGGGATCGCATCCGCTGGACCGCGAACGACAAGCCGCGCGACCTGCACAACGCGGCGCTCGCCCGGATCATCTCGGCCGATGCCTCGGGCATCACCGTCGAGACGGCGGGCAATCAGACCCTGACATTGGCGCCGGGCGATCCGATGCTCTCGCGTTTGGACCTCGCCTACGCGCTCAACATGCACATGGCGCAGGGCATCACCACCGACAAGGCGATCACGGTCATGGACAGCCATGAGCGCAACCTGTCGAACCAGCGCCTGTTCAATGTGGGCGTGACGCGGGTGCGCGACGAACTCACCATGATCGTGGACGATAAGGAAAAGCTCGAACGCCAGCTCGACCACAATGCCGGCAACAAGACCTCGGCCCTAGAGACGGTCGGCCGCCTCGATATCGACGGCAAGAAGGGCGGCGCCAAGCCGGTGAAGTTCGATCCCGGCCCGATCGACGGGATCAACCTCGCGGATCAGCCGGACATCCTCGCCGATCTTCCCCCCCTTCCGGACGGGCCGCTTGAGCCCGCAGCACCGATCAAGGGCGACGGCCTCAAGGCGCCCCCGGATCTCAAGCCCGAAAAGGCAGACCTGCTGCCGCCGCTGCCCGAGCGCAGCCTGGGCCTTGCTCTTTGATGACGAACGGTCGGCGCGGTGCCGGCTGAAAGCAAGGAGAGTGACGATGGCATGGGATTTTGACGAAGGCGGCAAGTTCGGCAGCGAGAAGGCCGCCGAGGACTATGCCCGGCGCAACGGCCTCAGCAATGCGGACTTCCGCACCCGGCGCAAGGGTGATGAGGTCGAGCTGGAGATCCGCCGCTCCGCCATCGACGGCCGAAACCTTCGTGACGCGGGCGAAGGCCGCAAGGGCGGTTGGTTTTGATCCGGACGTCGGCGGCCCGGACATTCGGCAGGAGGCGGCTGTCCAATGGGCATCGATGATCGCGACTATATGCGAGCGCGCCACAGACAGCGCGCCAACCGGACGAGATGGAACGAGGGTAGGGGGCGGATCGAGGCGGCCTGGCTTGATCCGCGCCACCAGCGATATCGCCGACAACCGTCTGCGGCGGCGATCGCTGTCCGTTTCGCCCTGCCGGTGCTGAGCCTGCTGCTGATCCTGATCCCATTCTATGGGGACGCGCAGCGTCATGGCTGGATTCCTGATCTCGAGCCGGCGCAGCCGTTTCCGGAGCGGGTCGGTTACGGTTGGGGCCAATGTTATCGGTCTGATCAAACGCAGCAATCTCACGATCGAGGCAGCCGATTCCAACACGGTGGTGCAATTGGTGGACCCGGATACGAACGCCCATGCACTGTCGATCTATGTTGCCGCCAATGACCGGGTGTCCCTGCCGGTGCCTGCGGGTACGTACCGGGTCCGCCTGATCGAGGGGCGGAAGTGGCACGGCGCGAGGCGCTATTTCGGGCCGAACACATCCTACGAGACGGTGGCCAGTCTGATAGAGTTCACGCCGACGATGGGTCACGTCATCGACCTGCATCGTCGGCCCGGCGGCAATCTGGAGACGCGGATGATGGGCTCTCGACCAGCGCCGCTTTGACCGGGGCGGCCCGCCCCACCAGAACCTAAGATGCCATCAATGACACTTTACCCCGAAACGCCTGGTAGAGTGTCATTGATGACAATCATTCGACGAGGGAAAGTTGTCAGTGTTCCGTCATTCGTGAACTGGTGCCATCAACGCGTACCGGTTCCATCATTTCGTACTGGGGATCGTTTGGACCATTCGGGTCGTCGAGGATGGTTTTCCACGAAGAGTCGCAAAGCGGCATGTGTCGTGATCATTAGCCCGAACCGCGCGGCGATCTCGCTGCGGATAGTGTCACCCGTCCAGTGCGAAGGCCGCGGCATCGTAGCAAGCCACGCTGCGATCTCTCCGATCTGGTCGTTGGTGAGGTCAGTTATTCGCAGCGGCCGTCTAAGGACGGCTTCCACTCCATAGGTACTTCCGACCTCGATCCACCGCTTGATCATGTTGGTGCTGACCTGAAGAACCCTCGCCGTGTCTCTGATCGACCGCCCCTCGCTCAGCATGGCAAGCGCGGTAAACCGCTCTATATGCCGCCACTCGGCAGCTCCCTGCGCGAGAGCCCGGAAGTCCATTCCATCGGCGACCAAGCCGCTGAGCCATTGCCGCCAGCCCGCGGTCTGGGGACGATGATCCAGCACATCGCGCATCAGTGTTCTGGCGCGTATTTTCGATGCCTCGGTCAGTTCGTCGAGCTGACCAAGCAGGGTATCGATGCTTGGAGTGTCGAGCATTTCAAGCACGCGCCTCAGCTGGTGGGGCCATTCGGCGAGTATCCATGACATCAGCGCCAAAGCGCCGTAGTTGCCCTTCCAGTTGGTCCGGAACCTGCCAACGCGTAGCAGCGAGAGGTCTTTTGCCACCATCGCGAACAGCGCTTCGCGGCGGTCGATATTCGCTTCGGCCCAGACTGCGCGCAGAACGAGATCGACGATAACGGTGAACAACTCCCATTGGATGAGGCCCAAGCCGGGGATCACGCCGGCTCCGCGGCGCTTCGTCTCAACCATCGCCTTCTGCAACGTGATGACGGCGTCGATCGCGCGCGGGCCATCGAGCACGAGAGCGCCTTGGCATCGTGTGCAACGGTGCCAGTCGATCGGTTCCTTGCCGCGAAGCCACAGCGAGCTGAGCTTCCATCCGCAATGCGGGCATCCGCGCATCAGCACCTTCCTGTGCCGCGGGCAGACTGCCTGCCAACCGATCAGCCACTCGCGCCGCAGATACGGTATCTCGTCTTCGGCGAGACACTCCCCGCAGACGAACATCGTGCGGACACCTCTCGCATACTGCCTGGGATGGGTGACGCGCCTCGGGCTGAACCGCGTGTCTGTCTCATCATTCCGAGCTGTCGACCAACCTTGCAAGGTCATGCGATCGAGCTGCCGAGGTGTAAGGCCACTGACCGCCAGCAGCCTGTCACGCTGATCCGTCGTCGGACGCCGCCACCATTCGGGGCGTCCCAAGCTATCTATCCCGAACGCATGGCGGGTGAACAGAAGCGGCGATTGCCCGACCATCGCGGCAAGTCTGGAGAGCCAGGACAGCAGCGCTTCGCCGGCGATCGGCGCCGTATAGACCGGCAGGACATACTTCAGCGGGGCGAGTGGCTCGTGGACTTCCGTTGCGTAAAGCTCAGATCTCCACACGACGACGGTCCGAGGGAGAGGTAAACCTGGATCGTTCGATCATCCGCAGCGTGATCGCCTCCGCCCCGGACGATATCGCTTCCACGGCCGCACGTATGATGATGGCGACGATTTCGCCGAGCACGCCTTCGGAGCGCGTGAAGATCGTTCCCGCCAGCACCGGACCGGCGAGCCCGGACGGTTTGCGCAGCGGCAACAGCGCCTCCAGCGTGCTGAGCAGGCGCAGATATTCCGCGCCCTCGGTCCACAGCGGCAGAGGCACTGGCTCGAACCGGCTGGCGAGCTGGTCATCGCTGCGGATCGCATAGAGCGCTTCGACCGTACCGACGCCAATGAGCGGGATCTGCAACTCGTTGCCGAGCCATCGCAGCAAGTTGAGCAGGCGACGCTGCTGGTTGCGGGCGCCGGAGAGGATATTGTGCAACTCGTCGATGATGAGCATTCGAACGTCGACCATCCGCATCAGCCGCAGAGCGTCGCTTTGGCGTCCCGCAAGATTGCCACCGTGCCATTGGCCCATGCCCAGTTCTTCGAGGATCGCACCGAAGAAGCGGCGTTCGTCAGGCCCCGCAGGCATCTGGATCTTGAGGACCGGGACATGGGCAACACCGTCAGCAGTATCGGTGGCCGCTGTCGGCGGGTGGCTCCGCCGGAACTTCTCGACGATCATCGTCTTGCCGTTGTTCGTCTGGCCTACCAGCAACAGGTTCGGCATCCGTGTCCGCTTCGGGAACGACAGCACATCGTCGAACGCGGCCAGAGCGGTGTCTGCGCGTGCATAGCCGATCCACCGATCCGCGCGAACGCGCCGTATCCGGGATGCTGCGTCCTCATCGGCCCATGCACGGGCCGAGGGGTGCAGATGCGGATAGTCGGTGCTCAACTCCATTCCTCGAACGGCAGCATATTGTCGGGAGGTAGCGTGCCATCCAGAAGCGGTTCGGTTTCGGTCGGGGCCTGAGAACCGTCATCCGCCGGATCAGCCGCAGGCGTGTTCGCCCCTCCCTGGATCACGCGCAGCCGCCGTTCCCGCTGGCGCCGCGCCGTCTTGCTGGCTCGGACTGCTTCGTCGGCGATCCCGCGCATGATCTCGATCGTGCGGAAGATCGCGGCCTCGTCGACCTGCGCGCGTCCCTCGTCGCGAAGGCGCTTAAGCGCCAGGCGATGCTCCCACAGGCTGATCGGCGGGCGACGCAGATCGCGGTAGCCAAGGTCGTAATAGGTGCCGTCGGGACCGAGGAGATGGATGCGGCTGAGGTCGCGCGGATCATAGCGCACGATCATGCGCTCGGGATGGCCAACCCAGGTCGCCAACACGTCGGCCCAGTAATGGATCGAGTGCAGTGACACTCCTTCGCGGCGTACCAGGCGTCGTTCGATCGGCAGGAAGTCGATCAGGAAGCGGCGCGGATCGGCGACCGCCGTGGGCTCGCCCCTGCCGAGCGTCCGACCGTCGCCGGCGATGCCGCGCTGCCATGCAGCGAGCGGCGTCGTGCCGATCCCGCGATGCAGATCGCGATGATAAACGCCGGCTATCGCATGGCCGAGCCAGCGCTCGACCTCGTCCAGCGTCATCGCGGCGCTCTTTTCGGGATTGAGGTCGCCTTTCTCGCGGATGTTCGAGAAGGTCGTTCCGGGCAGCAGATGGACCTTGCCCATCATCGTCCCGATCAGCCGTTCGATATGCCCGCCATAGTGCGGCGTTCGCACAGGCCGGTGGTCGATGGCGATGCCATATTGCTCGCACCCCCGCTTCAGCGCCTCCGACCGGAACTCCTTGGCATTGTCGAGGTGGAGCCGCTCCGGCACGCCGCGAACCGGCCACACCGCGTCGATGTCACGCGTGGCCAGCCAGGTTTCCTTGCCGAGCGCAGCGTGCGCAAGGCACATCGCCACGGACGTGGCTGAAGGGGGTTCCAGCGATAGGTGGAAGCCGGCAACGCAGCGCGTGCAGACGTCGATCGCAAGCGTCAGCCAGGGACGCTGGATCGGCGCGCGCGTCTCGCTGTCGACCACGATTACGTCGACAAGCGTGTGGTCGATCTGGATCAACGACAGTGGCCAGTGCGCCTCGAGCGACCCTACTGCCGGTGCATAGCGGTCGCGGGCCACTTTGCGGCCTTCTCGCTTGGCAACTACGTCACGGGCGGGCCGAGCCCGCAACCGGGCGGTAATTCCCTTGCGGCCTGGTGCGTTCAAGCCGCGCGCGATGCAACGACGTTGAACCTCCGCGACAAGATCGACGATCTTGGGTTTCTGCCGCGTGAGATACAGGCTGTCGATCACTTCGCTGACGATCGCTTCGATCTCATTGTCGAGCTTGGAGTAGCCGAACGCTCGGCCTCGCTTGCTCGGCAGCAGGCTCGTCAGCCGCGGATCGGCCACATAGCTGCGTATCAGGTTATAGATGTGGGTCGGCCCGTATCCCAGTTCCGCGCCCGCAGCTACAACTTCTGCCCGCGACCGGTTGGGGCTTTCCGCAAGACGGCGGATCACCGGAAGGCATCGCCGCGCCTCGTCCCAGGCGGCTTCTGCAACCTCTGTCAGGTCGGGGACGGTCACGCCGCCCTCACGGATGAACCGGGCACGATCGGAACCGACAAGTCGACGATCAGCGCCCCGCGCGCGATCAGCCGCCAGACCACCCCGAGCGCAACTTCGCGCGAAGCCGGCAACGCATCGACCAGCTCGATGAAGTCGATTGCCGTCTCCCGCGCCCGCGCCACCGCCAGCTCGGCCAGCGCCAGGTCCACGGGAGCATTTCTGAGGGGAAGGAGCCGCTTTGCCGCTTCGAGCCTCGGTCCGCGGATGCCAAGCTCCGTTGCGATCCTGAAACGCGCGCCATGCTCGTGCGCCCAGCGCCGGGCCGCCGCGAAGGCGGGCCGCAAATGCTGCCAGCCAGCACGCAGATCGACGCGATATTTGACTTCCACCAGCTCGCTGGAACCTGCGCTCCAATCGACGCGGAAGTCGGGTGTATATCGCCGCGCCCGCCCGCTTTGCCGGAACCGGACTGTAACCGGCTGCGCCGTCACTACGGCGCAAGCATCGGCAAAGCTCGTGAGCGTCACGAAATCCCGCTCCAGAGCGCTTTCGTGCTCCGCGACCCCGGTTTCCAAGGACTGCGAACCGATCATATGCGATCGCCGGCTGAGCGGGATGCGGCGCAACTTGCCCTCCATTTGCAACGCGACTCAGTTCACGTTGATGGCACATTTTTGGACCAGTTCACAGCAATGGAACAAAGCCAATAGAACTCAAATCATCGTTCCGACTCAGTTTCTGAATCGCGCCGATTCACGAAAGATGGAACACCGACAAAAGTGCGTCCATGATGCTTGGGCCAGGCAGGCATGTTAGCGAGGGCGACCACCATAACGACGAGAATCGCTACCTGAATGCCGCACCAAATCTTCTATTCCTGGCAAAGCGACACGGAGAACCGGATCGGTCGCGGCTTGATTCAGTGGGCGCTGGACCGCGCCATTCGAACCGTCAATGCGGACGCCGACGTTGATCCCGCCGATCGTGAGCTTCGCGCCGATCGCGACACTGTGAATGTGCCGGGCATGCCGCCGCTCGCGGACACCATCTTCGGAAAGATCGACCGGGCGGTCGCCTTCCTGTCCGACCTCACGCACGTTGCCACGCGCGCCAAGGGCCAGCTCTCGCCCAACCCCAATGTCCTGCTCGAGCATGGCTGGGCGCTAAAATCGCGCGGGTGGGGCAGGATGATCGGCGTCATGAACACAGCGATGGGCCATCCCGACGAGCATCCTCTTCCGTTCGACCTCACCCATTTCAAACGGCCGATCCTCTTCCACTGTCCGGCCGACGCGACCGACGAGGAGCGCCAGGCGGCGCGGGCAGGGCTTCAGAAGGATCTGGAGAGCGCTCTTCGCCTGATTCTCGACGACGAGGTTCTTATGGCGGCTGCGCCGCCGGCCGAACCTCACCCTCATGATGTTGAGCTGTTGCAGCGGTATCGCCAGCAAATCCCGGAGCTGCTGCGCCAGTTCCTGCGCGAGCATAATTTCGGGACGCCCTATCCGCGCAAGGCACTCGATCCCCTCGATGATATGGCTGCTACCTGGGCGGGCGCTGCCTTCGATTTCGAGGACACCGCGCTACAGGAGGCCGCCATGGCGCTTCGCGCGGCGAACACCTCTCTCATGGAGCTGGTCTATGAGCGCATCCATGTGATGGACCGGAACCCCAACATGGTCTGGCCGAAGACCGACTATGACGTGCGGCACGGCACGCAGCAGGTCACCCTGGATGCGATCCGGGAACTCAATGCGCGCGCCGGAACGCTGATCGGCGCGATAGATGCGTTCGAGAAGGTTGGGCGCTCCCGAATTCGTGTCGCGCCGCCGGCGCCAACGGCGCCGCAGGTGGATCCCCGCTGGGAGGCCGCGCGGACCGCGATTTCAGAGCTGGCGGCGGACCGGATGCGAGGAGGGCTTCCCGAGATCGTCGCCATGCCCAGCATGACGCTGCGCATTGTGCCGCTCGCTGCGATGGATCGGCCGGCTCTCGATCCAAAGACCGTCCTCGCTGCGGCGCTCCGCTTTCCGCCTGACAGCCAGGTCCGGGTTCAGTCAGATTCGGATGAGCGCCAATGGTGGAGCTATGGCCTGCCGCTCATTCAGACCGAAAATAACCCGGAGACCCGGTGGCGCACGCGCCTTGTTCGACCCGGCCTGATTGAATTCGAGGCGATGATCGGCGCCCGGATCGACGATGATCCCGAGATCCTGGTGAATGGTCGCGAGCTGGAAGCATCGATCGCCGCCCATCTCGAGCGTCTTGCCGCCGTGCTCGCCGACGTGGGCCTGGCCGGTTCCGGCCTCGTTTCCATCGCATTCCGGGGAGTGGAAGACGTCCAGTTGACGCGCGCCCGCGGTGGCGGTCGCAAGATCCGAAAGCCCGAGCTGTTCCTGCCTGAGCTTCAGGTGACCGATCTAGCCGCGCCGATGCAGCCGCAGCTGCAGGAGCAATTCAATATCCGCTGGCAGGCGTCGGGCTGGGCCGACGGCTCGCCGTCGTTCGACTGACCGGGTGCGCGCTGTGGAGCTCAAGCCCCCGTCACCGGAAGAGGGAGATGCCGGTCTTCAGGCGTTCCGTGAGGCAGCCAAGCTCCATGAGGATACGTTGCGCAGCCGGATGTCCCGCGAATTCTATCGAAAGGACCTGGCAAAGTGGCAGAAACTCTACGCGACGCTCGCAGGGAAACGCGCGGCAGGCTCGGCAACGGCCGTTCATTTCACTCGACTATCGGCGCTCTGCGGTGAGCTGCTGACAGAATATGGACCGGAGGCGCCGCCCAAGAAGCGGGTGCCCAAGGCGGTGGAGCCGGTGCCGTTGAGCTATCCCGACTTCCCCGACGACATTACCCATCGCATTCACTTCCTCGAAGGGCCGGGGATCCGGCGGCAACGCGCCGTTAAGCTTTCCGTCCATGCGCCGGGCATCTTCCGGCAGATCTCGGCGCGTGGCCGCGTCCTGCTCTCGATCGGGGTCCGTCAGGATCAGGTCCGGCTGTTCGAGCGCATCGTTGAAGCTATCGGCGATCTCGCCATGGCTGATTACGCCGCCGCGGGATTCGACATCGGCTATGTGATGCGGCCCGATGGAATCGCCCAAGGTCAGTCCTGGACGCCCAATCCCCTCGATCCAGCCTTGCCGACTGCCCGCGTATGGGAAGACAATCAACGGGCCCGGAGTTACGGATTGCAGGCACGCCTGCTTGGCGACCAATGGCGTGGCGCTGACGGCACCGGCCTCCCAGGTGATCTTCCGGATGTCGATGGCGAACCTTGGGATCCCGATCCGCATTGGCAGCGCGTTCTTGAACTCACACAGGCTGATCGGCTCGACGAGGCACTTACGCTGGTCGAGGCGGTGCCCGGCCGCGATCGTGAGCCTCTGTTCGACGAGGTCATCTATCTCAGATTCCTGACAGGATCGCCGCTGCGCGCGCAGGATATTCGCGTACTGGCGCGCAAACATGCGGAATCATCGCTCATTGCGGGGCGTCTGCTGGAGGAATTCGAGGCATTCCTGGGCCATCTCGATGCGCAATTCACGCTGGAGCCGCCTGTCCTGGAGGAAATGATCAGGCTTCGGCCGGATTTCGGGTCGACCATGATACCGCCCATGCCGCCCGCTTCGGATTGGGCCGCCTATCGGCGTCATATGGCGCAGTTCACGAACCACGGTGCGCGGCGCGGCCGGATTTTCTCCATCAACATCGGGGCCGCCGACACCGGGGCATCCGCGTTCTTTGCGACCGCCATGGTCGCTGCCGAAGAGGCGTTCCGCCGCGAGAGGTCGATTCCCGAGATCGGACGGGGCTGGGTGTCCGAGGTGGCGCTGCTCGATCTGGTTCGAACCCTATGGCCCTCCGCGGTCCATCAATGGCGCCCGGCGTTCCTCGGCATGCAGTCCGTCGATATCCATGTGCCGGAGCTGGGCCTCGCCATCGAGTATCAGGGGCAGCAGCACTACGCGCCCGTGACGCTCTTCGGCGGCGAAGAGGGGTTCAAGCTCACGCAATTCCGCGACGAGAAAAAGCGCGCGCTGCTGGCTCGCCACGGTGTGCGGCTCCTTGAATGGCGCTTTGATGTTCGGATCACCAGGGCAGAGCTGATCGCTCAGATGGCGGCGATGGAAATCCAGATCCCGGACTAGACGGCAAGCCTCTTCTGCCTCGGGCCGCCGTTTATTTCCTCGACGATGAAGGTGCGGGCCGGCGGTGTTTCGAGAAGGTCGATCTCTGGGAGCAGGTGGTCGAGCCATTGCATGCGTTGCCGGCGCAGGATGATGGCATCGTGTCGATCCTGATAGTGGCTGACTTCAGGATTGGCCGCGACGGTGATGACCCGGAAGGACAGGGGCCACTCTGCCATGGCCGGCTCCCAGATCGCCGCGAGATAGAAGAAATTGCCGTCTTCGAGCCGCACCCGATACTGCTTGCCGCCGCTAACGGTCATGTGGAATTCCGAGGCGGGCACCAGACAGCGCTGGCTGGGGAAGATCTGGCCCTCCGAGCGCACGAAGCGGAAGGAGGCCCCGCCGCTGAAGCGTGGATTGGAGCCCCACCGGGCCTCGACCATTTCCATTTCTTGCATATCGTCCGGATTTCGCCGGATGATGGGCAAGAGCTTTTCGAGGGGGGCCTCGGAGTCGAACGGTGTTGGCGTCGCCATGACAAGAACATATATAGAACGACGATGAGTCGCAAGGACCAGTGGAACGGATGACCGATGTGCAATGATTATCGCCTGGAGGTCGATATCGCCTCGATCGTTGAGGATTTCGACGACCTCAAGATCAAGATCAAAATGCCCGAAGGGACGCCCAATGTCGCGGCCCGCGCAGACATCAACATCAGCGACGTCGCGCCTATCGTGCGCAGCGGCGAGGGCAGGGGATCGGGCGAGCTCGTCAATCGGCGATGGAGCTGGCCTGGCCAGAATGGGCGGCCGGTCTATAATTTCCGCTCCGAGGGCCGCGAGTTCACTTCGCACCGCTGCCTCATTCCGGCCGACGGTTTCTATGAGTTCACGGCGCCGCTCGAACCGGGCCAGAAGCGCAAGACAAAATGGCTGTTCACGATGAAGGACCATCCCTGGTTCTGCATCGCCGGCATCTGGCGATCGCATCCGGAAATCGGCGAGGCGTTCACCATGCTGACGATGGAGCCCGGCGAGGATGTCGCGCCCTATCATTCCCGTCAGATCATCCCGCTACCGCGCGACCGGTGGGCCGACTGGCTTGATCCCTCAGTACCAGCAGAGGAGGTGCTTGGCCTCCTGCCGAAGGGCAGCCTCCTGCCGCTGCAGGTCTATCCACCGGCCGCGGCGCAAGCGTCGCTGCTTTGAGGTCTCAGGCCGCCGGGGGCTCGACATCCGGCGGGTTCATATAGACCCTGAATCCAGCAAGATCCTCGTCGCTCGGATTCTCCATCTCGGGGATATAGCGGATCGTCTCAGCCATATCGCGCCGCGTAACATAGTCGATGATCGAGCCACCGTTGGAGAGCTCATATTGCATCGATCCGCAATGGCGATCGACGGTGGCGAGCCCGGGCGCGAAGGCGATGGGCTTCTTGTTTCCCTTTTTGCTCACCTCATGCTTGGCGAGCGCAACGCGCAGGAATTCCAGCCTGGTGAAGCCCATTTCCGTCCGGCGTAGATCGATCCGCATCTGATCGACGAGTTCGGGTCGCTCCTGAGCATCGCGAAGCTGTTGGGCCCGCAGCTCCCTATCGTAATGCCGGTAGCCGAGATCGCGTTCGAGGTTGGTGGCCTTGAGATTGATCCCGCCATTCTCCGCGAGCTTGATGACCTCCTCGCACCGTTGGCGCCAGGTGCGGAGCAGTTCGTAGGCCGCATAGATCCACATGGGTGTCAGGGCCGACAGCTGCGCCATCCGGCCGCGCGGCGGTTCGTCGTCGAGCTGATGCTCAAGGATCTCCTGCTCGATGTGATTGAGCATGTTGTCGACCAGGCACAGCTGGCTCGCCTGCATCCTCAAAAATGGATTCTCGCCGAACCCTGCCAGGGTCATCAGGGCTTCGTAGAGTTCGGCCTGTCCGATCTCAGCCACCGGACGATATCGAGGCTCGTCATCCACCTCGTCGGGATAGGGTTCGTAGTCCACGGTCAGTCCTTTCGCGCCGGCCGTGATCGCGCCGGTCCGGGGGTGATAGTGCTCACGAGACCTTCTCCCGGAGCCAGGACGACAGCCCTGCGTCGAGGACCATTCGCGCGAGGCGCTGCGGCCCGAGTAGGATTACCCCGTCCGGGCCTTCATTCTCTGGGATGTTGCCGGTGTGCCATACGAAGAACATGCGATCATAGGCCTCCGCTTCGGCCAGCCGGCCGACATAGTCGTCGAGAGCTGCCCGAGTGGCTTGAGATTTCACTTGCACGAAGGCGCGTTCGGCAGTGCTCGGAAGCACGAGTTCGAGGTCGATCGTTTTCTGGGTCCGGCCGACCTGGCTGAGCCGGCGCCATCCGCTACTCGAGAAGACCAGATCAACCAGCAGTTCGAAATCCTGCCAGGTCAGCAGTCGCATCAGGGGAATGATCGCCGCTGTGAGGGCGCGTTCCGCCTCTTCCGCCGCTGCGACCTCCGGTGACAGCTCATCGCTCAACCGGCGCAGCAGATAGTCGGCCGCGCGCACGTCGCAGATCGTCCCGCGGAACATCTGGACCTTGAGCAGTCGCCCGGACAGCCGGTCAGCCGTCAACAGACTGCCGCCGACCGACGTGCTGTGCCAGCCATCCAGGGTCGCGCGGCGATGGCTGTTGTCGGGCAGGATCTCGATCTCGCCGACCGGCCGACACCAATAGAGCAAGCCGCCGACGAAGGTGATGAAGATGGTATCCTCGTCGCTCTCGTAAAATGCCCGGATTTGCTTCACATCGCGAGTTGCAGCGCCGGCGTCCCCTCGACGATCCTTCATCGCGTCCCAAACGCCGGGCCAGTCGCCTGCCACGCAAAGGTCGTGCGGCACTTCGCGGTAGCCAAAGCGCAGCACGCCGTCGCGGATGCTCTCCGTCTCCCAGTCACCGCCCCGGCCCAGCTTGATGTAAAAGACGTTCGCCGCCGTAACTGCGGTCATGGAATCCCCCGTTATAAGCAGGGCAATTCCGATCAGCCCGCCCGCATCGCAAGCTATACCTTCATCGTAGAAAAGATATTGAAGAGCTTGCCCTGATCGGGCGGCGGGCAGCAAAATTGGGGGGCAAATGGCTAAGGCAAACAGCAACGCACATCGCGAGAAATCGTCAAAGCCCTATAACGAACGCACCGATCTCGAAAAATTGCAGTCACAATGGACCAAATTATCCGGCCTGCACCTTCGAGAAGAGCCATCTGCGGCGATCGTCCGTTGCGCCACGGCAGCGGAGATCGCGGCCAACTATGCCATTCGGACGGAATGGGCCCGCAAGACCGAATTCGATGACACCATCGTCGACATGTTCCTGCGTTGGGCCAATGGCCTTCCGCTAAAGGTCACTCGGCTGTTCGTTCCGATCTATTTCGAGACGCCGGACAAGAGTCCGATCGGAAAGGCGCTCAAAGCGTCGGCCGAGAAGATCAACACGGTGCGCAATGCCGTGGTGCACCAAGGAGCCTTCAGCAATCCCGAGGAGGCTGAAGCCGTGATCGCCGAGGCGAAGGCCTTCATCAACACGATTGTCGGCCTGTCGATCGAAGGGTTCGACATCGAGGCGGCGGCGCGAGAATGGCAGGCGTCCCGCAAGAGCGAGGGGGGCGAATGACCTCGACGCTCGGCGGTCTGACCGTCACGCTCGGCAAGAAGCTCAAACAGTCCGACGATTTCCTGAAGGCCAAGCACAACCTGCTGACCCAGTTCGACAGCATCGACGATCTCGTCACGGACGAAACCAAGCTGTCTGCCAAGGATCGCCAGGCGATCGAGCATCATATCCTGCAGCTCCGCGCGGCGATCGCGCGCACGCTATGGTCGAACGAGTTCTACATCGGGCGCTCTCTGCTCGACGACTATATCCTGCACACCGCCAAGAATGGGGGCGGGGATGTGCCCGCGCGGGTCATCGCCGGGCTCGCGACCGCAGGCGCCGACAGGCCGGGCTTCGTCCTCTATCCGCTGACAGGTTTCGGGATGGAGATGCCGCGGATCTTCGCGAAGGACAGCAAGCTCCGCTCCGAGGCGATCTTCAGGAGCGCGGGCTTCGCCGTGAGTACCCAGAGCAATTCGTTCGACGCGGCCGTCGCCAGCATCGAGCGGATGGCAAGGGGGCTCGGCGTGAAGCAGCGCATAGACAAGTCGGATTTCCGGCACTTCGCTTACTCGGCAAAGTGGTTCGGAAAGAACCCGCTCATGCTGGTCCGCCTCACGTCGTTCACTGGCGATATGTACGAGAACCAGTTCGTCTATTCACTCAAGATCAGGGTGGCAGCGGCGAACCTGCTGATGCTGCATAGCCTGTCGCAGGAGGCAGTCGGGCCGCTCGACCGGCACCGCAATTCGTCCTTCGTCAACAATTTCGAGACGCTCGACATCGCCCATTATATGATCGGTGAGGCGATCCCTGGCCGCCCGATGTCCACGCGCCGCGTGCCCATGAACGTCTCCCAGCTCGAGCTGGCCAAGCTCTCTGACGTCGCCGCGACGCTCTCCACCACCGCACTGGCGACGTCCCGCATGCGGCGGCTTGCGGCGAAGGTGACGCAGGCGTTGAACACGGTGGAGCGAGGCTATTTTCGTCACGTCAGTATCGCCACGCATTCGAAACCGGAGAACCGCCTTTACCGCCGTCTGCTCACTGCCTTGGACTGGTTCCGGCAGTCGTTCAGTGCCCGGGCGAACGAGGCGGAGGCGATCGTCGCGCTGGCGGTGGCGTTCGAGACGCTGCTCACGGACCAATATGCCCCCGCGATTGCAGAGCGCCTGCGGCGCCGGATTGGGATTTGCATCAAAGGGGTGCCAGGCGTGGCGAACTATCAGGCCAGCGTTCTGGCGATCTACTATGCCCGCAGCGCCATCGTTCATACGGGCGAGCCTGACCACGCGATTGACATTCATCGCGGCCAGGTCGCCTTCGCGCGCTGCTTCTGTGCAATCGCCGAACGGCTCACGGCTTGGACACCGACCTCGAACAACGCCATGGGCGACCTGTTGGGCGATATTGCATGAGACCTTCGTCAGGCTGAACCTATCGATAGGCCGCCGCCCTACCGTTGAGGGCCTTCGACACTTTGCTATGATGATACCGATGCAGATACGACCCGAGAAACCTGCGGACGAGGAATTTATCCGCGCCGTAACTACTTCCGCTTTCCTCGCAGCGGAGCACAGTGACGGCAACGAGGCCTCAATCGTTGATGGGCTGCGCAATGCGGGTGCGCTGACGATCTCGCTTGTCGCTGCCAACGGTGGGAATATCGTAGGCCATGTCGCATTCTCCCCAGTCATGATCGACGGCATTCTCGACGGGTGGTTTGGGCTTGGCCCCGTGTCGGTTGACCCAAATTGCCAACGAGAGGGCGTCGGCAGTGCGCTGATCGAGGCAGGTCTCACCGACCTGAAGCGGCAAGGCTCGAAAGGATGCGTGGTTCTCGGCGATCCCGCTTACTACCGCCGGTTCGGCTTTGCCGTCGATCCCGACCTGCGGTTAGCAGGAGCCCCGCCAGAGTTTTTTCAGCGGCTCTCGTTCGATCAGCAGCACCACAGCGGCATCGTCACATATCATCCCGCATTTGGCGGCGAGTAGAGAGCCCTATTCGCTGTTTCTTGCGCTGCGTTCCGGGCCGGGTGCGTCAGCGGAAATCGCGCTATCGGCGCCCACACGCTAGACCGAGATCTTTCGATAGCCGCTTCCCTGCACGAATCCCTGTTCAAGGCACCATCGGCGGGTCAAGCCGGCGCCGGTGTCATTCGAGTAGGCGTGCGCGTTCGAGCGGAAGCGCAGAAATGAGGGCCAGGTCGAAGGGGCTGGGTGGTTCGTCGCTACATGGACAAGGACCTTCTCCCCGTTTCTGATATCGGTGGGCTTCCTGACGGCGTAATATTCGCCCCAATCGTCGCTCTTTTCGAGGACGGCCTGGGTCACCGTTTGCCGAGTGGCAGGCCGTCCGGGTTTACCGGCCTCTACCTGCGACGCAATTGTATCGCGATCGCCCCATTCCCGGAAATACACGTTGGCCCAGCAGCCAAGAACCTGATGGGCGTTGAGCGCCTCGATATCCTGGTGCCGATCGATGTCGATCCAGTGCGCCCGGTGGCCAGAGGTGTAGACAGCCCCGTCGTAAAGGATTGCGCAGAGAGAAGGTGAGAGCGGCAGGAAAAAGATGGCCCCAGCGGTCTTTACCCCGAAACTCGGTCGGCCCTTGCGCGGCCGTTGAATATGCAGGCGGTTGGTCAGGATGGCCGGATCGTCGGAGGTGAAGAATGGGAGGTCTGACCGGTTTCGCGCGATGCAAAGCGTGAGATCGTCGACGATCCGCATCGTGTCCTTGTAGTTCAGCATCGCGGCCTGGACGGCCTCCTTCGATGCCTCCTTCACCGTTGGCACGGGAAGGTCGGATCCAGGAACATCTTGCAGCGCCAGCGCCATTTCACTGGCTTTCAGCGAGGCGGCTTCCGTCCGGAGGTATTGGAGATAGATGAACCGCTTGAGGACGACCTTGACCGCTGAACCGACCGCGCCGCCATCGGACAAGTGGCGGACGATCGGCCCATAAGGGTCCTCGATGAAGTTGATCGCGTTCTCGAGAAGCTTGTTTTGCCCGTAGAAATAGTCGCCCGAGCATTGATTCCTGACGGGTGCGTTGGGAATGGCCTTCATGCGATCGAGATTGAACAGGTTGATCGCCAGCCCCTCTCCGTTGACCGTGAACGGCCGAAGGTGGACCCGAGGGACGAAGTGCTGGTTCTTGTTGTCGGCCATCTATCGGCGTGTCCGCATCATGCGTGTTCAACGGCCGGGTAGCTTGCCTCCATGATCCCCTGAAGTTTCAGAGGATCAAGGACATAGGTCGCGAGCGTAAGTCGCCTGTATCCCATCGCGACTTCCCAGTCTGTGGGGTCGAGCGCCGCAAGTTGTTTGGCGGCGATGGAATCGCCCTCGAGATAGGTCACAAGATCGAGCGCATGGAATTCGCTTCCGGCCCAGATCGACAGACTGCGCTCCTCACCGCTCAGCTTGCCCATGGTCAGGACATTGATGAGTTCATGCGCCTGGCGAACCGGATGGCCGTTCAGGGCCGCACCATGAAAGATACGATTTGCGGTGACGATTCCGGTGTGGACTTCGGCAGACGGATCGACCGCCCAGCCATGCTTCTTCAACAATTGGCTCTTGTGGGTCGTCTCCGAAAAGACCCGCCGCCGCTTGTCCAGCTGGTCGCGCCCGACCTTAATGTGATCATAGCTGTTGCGCATCTCGTGTGGTGAGCACGGGTGGTAGGCGTTCTTGCATTCGAAGAAAAACAGATGGCCATCGCGCCAGGCGACGATGTCGAGTTCAAAATCGAGCCCGCCAGCACGCAGTTCCACGCCGGATTCAACCTTGAACCCCGCGGATTTGAGCGCGTCGATCACTGCGTTCACCATCTGGTCTTCGGGGCCGAGTGCGATCGGTCGCAGGCCGTTGGCCACGATGGTGTTACGGACGAGATTCGAGGCGGCCAGCACCTGAGGGGCAATGACGTAGTAGCCGCCGAGGTCGATCAACGGTCGATATTGCAGATCGATGTGACCGGTGCTGATGGTCATTTTCATCAGATCGATCAGGGAGCGCACCTTTGCTTCGCTCCTAAAAATCAACATCATCTGCATGAAGAGATTGTCGTGAGACATCACAAAGACGGTCGACGTGAAGGTGAGGAATGTGCGCTCGGCCTCGTCCTCAATCCGCGCCAAGGCCCTTTGGTACACACCGCTCAGGAAGGTGAAGTACCTCTGAAATTTGAAGATGTCGGTGGTGGTGACATGCTCATTCACATCGGCGATCAGATCGCTGACGTTCCCAAAGTTGTTGACATCGAGGAGGAGGAGGCTCTCCACCTCCTCGCGAAACATCTGGTCCCCAGCGAAGATCGAGAAGATTTCCGGCGCCGTCGGCAGCATCATTCGATAGCGTCTGACCGGCTTTTCCGCGAGTTCGAGCAAGCCGGGAAAGGCGTCACGTTCAAAGCCCATGTCGAGAAAGTCACTCATGGACATCGGCGGGTTTGAGTTCCGGAAACGGTGGATCCGGATGATCGCTTGATTGTCGCTCTGAATGTAGCCCAAGCGGACGGAGCGCTCTATGTCCGGGTCGATCGATGAGATTGTGACGGTCTCGCCTTCGAGCGTCGCTTGATAGGGCAACCCATCAATCTGGGTTTCCGCGTCCTTGAATTTTGTGAGGCGCACGGCCGCGAGGAGCAGTCGTTCATAGACCACCGCGTCCGTCGTGATGGCAGCAATATCGACGTGATTGCAGCATTCGTCGGTGATCGGGAACAGCGAGGCATAGATCGAGAAGATCAGCGAGGCGCCGTCTACATATTCTTCCGTGGTGTAGCGGCGAGGCGACCAGGACGGCTGCGAAGGGTCGGCGACCCAGCCCTGGTAGAACTGGTTATTGAGAATCACGAGCAGGGTCTTGAGAACGCAATCTCGCCGGCTCCCGAGGATTTTGACGATTTCGTCGTAGAGCGCGCGCGCGTTGGAGGCCAATTTGCTGAGCGCAATCACGGACTCGAAATAGCGAGCGCGTTCTGGAGCGTTCAACAACGGCCGTATCTGGAGTGCGGTCTTGGCGAGGGTGCCGATCAGATTGCCGGCGTAGCCGTAACGCGAAGCACGCAGCACACCTGCCCGGCGCAGGCGGGGCACCACATAGGCGGCATCGATGTACAACAGCGCGAGGAGCGTCACGGTCGCCTCGCGGCGGCGTTTTGCTTCGATATGACCGCCGAGCGTCTCGATTGCGGACCGGATCTCGGCGCCGATCGCCTTGGACATCGCAGGCCGCGGCGATTGGCCCAGCTTGGCAATCATGTCGGTCTGATTCCGTGTCGCAAGCAGTGTCGCGATGAGGGCTTCAACTGTCGCGGCGGACGAAGATACCATGAAACGCTGCTTTCCTGCTCCGGCTGTTGCTGGCGCGCCTCGTTCACCCGCTCACACGTCAATGGCGTGAACAGAAACACTGTGACGCGTTGGCCGTAAGCTGGCCCCCGAAGGCGATATAGGAATGGTCCAGGCTCCCTGCCATGAGCTGGAATGATGTCTCTCGCCCGAATACCTATGCACCGACCGGCTAGTCTAATGACAAGCTCCCACTGCGCCGAACTTCTCTCGTTTTCCCCCGGAGCTGCGAGCCGGCGAGTTTGGACAGGATCAGCGGAAATCACGCGAACGGACCCTTATGCCGGGATCAGGCGGTGGCGTCAGCGATCTGCGATCCCACGATACCAGATCACGGGGATCGCACCGCAGCGGATGTTTGGCCACGTCAGCGCGACTAACCCGGTAGATATCGGCGACATCCGTGCGTGTGCCAACGCTGGCAAGGAGCGGCGACAAATCATCGAGCCGCTGGGCGACCACATGGATCACCTCGCCCTCGCGCTGCACCTGGCCTCGCACGCCCATCATCGACGCACCCAGGACGGCGCGCCGATGCTTCTCGAACACGTTGGTCCATACCACCAGGTTGGCGACGTTCGTTTCGTCCTCCAGCGTGATGAACATGACGCCCTTGGCGGAGCCCGGCTTCTGTCTGACCAGCACGATCCCCGCGAGATTGATCCAGCGGCCGTCTTTCATGGACTGCAGCTCATCGCAGGTGATCATCTTGCGATTGCGCAATTCGTCGCGCAGGAACGCCAGCGGATGAGCCCGCAGCGACAGGCCAGAGGCCCGATAATCCTCGACCACTTCCGCGCCGGCGCCCATAGGCGCAAGGATGACCGTCGGCTCGATCGCTTCCTGGCGTAGCTTGCCTTCACGTTCGTCCGCCGCAGCGAACAAGGGCAATGCTGCATTGCCGAGCCCCTTAACGCTCCACAGTCCCTCACGCCGATTGTTCCCCAATGAGCCGAACCCATCGGCTTCGCCGATCCGATCCAGAGCGCCGCGCCCCACGCCGGCACGCCGCTGGATTTCCTCGACGCTCTCATAGTGTTGATCGGCGCGCGCCGTGACGATCGCCGCGGCATCGCGGTTGGCGAGCTCATTCACCATGCGAAGGCCCAGCCGAACGGCGAGATAGCGGCCGCCCGTTGGCTCAAGGGTGCAATCCCAGCGGCTGTGATTGACGTCGATCGGGCGGATCTCGACGCCATGCTGACGCGCGTCGCGGACGATTTGGGCCGGGGCATAAAAGCCCATGGGCTGGGCATTTAGCAGCGCGGCGCAAAACACATCTGGATGATGGCATTTCACCCAACTGCTGGCGTAGGCGATCAGCGCAAAGCTCGCGGCGTGGCTTTCCGGGAAACCATAGGAGCCGAAGCCCTCGATCTGTTTGAAGGTGCGCTCCGCGAATTCCTGATCGTATCCGCGCGCGACCATGCCATCGATCAGCTTGTCCCGAAAATGTGAGACGCCGCCTGTCAGCTTGAACGTCGCCATCGCGCGCCGAAGCAGATCCGCTTCGCTCGGTGTGAAGCCAGCGCATTCGATGGCCACGCGCATCGCCTGCTCCTGAAACAGCGGCACCCCCAAGGTCTTCTCGAGCACGCGCCGCAGTTCCTCGGTCGGATAGGTGACGGCCTCCTCGCCGTTGCGCCGGCGACGATAAGGGTGGACCATATCGCCCTGGATCGGCCCGGGGCGCACGATCGCCACCTGAATGACCAGATCATAGAAGGTGCGCGGCGCCATCAACGGAATGGACGCCATCTGTGCGCGGCTCTCGATCTGGAAGACACCCAAGGTATCGGCCTTGCGGATCATCGCGTAGGTCGCCGGATCCTCGGCGGGGATGGTCGCGAGATCGAGCTTCAGGCCCTTGTCATTCTCCATGAACTCGAACGCCCGCCGCATGCACGACAACATGCCCAGCGCCAGGACATCGACCTTCATGAAGCCCAGGAGATCGATATCGTCTTTGTCCCATTCGATCACCTGTCGATCTTCCATCGCAGCCGGCTCGATGGGCACCAGTTCGTCAAGCCGATCGCGCGTCAGCACGAATCCGCCAGGATGCTGCGACAAATGGCGCGGCGTATTGATGAGCTGACGGGCCAATTCCAGGGTCAGCACCAGGCGCCGGTCGGCGAGGTCCAGATTGAGCTCTTCCGCGTGTTTTTCCTCGACGCCATCCTGGCTCCATCCCCAGACGGACCCGGCCAGACCCGCCGTCATGTCCTCGCTCAGGCCGAGCGCCTTGCCGACTTCGCGGACCGCGCCCCGCGCGCGATAGCGGGTCACGACGGCCGTCAGCGCCGAGTGCGTCCGCCCATAAGTCTCATAAATCCACTGGATCACTTCCTCCCGGCGCTCATGCTCGAAATCGACGTCGATATCGGGCGGCTCGCGCCGCTCGGCCGACACGAAACGCTCGAACAGCAATTCCGAGCGCACCGGATCGATCGAGGTGATGCCCAGCACGTAGCAAACGGCACTGTTCGCGGCCGACCCACGTCCCTGGCAGATAATCTCGCGCCGCCGCGCTTCGGTCACGATGGAATGGACGGTCAGGAAATAGGGCGCATACTCAAGGTCCGCGATGAGCTTCAGTTCGTGCACCAGTTGCGAGCGCACCTTGTCATCGACCCCCTCGGGATAGCGGTCGGGGGCTTTCTCCCAGGTCAGCCGCTCCAGCTCCTCCTGCGGCGTCCGGCCGGGCACATTGATCTCATCCGGATATTGGTAACGGAGCTCCTCAAGGCTGAAACTGCACCGCGCTGCGATCTCGAGCGTGCGAGAGACGGGCGACGCATCCTTGAGATAGCGACGGAACAGCCGCTCCATTTCCTGGCCGGTCTTGAGATGCCGATCGGCGAACCGCTCGCGCCGAGCGCCCAATTCGTCGATCGTGCATTTCTCCCGGATGCAAGTGACAACATCCTGCAGCATGTGGCGCTCCGCCGCGTGGTAGAGCACGTCATTGGTCGCGACCGTAGGAACGCGAGCCGCAGCCGCCAGGTTCGCGAGATCACGCAGCCGGATCGCATCTTTCGGTCGCCGCCGGATCGTCAGAGCCAGATAGGCACGGTCGGCGAAAATCCGTTTCGTCCGCGCAAGGGCGGCCTCGGTGCCGACGTCTGCCCGGTCAGGACTCAGGATCGCGATGAGCCCGTCATTCCATTGTTCGACATCCGACCAGTCGAGATGACAGGCTCCCTTGCCGCCGCGTTCTTTGCCGATGCTGAGCAGTCGGCACATTCGGCCATAGGCTGCGCGATCCGTCGGATAGAGCAGTAGCGCCGTGCCGTCGCTCAGATCGATCCTGCATCCGATGATGGCACGAACGCCGGTGGTCCGTTCGGCATCCCAGGCCCGGACGATGCCGGCGACCGATCCTCGATCAACGACGCCGAGAGCAGGCAATCCGAGCAATGCGGCCGCGGCGAACAGCTCCTCGGGGGATGATGCGCCCCTCAGGAAGCTGAAGTGCGTCGTAACCTGCAGCTCGACATAGTTGGCGTCGACCTCGCTCATGCGAACGCACCGTGGATGAACCAGCGCATGGTGCCCGTAGCCGGATTTACGCCGTCACCGAGCCGGAACAGCCAGTACCGACCGCCTGTCTCGGTCTCGACCTGATAATAATCCCGGACGATCAGCGCCTTGTCGGCCTCATTGCCGCTCTCGCGCCACCATTCGCCGTGCAAGCGTTCCGGACCATCGCCTCGGGTCACCCGATAGCGCTTTCGACGCCACACGAAGAGGCGAGGGGCATCGTCTGGCAGCAGGGCGACCACGTCGATTGGCTCGGGTCGATCCAACATGCGGGCGGGGCGAGGGAGGTCATCGTCCCACTGGGCGCCGCTATCTTTCGCAAGGGCGGGCATCGTGGTGATCGAGCGCTCAGGCATACTGCTCGCGTGCGGTGCCGCCCGATGCAGGCTCCGTGGACCAAAACGGTTGGCGAGCGCATCGACCAGAGAGGCGAGGTTCGGCCCGCGTCGCGGGCTTTCCAACCCTTCATCCTGTTGGGCCGCGAGCGCGTCAGCCAGCGGCGTCACGAGGGTCATTGCCTCAATGCCAAGCCCTGGCTCGACCGTCTCGATCTTAGCGCACAGCAATTTCGCGAGATGGCCTGCGTCGCGGGATGCGGTTGCGGTCCCGATGCGGATCGCCTGATTGTGGCCGTCCACACGGTGGAAATAGCAATCCAATCGGCGAGCACCCTTGCCGATACAGGTGAGCTGCCCCACCACATCGGCAACGAGATCGCCGATCACCTGGGCGAAGGCTTCAGGTGTCGCGATCGGCTCCATGAAACCTCGACGGGCCCGCGGCAGATGTTCAGGGTAGATCGGCTCGATCGGCTCGGGCACGAAGCCGAGCGCCTGATCCAGCCGCCGATGCAATTCGCGGCCGAACCGTTTGGCGAGAGGGCCGCGCGGCGCACCGATGAGCTGTTCGATCCGCTCAAATCCGAGCTTGCGCAAACCTTCGACCTCGCGTCCTGGCAATCGCAACGCCGATATCGGCAGGATGGAAATGGCAGTGCGGTGTCCGCCCGGCTCGATCGTGACCGGCCGGCCGGCGGGTACATGCCGCGCAACGGCATGGGCGCAGCCTGCAGTGTCGGCCACAGCGATCTGCAGAGCCAGCCCCGACGCGGCAACACGGCGATGGAGATCCTTGAGCAGCGCCTTCTCGGTGCCAAAGAGACCCGCGCAGCCGGTGATGTCGAGCCAGATTCCGTCGGGCGCATCCGGTGATACGAAGGGTGAGTATCGGCGGCCCGCCCATAGCGCGAGATCGCGAAGTCCCTGCAGGTCGCCCTCCGGGTCGGCATCGACGACCTGCAATTCAGGGGCAAACGCTCGGGCCTTCGTCACGGTCATGCCGACGCGGACACCGAGCGCCTTAGCCTCGGCATCGACGGCAGCAATGACTTTCCTGCCGTGATCGGGCACCGCGGTCACCAGCGGAAGATCAAGGACCAGGCCGTCACGGCACTCAGGCGACAATTTTGCGATCTTCCGCCGCAGCCGGTCGGTCGACCAGTGCGGCAGGAAGAGCGATACGACCCGTCGCATCGCACGCCTCCACGATCCAGGCGTGCGGATTACCACCGCGCACACGTTCCAAATCCACATGCCAGCGAGGGCGACCCAGGCTCGGCAGACCGAGATCTTCGCTTGGTGAAGCGGTGATCCGCCAGCGTGTCATCGCTGCCGTCCCTTCGGCGACCTGTTCGGCCTTCGCCGCGCGACGAAACACGAAGGCCGCTACACCCGAGCTTTCCGCCGCCAATTGCAGGCGCTTCGATGCAGTAGTCGAATATTTCCCGACTTCGCCAACCACACCGGCGATGCCAGGGTGATGCAGGCACTCCTCCATCGCGAGCAGGACATTGGTGTCGCTGCCGGCCTCGACATAGATGACCCGATCTGGATGAAGACCGGCGAGATGAAGGGCAGGGGCAAACAGGTCGCGCCAGCGCAGGCACCAGAAGACGGGACCTTCCATTCGCGCCAGGATTCCCGCCAGAAAGACCGTCGCACTCGCCTCGTCCGCGAGATCGGGACTGCCCATCATTTCATGGAGAGCACCTGCAGCAATGCCTCCGCCCGGCAATCGCTGATCCAGTTCGTCGATGCCGAACGGGATCGCTTCGCGCTGAACGCCTACGCCCTCGATACGCGCGATGCGCGCTCGCAAATCTTCAAGGACGGTTGATTGACGCATGGCATTCAGGAGACTCGGGACTCGTTGATTCGTTCCTTATTTGTTCCTGTTCCCGGCGATGAGTCAAGCAGCTCAAATGCACCGCTTCCGAAGCCTGTGGAATCCGCCAGAAAAAAAGCGCCTTCGGTCCTTTGTGGGATTCACATCCACCAAAGTGCATAGTAGATTCATGCTATGTTCCATCAGGCAGACCTATTCGAAGCATCCGTCGAACCCGCGCGAGGGATGGACACGCCGGGGCTTTTGGCGGCGATCGCCGCAGCTTCGCCGCGGCCAAAATTCTCCTACATGCTCCTCCAGCTCCTGGAGGAAGTCGCTGACGAAAAGGGCAGGGCTGGACCGAGCGTGATGGTGAACGGCGACGCCGTGCCTGTCCGCGACTGGCTGTGCGATGCGCTGGCTCCGATCGCGCAGCGTACACCCTGGCGCCGTTCGACGATCGAAACCGTGCGGTCGGCACTTGAGCAGGCTGACGAACTACCGGCCGATCCGACACAGGCTGACCGTGTCATTGAAGAAAGGGTCCGTGAGCGGGTTCGCCAATCGGGCCGCTGCAATGTCAGCCGCGCAGTGTCGGATCTATGTCGGGGCGGCCTCCTGCGACGCCACTATCAGGGCTATCGGGTGGATCATCAAAATCGCGGCGCCCAGCGCGAGGCAGTCTACACGATCATGCCGGACACCTTGGCGGCGCTACGCCGGCGATGAGCTGCCGCTGATCGCAAGATCGGCTTCTACTGCGGTCGCGCGCATCAGGCGATCGGGCATCTCCAACAACTTCACGGCCGCCGCGGTGATCGCTTCGGCTTCGGTGGGATAGGATTCGGCCGAGCTGATCGATACCCCATCGGGCAATGCGACCGTTGCCTGAAATCCGTTGCCTTTAGGTGTCGCGCTCAATCGGACTTCCATGAAAGGTCTCCGCGTTGTATCGGGACTGATATTCTTATAAGATATTGATATTTAACATAATTCTTATTATCGCTCTAAGAATTTGTAAGCGCAACTTCGAAAAGAGACACCTCCGCAATTTCCAAATGAGACTCGTCTCTTGAGGACGCCCCTGCCGCGATCCAATGCTGCTCTTCGAAGCCCGACTTATCCCGCCAACCAGCGGACGGTCAACTTAGCTGACCGTCCACTCCTCGGTAGTGTAGCCTTCGTGGCCCGCCGTTAACTCTGGACAGCGGCGTCGATCTTGGATCGTTGATCACGGCGGACTTGCCACCGAGCAGCAAGAGCCGTGATCGCCGGCAAAACGAGCAATGTGAGCACGGTCGAGGTGATCAGTCCGCCGATGACCACGGTCGCGAGCGGCCGCTGGACTTCGGCACCCGTACCGGTTGCCAATGCCATCGGCACAAATCCGAGACTGGCGACTAACGCCGTCATCAACACGGGGCGCACGCGCTGCATCGCGCCACTGACGATGGCGTCTTCCTCGCCCGCCCCTTCTTCGCGTCGCTTGCGGATCGCGCTCATCATGACAAGGCCGTTGAGCACCGCCACGCCCGACAGCGCGATAAACCCGACCGCCGCGGTGATCGAAAACGGGATGCCGCGCAGGAGCAGCGCGAACACGCCGCCGGCGAGCGCCATCGGCACCGCGCTAAAGACGATCGCTGCCGGCACGAGCCCGCCGAGTGCCATGTAGAGCAGTGCGTAGATGGCAACGAAGCAGATTGGCACGACGATCAGCAAGCGCAGCCGGGCCGATTGCAGGCTTTCGAATGTGCCGCCCCAGGCTGTATACATGCCGGGCGGAAGATCGAGGTTGCCGATCTTCGCCTGCGCTTCCTGCACAAATCCGCCCAGATCTCGGCCGCGGACGTTGACCTGCACGACCACCATGCGCTTGCCGTTCTCGCGGCTGATCTGGTTCAGCCCCTGGGTGTAGCTGAACCGCGCCACTTCGCGCAGCGGGATCGAGCGGGCAATCTGGCCATCGGCCGCGGGCAGCATCACCGGGATGGCGCCGAGCGTTTCAAGATCGTCGCGCTGGGCGTCGGGCAAGCGAACGACCACCGAGAATCGCCGGTCACCTTCAAACAACAGCCCCGCCTCACGGCCTCCCAGTGCTGCGGCGACGGTACTGGCGACCTCCTCAACCGTCAGTCCGTAGCGCGCCGCCGCGAGCCGATCGATCTTCACATCGAAGGTCGGCGCACCGTCAGTCTGTTCGGCGCTGACGTCGCCCGCGCCGGGTATCGTGCGCAATACGCCGGCGATGCGCTTGGCCTGCGCGCTCATCGCATCAAGATCGTCGCCGTAAAGCTTGACCGCGACATCGGCGCGCACGCCCGCGATCAGCTCGTTGAACCGCATCTGGATCGGCTGCTGGATCTCGGTGCGGTTGCCGATCAGCGGCTTCATCCGCTCCTCGATCCGCCGCAGGATATCCTCCTTGGATTTGACCTCGGCGGGCCATTCGCTCTCGGGCTTGGGGATCACATAGGTGTCCGAGGCATTGGGTGGCATCGGGTCGGTGCCGAGATCGGCGTTGCCGTTCTTCGAGAAGACCAGCGCCACCTCGGGCAGCGTCTTCAGGGCGTTTTCGATCTGCAGCTGCATCTGGGTCGACTGGTCGATCGATGCGGAGGGCACGCGGAAGTTGGTGACGGTGATGTCCTTCTCGTCGAGCTGCGGCATGAACTCCTCACCGAGGAACCCGAACGCGAACACAGCCGCGGCAAACACGCCGACCCCACCGAGAATGAACGGCATCGGGCGCGCGACCGCCTTGTCGAGCAGCGGGGCGTATTTCTCCTTGAACCAGCGGATCGGCTTGACCTCGGTCTCGCTGACCCGGCCCTTGATGACGATCGCGATCATGGCGGGCACGAAGGTGATCGACAGCACGAATGCGCTGGCCAGCGCGACCATGAGCGTGATCGCCATCGGCGAGAAGGTCTTGCCCTCGACCCCCTGGAAGGTGAGCAGCGGCACGAACACGAGGAAGATGATCAGCTGACCATAGACGGTCGGCCGGACCATCTCCTGCGCCGCCTCGATCGTCTCGCCCATCCGCTCCTCGAGCGTGAGCAGACGGCCTTCATGCTCCTGCCGCTCCGCAAGGCGCCTGAGCGCATTCTCGACGATGATGACCGCACCGTCGACGATCAGGCCGAAATCGAGCGCGCCGAGGCTCATCAAATTACCTGATACGCCGAGCCCATTCATGCCCGCCGCCGTCATCAGCATGGTGATCGGGATGACCGCCGCCGTGATCAGCGCGGCGCGGACATTGCCGAGCAGCAGGAACAGGATGACGATGACGAGCAGCGCGCCTTCGACCAGGTTCTTCTCGACCGTGGCAATAGTCGCGTTGACCAGTTTCGAGCGGTTATAGACCGGCTCGGCGAAAACGTCAGGTGGAAGGGCCTTGTTGATTTCGGTGAGCCGCTCGGCCGCGCTGTTGGCGACGATGCGGCTGTTCTCGCCGACCAGCATCAGCACAGTCGAGATGACCGCTTCCGATCCCATGCGGCTGCCCGAACCGGTCCGCACCGCGCCGCCGATGACGACCTGACCGACATCCTTGACGCGCACGGGGACGCCCGCGCGGGTCGCGACGACGGCCTGCTCGATCTCGTCGATCGATCTGAGCCGCGCATCGGCGCGGACGAGGAAGCTCTCGCCCGCGCGCCGGACATAGTTGGAGCCGGCCGAAAGGTTCGCCTTCTCCAGCGCATCGGCGAGGTCGGTGATCGATAGGCCGTAGGTCGAAAGCGCATTGAGGTTCGGCTCGACCAGATATTGCTTCACATAGCCGCCGTTTGAATCGACGCCGGCGACGCCTTTCACGTTGCGCATCTGCGGACGGATGATCCAGTCCTGCACCGTGCGCAGATAGGCCGCCTTGGCGAGTTCGGTGGTGAGCCGCTCGCCCTCGGGCGTCAGGTAACTCCCGTTGGACTGCCAGCCGGGCTTGCCGTCGGTATGTTCGGCGCCGCCCTTGCCGTCGGGATGCCGGAACGCGACCGAATAGAAGAAGATCTCGCCAAGCCCGGTGCTGAGCGGTGCGAGGTTGGGCTGGATGCCGGCAGGCAGGCTGTCCTTGGCCTGGGCGAGACGCTCGGTTACCTGCTGTCGCGCGAAATAGATGTCGGTCGTGTCCTCGAACACCGCCGTCACCTGGCTGAAGCCATTGCGCGAGAAGGACCTGGTCATCTGCAGGCCCGGAATTCCGGCGAGCGCTGTCTCGACCGGGAAGGTCACCTGCTTCTCGATATCTACCGGTCCAAGCGTCGGCGCAAAGGTGCTGATCTGCACCTGCCGGTTGGTGACATCGGGCACCGCGTCGATTGGCAGCTTGGTGATCTGCCAGGCGCCGAACGCGACGACCAGCAGGGTGAGACACGCAACCAGCCAGCGGCCGCGCACCGAGAGTTGGAGGATGCGGCCGATCATTCCGCCGACTCCTTCTCGAGTTCGGCCTTGAGCAGGAAGGCGTTGATAGTCGCAATCGGCGTGCCGGCCTTTAGCCCAGATACGATTGCAACCAGTCCGCCGCTGCGGCTGCCGACCTCCACATTGGTCGCCTTGAAGCCGTTCGCCGTGCGGACGAACACGACCGTTCGGTCGCCGACGGTCTGGACCGCGTCCTGCGGCACCATCACGCCATCCTTGGCGGCGCCACCGCTGCCGAAGATGCGGGCCTGTATGAGCTGGCCGGGTGCCAGCATCGACACGCCGGCACTTGGTTCGATGACCACCGTCGCACCGCGCGTGTCGGGATCGACCACGCCCGTCGAAGACCGCACCCGGCCTTCGATGATCTGGCCGTCAGCCAGGCTGAGTTCGACGCGATCTCCCGCACGGACACGCGGCGCATCGGCCGACGGCAGGCTCGCCGTGATCTGGAGACGGCTGGGATCGGCCACTCGGAACAGCTCGGTCTCGGCCGAAACGAACTGGCCAAGGTTGGCGGGAGCTGCGGTGACACGACCTGAGACCGGGCTGGCTACCACCACCGATCGCCCGTCACGCGCGACCCGCGTTGCGCCGGCGGCAGCGCTGGCGCGCATTGCGTCGGCGCGGGCGACCGCGAGGTTGGCTTCAGCCGTTTCATAGTCCGCGCGCGGCGAGACGCCCTGCGCGAGCAGGCTGCGCTCGCGCGCCAGTTGCCGGGCCGCGAGCGTCACCCGCGCGGAGGCAGCAGACTGGTCTGCGGCGATCGCCGAGGCATCGCGACTCTCGACCAGCGCCAGCGTCTCGCCGGCGCGAATGGGATCGCCGATCCGCTTGAAGATGCGGCTCACCGTGCCGGCGGCGCGCGAGGTCAGCACCGCCTCCGCGTCGGGCGTCGCCTCGAGCGTTGCGGATGCCGCGATCGCCGCGTCGAGTTCGCCCGAGGCAGCGGGCGCGACCGAGATCTGCGAGGTCTTGATCGCCTCGGCGGTCATCGCGACGCTGTCCGATGGCGCGGCCGATTGTTCGGCGGCTGCTTCGACCTGTGGTGTGGGAGCGGTCAGGCGAGCAATGCCGAACCCGGCGCCGGCAGCCAGCACGAGCGCCAGCGCAGCGCCGGCAGTGAGTTTCTCATTGGCGTTCATTGGATGGGTTCCCCCGTGATGGTGCGGCCAGCGAGGCGGGCTAGGCGTGCGCGCGCTTCGAACCGGGCGGTTTCGGCGTCGAGAACGGTGCTGCGGGCGGTGCCGAGACCGTGGCGGGCGGCGAGCAGTTCGACGAGCGGCGACTTGCCTGCCTCATAGGCGATGCGGGCGAGACGATAGGTCTCGTCGGCGGTGGCAAGCGCGCCGCGCGCGGCGGTCACCCGGCTTTCAGCGGCGGAGAGCTCGGCGGCCGCCGATTGCGCTTCGGCACGGGCCTCGGCGCGTAGCACCGCAAGCCGGGCTTCGGCGGCATCGACCTCGGCGCGCGAGGCGGCGATGTTGCCGCGGTTGCGGTCGAACAGGTGAAGCGGAATGGTCACGCCGCCGAGCACCGCGGTCGCACCCTCATATTCCAAGCGGCGCACGCCCACGCTCGCGGTGATGTCGGGTGTCGCACGGCGGCTTTCGACATCGAGCCGGCGCGCTGCGGCCGCGCGTTCGGCTTCGGCGACGAGCAGCGCGGGACTGGCCGTCGGATCGACTGGGCCAACCATGTCCGGGCTGGGACCGGTATCGAGCAGCGATTCAGCGAGGCTGGCAAATGGCGCATCCGCTCCGACCAGTGCCGACAGCCGGACATAAGCGGAGATGCGGTTCGCTTTGGCGAGATCGAGCTGGGCGCTGACCTCGTTGAGCGCCGAGCGTGCCTGGAGCGCGCGGAGCCGCGTTTCCTTGCCCGCACCGACCAGCGCTTCGGCTGCCTTCAGGTCGCTCTGCGCTTCCTCGACTTCGTCTTCGGCAAGGCCAACGCGCCGGTCACCGATTTCGGCGGCGGCGTAGGCGCGTGCGAGATCATAGGCGAAAACGACCCGGGCATCGCGGTCGCGAGCACGCGACGCGACCACGCCGGCTTCTCCGGCAGCGATCCGTGCCGAGCGCTTTCCGCCCAGTTCGATCGGCTGGCTATATTGCAGCGTCGTCTCGGCGCGCCCGAACCCGGAATAGGGTGACGATCCCGCCACATTCTCGGTCATCACATTGATACTCGGATTGGGCCGTGCGCGCGCCTGATCGCGCAGCCCTTCGGCCTGGCGGACGCCGGCTTCGCTTACCGCGAGCCGCGGAGCGTCCTCGCTTTCACGCAGCAGCGTGGCGAATGGCGGCGCTACCTGCGCATAGGCGCTCTGGGCGACCGCCATGAGGCAGGTCGCGGCCAGCATGCCGGCAACCGCACGCCGCGGCAGCCGGCCTCGAAAGGCTTGCATCGGTATTTCCCCTTGAAGGCTTGAAGATCGGGCGCGCCAGACGGGCGCGCGACTTCAGCCTCGCGGGGGTCTCAGGAGTCCGTCGGGGTGGATCGCGCCGGGCGCCTGCGGGCCGGCAATGCTCCACTGGAGCGGCACCGGCTTGAGCATCGCAGCCAGCACGGGCTGGCGCGGTACATCGATCGTCTGGATCACGGCGTGCGCCGCCATGTGCAGGACATCCGCCATGTCGGGCGTCTTGCTTGGCGCATGCTCGTGATGATCGCGATCGACACTGGTTGCATGAACTGCGGCATGGCTGTGCGGCATGCCATCGTGCCACGTCGATAGCGCCAGCACGCCGATCATTGCGAACAACGCCATAAGCGCGGCGACGCGCCCGAGCGCGCCACCGGAGCCGAAGCGCCGCGTGGAGATCGACATTGCTGTCATACGACAAGACCTATCGCGAGAGCTGTGAACTCACAAGACGAACGCGCGATCATTGGCGCGGCCAATGCTGGTGCAGATCGTCGATCACGAAGACATGGCTCTGGTTGCCGCCGCTATGATCTTGGCGAAGATGCGGATGGTCCGGGCCAAGCGTCTCGTGATCATGCGCGATCTCTTGCGGATCGCTCTTCGGCCATAGCGCGACGGCTGCAAAGAACCCGATCCCGGAGAGACCTGCCATCGCGGTCAGCGCCGCGGGCATTCCAATCGTCGCGCCAAGCTGGCCGACCAGCGGATAGGCGATCAGCCAACAAACATGGCTGAGCGCGAACTGGGCGGCGAACAGCGCGGGCCGGTCTCCGGCGCTGGCCGAGCGACGCAGCAGGCGCCCCGATGGCGTGACGCTCATCGAATAGGCGATGCCGAGCAGCGGCCATGTGAGCAACAGCACCGTCCAGCCAATCCGCCCGCCGCCCGCGGTCGCGCCCCATGTGGCGAGGCCGGCGAGCATGACGGTCAGCAAGGCGGCGGCACTCACCATCACCGCGCGATCGGCAATACGATCGAGAACGCGCGGCAACAGCAGCGCCGCGAGCATCGAGCCGCCGCCATAGGCGGCAAGCGCCAGGGCGACCTGCGACTGGCCGAAGCCGAGTCCGCGGACGATGACGACGGTGTTGACGATGACCATCGCGCTCGCCGCGGCCGCAGCAAGCGTCACCGCGAGCAGGCCGCGCAGGCGCGGTGTCTTGAGATAGATACGGATTCCGCGGGTCGTCTTGTCGTAGATGCCAGTATCGGCCTTCGGTGAAGCGGCGCTCCTGGCGAGGCCTGATGAGACCACCAAAGCCGCCGAGGCGAGGAACCCGATCGCGGTCCCCGAGAACAGCCAGTGGAAATTGATGATCGTCAGCAATGCCGCCGCGAGCATCGGGCTGGTCAGGCTCTCCATGTCATAGGCCAGCCGGGACAGCGACAGAGCGCGGGTATAGTCGCCCTCGTCGGGGAGCACGTCGGGGATGGTTGCCTGGAACGTCGGCGTGAACCCTGCGGACGCGGCCTGCAGCACGAAGATCAAGACATAAACCTGCCAGACCTCGCTGACGAACGGCAGGCAGATCGCGACCGCCGCGCGGACCAGATCGAGCGCGACCAGCAGCGCCTTGCGCGGCACGCGGTCGGCGAACGCGCCGGCGATCGGACCAACGCCGATATAGGCGACCATCTTGATCGCCAGCGCCGTGCCAAGCACCGCGCCCGCATCACCACCGGCGATGTCATAAGCGAGCAGGCCGAGGGCGACCGTCGCCAGGCCGGTCCCGACCAGCGCGATGAGCTGGGCGAGGAAAAGATGACGATAGGTCCGGTTGGCGAGCACGGTAAGCACGCCCGCCCCATATCCCCCTGGGGGGATACATGTCTATCCCCCCAGGGGGATATTTTCTCGACAGTCGGTCGCCTGCATGCGATGCTATCTCATGGCCCACTATGCACACTCCAATCATCCGGCGATCATCAAGCGGCTGAACCGTGCCGCTGGTCACCTGAAAAGCATCGTCGGGATGATCGAGGAGGAGCGGCCGTGCGTCGATATCGCGCAGCAGCTCCAGGCGGTCGAAAGCGCGATCGCCAGCGCGAAGAAGGCACTGATCAACGATCATATCGACCATTGCCTCGTCCATGCCGAGGAGGGTGAAGGACCGGCGGAGGCGATCGCGCAGTTCCGCGCGATCTCCAAATATCTCTGACCAATGCGCTTTCTTGCGCAGAGCTTTCTTGACAGTCGCGGGCTCCGGAGGCTTATTCGCGGCATGGGGATCGCGATCACCCCATGAGGCGACAGGCTGAAGCATCGCGTCCTTCTTGATAACTCAAGGACGCATCATGCCTGCGCTCAATTCCATCCAAGTCGACAAACTATTTCGCCTGATCGGCACGCCCAAGGCGCCGGTCATCATCGATGTTCGCACCGACGAAGACTTCGCCGCCGATCCGCGCCTCATTCCCGGTGCGATGCGCCGACCCTGGGCCGAGGTCGCCAACTGGGCGGGCGGCTTCCGCGGCAGGCCGGTCGTGGTCGCGTGCTGGCAAGGCCACAAGCTCAGCCAGGGCGCTGCCGCATGGTTGCGGCAGGATGGCGCGGAAGCTGAAGCACTCGACGGCGGCGTCAAGGCGTGGGTCGATGCCGGTTATCCGCTGGTGCCCGAAGCGATCCTGCCAACGCGCGATCCGCAGGGTCGTACCGTGTGGGTCACACGCGCGCGGCCGAAGGTCGATCGCATCGCTTGCCCTTGGTTGATCCGCCGCTTCGTCGATCCGAACGCGGTCTTCCTGTTCGTTGCGCCCGGCGAGGTGGTCGGGGTCGCAGACCGGTTCGGTGCGGCGCCGTTCGACATCGAGGGCGACGGCATCCGCTGGAGCCACGACGGCGATCGCTGCACCTTTGACGTGATGCTCGACGGGCTCGGCCTGGCCGGGGTCAAGCCGCTTGCCCATCTCGCCATGATCGTGCGCGGCGCCGATACCGGGCGTCCCGATATCATTCCCGAGGCAGCGGGGCTGGTCGCGCTGTCGCTCGGTCTGTCGCGCATGTATGCCGACGATCTCGAACAACTCGACGCCGGAATGCTCGTCTATGACGCGCTCTATCGCTGGTGCCGCGATGCGACCGGGGAGACCCATGACTGGGTCTCGCATCAACCGAAAGGCGCGCGCGCGAAGCCGGTGACGGCATGAGCACCGCATCCGTGGAAGTGGGCGTCGCGTCGTCGCGGCAGCCGGGACCGGTCGCGCCGGTCACACTTGGCGAAGCCTTCTGGGTCTGGCTGCGCATCGCCGCGCTCTCGTTCGGCGGTCCCGCCGGGCAGATCGCGGTGATGCACCGCATCCTCGTCGACGAGAAACGCTGGATCGGCGAGCATCGGTTCCTGCACGCGCTCAACTATTGCATGCTGCTTCCCGGTCCCGAGGCGCAGCAGCTCGCTACCTATATCGGCTGGCTGATGCACAAGACGCGTGGCGGCATTGTCGCCGGCGCGCTGTTCGTGCTGCCCGGCGCGGTCTCGATCATGGCCTTGAGCTGGATCTACGCGCTCTACGGCCGGGTCGGCATCGTCTCTGCCTTGTTCTTCGGCCTCAAGTGCGCGGTGCTCGCGGTGGTGTTGCAGGCGGTCGTGCGGATCGGCAGCCGCGCACTCAAGAACACCATCATGCGCGGGTTGGCAGTGCTGGCATTCCTGCTCATCTTCTTCCTCGGCGTGCCGTTCCCGGTCATCGTGCTCGGCGCTGGCCTGATCGGCTATTTCGGTGGGCGCGCGGGGATCGCCGCGTTCCAGGTCGGCGGCGGGCACGGCGCGGCCAAGGGCGAGATCGTCGAGGATGCCGACACGCTGCTCGGCGAGGCGCTGCCCGCGCACGCCAATCCCACGATTCGTCAGTCGCTGCGCCAGGCGGTCGTCTGGATGGTGCTGTGGCTGGCACCGGTTGCGGTGCTCTTATTGCTCCTCGGGCGGACCAATGTGTTCAGCCAGATCGCCACCTTCTTCTCGACCATGGCGGTGGTGACGTTCGGTGGTGCTTACGCGGTGCTCGCCTATGTCGCGCAGCAGGCGGTCGAGGGCTATCACTGGCTCAGCCCGACCGAGATGCTCGACGGTCTCGGTATGGCCGAGACGACGCCCGGACCACTGATCATGGTGCTCCAGTTCGTCGGGTTCATGGGCGCCTATCGCAATCCGGGGATGCTCTCTCCGTTGCTCGCGGGGACGCTCGGCGGACTGCTCGCAACCTGGGTAACGTTCATTCCCTGCTTCCTGTGGATCTTCCTCGGCGCGCCGTTCATCGAGCGGATGCGCGGCAACAAGGCGCTCTCCGGCGCGCTCGCGGCGATCACCGCGGCTGTCGTCGGCGTAGTGCTCAACCTTGCCGTCTGGTTCGCGATCCACACGATCTTCCGGCAGGTGCGGCCGCTGCGGGCCGGCCCGATCGAGTTCGACATGCCGATGCTGACCAGCGTCGATCCGTGGGCGCTCGCCATCTCGCTTGCGGCGATCATCGCCATGTTCCGCCTGAAGGTCGGTATCTGCCTGACGCTCGGCGGCGCTTCGGCCGCAGGCGTCGCCCTTCACCTCGCCGGGCTGGTCGGATGACCGGCCACAGCCATTTCCAAAGGAGACGCCCATGACTGACCCCACGATTGATCGCCGCAACCTTCTCGCCGCCGGCGCGATGGTGACTCTTGGTGCCGCCGCCCTCGGTTCGGCCGAAGCCGTGGCACAGGCTCCGGCCGCGGCCGGTCCCGCCGGCAAAGCGTTCGCGCCGCAGCCCGTTCCGCTGCCGTTCGATCCGAAGTCGATCACCGGCTTGTCCGAGCGGCTGCTCGTCAGTCATCACGACAACAACTACGTCGGCGCGGTGAAGCGGCTCGGGGCGATCAGCACGCAGTTCGCGGGGATCGATCCGATCAAGGCGCCGGGGTTCACGGTCAACGGCCTCAAGCGCGAGGAACTGATCGCCTGGAATTCGATGATTCTGCACGAGCTCTACTTCGCTGGCCTTGGCGGAACGTCGCGCCCGGGTCGCATGCTTGGCCAGCTGATCGAGCGTGACTTCGGCAGCTTCGATCGCTGGGCAGCGGAGTTCACCGGGATGGGCAAGGCACTCGGCGGAGGATCGGGCTGGGTGCTGCTCCAGTGGAGCCACCGCGACAACCGGCTGACCAACCAATGGGCCTCCGACCACACCGCGACCCTCGCCGGGAGCACGCCGCTCCTCGCGCTCGACATGTACGAGCATGCCTACGCGATGGATTACGGCGCCAAGGCAGGAGACTACGTCGATGCGTTCATGCGATCGATCGCGTGGAGCCATGCCGACACGTTGGCCAGCCATTTCGGTGGCGGTTAAAAAGACGCCCGCCAACGAAGCTTTCGCTCTGTCTGTTCAATATTGAGGGAGCTCATCGCAGAGCGATGGTTCCTTTGGTTTGTCGACAGCGAGCGTCGTTATGAGCCGGGGCAGCGTTGAGCTGTGTGGAGGGCTCCACACTGCCCCGGCTCATAACGACGGTTGGGCAGCCCTATCGCCAGCGAGAGTCTCGTTTCTAACTTGCGCGAGAATGTCTCTTTTCAAAATTGGTTTAACAGAATTTGCGATTGTGGCACGTGTCCGCATCGGCCTATTCCGGTTTGAATGCGAAGTTACTCAATGATATGATGTCGGCGGTAGAAAGTCGCCCATGTTTGATACGATCACATACGCATTCACCAAAGATCTACCCGGCGGCCCAATCTATAGGCCGGCCGATCCGATGCCGCATGAGATCAATTCCGACGAGAGCGATGACGATACTAGCGAGCTTTCGCGTGGCCGCCTGATCGGTGGCGTGATTTCGCTTGTCCTGCTCGTGGCGACGGGTGCCTATCTTTACCTGACGCTCTGACCGGTCCTTTACTTCCGCAAGTTCGGATCGGTGAAGAAACCGCGATTGAGTTCGCGGCCGACCTCGGATTGTAGATCAACATTCGCGCCACCGCGATTGTTACGGGCGGCTTCCGCTGCCGCCCGATCACCGTCCAGCTTCGCCTGTCCATCAGCGATCATGCGGGCAGCGGCGCCAGGGTCGCCGCCTCCCCCACCGCTACCGATCCCGCTAACCCCGCGCGGATTATAGGAGCCGCGCACATCGCCGGCGTCGAGATCGATCCGCGACACGTCGACCAGCGACGGGTCCTTGATATCGCCGCTGATCTCGGACCAAAGCGCGTCTCGTTTTTCCTGTGCCCACTGTTGAATCAATTGGTCACGGACCGCGCGCTTCTGCGGCGTTAAGTCGGTCGCCCAAAGCTCGGGCGCATCAAGGTTGGGATGAAGGGCCTGTTGCAGCCTGTACCATTGCGCAAGATCCTGGCTCATATTCTCGCTGAGCTGCATCCCGTGCGATTCGGCGAAGCTCGCATCGCGCGCGAGGGATTGCGATAGCTCTTCCATACGCCGCGCGGCCTCGGAATAGGATCGTGCCCGCGAAAGGGCGTCCTCGGTGCTCACCGAGGACGATGACGTCACCGATGACCGGCTGAACGAGCCTGAACGAACATAAGTGCCGTCGGATGTGCTAGCTCCGCTGCCGTTGGAGTGCTCGTCGCGCACACCGCTTGAAGACGAGCTGGAGCTGTCGGAGGAACGCGTTTGATCCGTGCCATAGCGAAGATTGTCGACCTGTTGCCCGGTCTTGCTGACCCCAAGGGAACCGCCGACATTGGGAAGAAGTCCCCCGCCGCCTGCCCGCCCACCGCCACCCTTACGACCTCCGCCGCCGCCGATGCCGCCATTGATCCCGCCGGTCACCTGATCGAGCGTGCCGGCTGACCGATCACGGCCCATCGAGATCCGATCGGTCAACCCGGTCGAGGAGCGCTCCTCTAGGCCCTGCGAGCTCGACCCGGTAACACGATCGAACTTCTCGACATTTGTATTTGCGGTGGACCCGCTTCCAGATTCAAAGCCTCTGGATCGCTCGGACGAGACCCCAAACGCACTTCGGTTCGTGTGTGTGCTGGTCAGAATATCCTGCGCGGCATTCTCCCACGCTTGCGCTTGGCGATGCGCCGCGCTCGACATTTCCCGCCATTCCGCGACGGTGCCGCTGTTCATGGTTGGCGTGAACCCCAGCCGCGAGATCGCGCCCGACATGTCGATGACATCTTGTCCATTGCCGAAGCCCGACACCACGGCGCCGTTGTCCTGGCGCCAACCCACGCTGGTCGCACCGCCCGTGAAACTCGGCGCAATCGACCATTGGTCGCTCTGGCGCATGTTCGACGTCGCATTCGCCCAGCTCACATTGCCGTAAGAATAGTTTCCCGTGGTCTGTTCCAGCGCGGCAGCCTCGGCGGCGTTCTGTGCCGGCGCAAGCATCGAGGTCGCCTGGCCCGCGATCGACATCGCGCCCCGTGCAAGACCCGCGGCGAGAAATGGGATGCTCATCAGCATGAAGCCGGCGATCGTCGCAGTCTCTCCATTCACGGCGCCGATGCCGGCATAGGTGCCCAGCGTGACGCCGCCGGGCGCGACCCCCGCGGCGGCGGCCTCGGCTCTTGTCATGCAGATCATGTGCAGGATGACATAGAGAGGCCCCCAGGCTGCGAGATAGAAGAAGCCCATCGCATAGCCCTTCAGGGTCGCGAGACCCGTTTGCGGCATCAGGAACAATGGGAATATCACCGGGAACATCGCGAAGAAGACCACGGTCAGCACGATGTTGAGGATGGGCACCCAGGCCATCGCCTGCTGTGCGATCGAATTATAAGTGTTGCGTGCCTGAATGTCGGCGCGGGTCTGCGCGAAGGTGTCGATCGTCGCCGCGCCCGATCCGCCCGCCATGCTGTTGCGGGCTTGCATGAAGGCGTTGATCGCCGTGTTCTGCCGCATGGAATCGCTGTAGTTGCTGCCCGAGCCGGTGAACGCGGCATTGGCGATCGGCAGATCGTGCCTCAGCTTGTCGGCCGCCAGCGCGTTGCTCAGCTTCGGGTAAAGCTCCTTCCCCCAGAACGGCGTGTTCGCCTCGATCATCGGCGCCCACCGCGCATTTAGCATGTCGTAAGCCTGCCGGCAGGTGACGATCGCGCTGGTGACGGTCCCATCGCCCTGCCGTTCGAGCCATTCCTGCGATCGGGCTTCCGAGCCGGGACCGATTTCCGCCCAGAGATCCTTCGATTGCGCCAGGACGGTCAGCGACTTCCGGTAGAGCATCACGTCCCCGAAGACGCATTTCTTGAAATGCTCCTCAAGATTGGTCGAGAACTCGGCATCGCGGATCACGAAGTTGCGAGTGGCGTCGAACAGGCGCGCGCCATAGACCATGCCGTTGGTCGAATAGTTGAGCTCGCTCGGCATCACGAAAACGGTCTCGGCCGTCCGCGTCAGCCAGTCGCCAATCTGCGTGGTGAAACTTGCCAGAACACCAAGCCCGAGCGGCACGTTCGCGACCGTTGCCGGTGCCAGTGACGGATTGATCCGGTCGGTGACCTTCACGTCGATGGTCGGCACCATGAGGCAGAGATAGATCGCCGTCGATTGCAGAAACCAGTTCATCCACACGCGAAAGTTCATCGTGAAGGCGACGACGAGCAGAGAGTAGATGAGCCCCATCACCATCACGACGCGGAGGAGCGAGCGGTATCCACCTCCCCCGGACCAGGCAGCGACGGCGTTGAAGGTGTTGACGAGATATTCCCCGCCCCCGACCGTAAAGACCTCGAGCATCGCGCCGGCTCCCCTGCCCTAATTCAGCCCTTGTGCGTTCAACCCGCGCGAGAAATTGAGCGCGGACGCCATGCCCGGCGTCATCGAATTCTGGAGCGTGGATTCGAGCATGATGCTGCGATCGATGATCTGCATCGTCACCTGCAGCTTGTTGGAGAGCTTCACGTCACGCTGCGCGAATTTCTGCCGCGTCGCAGCGATTTGCTGTTTCCACTGCGTCGCGGTGGCCTGGTCGAACGTCTGATAGTGAGTCTGCGCCTGCTCGACGCGATCGAGCATGTTATCGAGCATCGCGGCCAGCAGATCGACTGCGACGATCTCTGAGAGCGTTTCGATTTCGCCGTCGGTCAGCGCGTAATGCGCATAGGCCTGGACTGACAGGATCTTGTAGAGCGGTACGGTCGCGAGGTTGAGGAGCTGCTTCTCCGAACCGTCGAGCGCGGTGTCCGTCCTGATCTTGCTGCTCATCGAGCGGATCATCCCTGCGATCCGCGGCCGCAACGCCGACGAGGCCGGCACCGTCAGGGTCTGCTCACCGACATCGTAGCAATCCGTGTCGTTGCACTTGAGCATCTTCACCGCCGGTGCGTTCGCCGTGCCGTCGAGCAGCGCCGTAACCACCGCCTCCTCGGCGGGCCCGAACATGATGACCTTCCCGCCTACGCTCGGATCGGTTGATGGCGTGGTGATCACCGTGCCGACGAGCGTCATGATATATTCGGAGAATGACTGGTCGAACGCCCCGAATTTGGCGGACTTCTTCAGCGCCTCCCAAGTGTAGTTGTGTGGCTCGCCGACGAGCTGGTCCTTCATGCTCGCATCGGTATTGCCAGCGATTGTGCTGTCCCGGCGGTTGCCGTTGTTGCAGCCTTGCCGTGAAGCGGCCCAATCGGAGAATATGCCCTGGCTGTTGCCGACCGCCTCGCAGATCGTCGAGCGGGTGGTTTCCATCTGCGGCCAGATTCCACCGACCAGCGCCTGCGCCGTCTCGCAGCTCGATATATTCATCTGGTTGAGAAGCTGCGCCTTCTGGCTGAACTCATCCATTACCTTCCCGATCTCTGGCGAAACGGAATCGATCGCGAGCTTGAAGGCGAAACCAAGGGCATTGTTGGCGGTCGCCTTCAACATCGCCACGATTTCCGAGGCGTTGATGAAGGAGAAGCTGCCTGCGAACAGGTCGATGCCGCCGCAGCCCGCCCGCGCGCTCGGAAGCTGCAGATTGAACGGCGAGACGCTCTTCTGCGGAAAGCGGGTCCACACGTTGCCAAGCGAGTAATAGCCCGCGGACTGACCCTGGAATGCCGTCGGCCCGGTGACATTTGCGGCGCCACCGGCATCGTTGAAGAAGCCGTTCATCTCAGACGCGACATCAGCGTGCGCGACGCCGACGATCGCGAAATGGGAAGCTGCGATTAACGCCAGACCAGAGCCGAACTTCCGGCGCAGGACGCCCTTTTTTGCCTGTGTCATCAATAGTCGCTCCCGACCTTGGTGTTGGTCAGCATGAAGATGCGGTCCATGATTTCGTCGGCGCTGAGCACGCCGTAGCCGACCGGAATCGTCCGCTTGGTCTGGGTATCGAACAGGACCAGCGCAGGCGTTTCATTGCCCGGCACACCCATTCGTGCCCGCTGCCCGGAATCGACGACGTAATTCGGAAAATCCCTGCTCGGCCCGCCGTCCATGGATACGGCCATCACCGTCATCCGATGACTATCGGTGACCGATCGCAGGATCGGCGCGAACACCTCGCACGCGCCGCAACTTTGGGCATAGAAATAGAACAGCCCGTAGCGCTGGCCGAGGCTGGTGAGGACAGCATCGCGGTCGGCCTTCCGATTATCGAGCCACAGACGCTTGCCGACCGTCGAAACCGGGCGTTGCAGCGTATAGTCGAGGTCCGGGTTCTGCCAGAGCGCGCGTTGCCAGGTGTCCGAGAATGTCGACGCGCGATCGAGCTGTTCGCGCTGGAAGCGGATATAGTTGATGACGTTCGCTTCCGTCGGCTCGAGGATGGCCTTGGCCTTCAGCTCGTCGAGTTGCTTGGCGATCGCGGCGATCCGATCCGTGGCGCGATCCGCTTCGACAGGCGTCGCCGGCTTGGCGTTGTCCATCGGCTTTGGCTTCGCGCAATAGAACCACTGCCCCAGCCTGCGCTCGCCGCAGTAGAATTCGTCCGGCCGATCCTGCTCGATGGTATCATTTCGGGCCGCGGGCGCGTCCTGGGCAAGCGCGGGCGCCCAAATCGCCGCCGAGAGAGCTGCCGCAAGGATCACCGTCCGGTCAAGAATTGCCATGTTCCGTCCCTCCCTCGGCCTTACCGGGCGACTGTGCAGGGCGTTCGCGGGGCGGGCTTTCTTTGCGCGCTTCCCAATCCGGTAAATGAACACAGCAATCGGCCACCGTTGCGGCGTGCCGGGAGGCGCACGGCGGGCGCGGCGACGGGCTCTCGTGCGCTGGCTGAAGCAGCAGCGCTGCCGCGATGACGGGCAGCTCAAGAAGCGGCATCGACATGATCATTCTCCCTGACTTTCTGGCTTCGGACGGCCTCCCCCCGGCGTGGTGCACATCTGACCCGCCTCATTTTCCGTGGAGGTCGTAGTAGGACTGAATTTTCGCCTGGATGTCCGTCATCGTCTGGACTTCGTCAGGCAGCTTCGCCGCATCCATGAAGTCCGCATACACCTCGGTGAAATTCATGACGGAGAGGTCGAGGCGGGCAAATTCGTCGACGGTGAAGCCCTGACACGTTTCCTTTTTGGCGCTCCCCCAAGGCTTGCCGAGCTGTGGCCGGCCCTGTTCCTGAAGCACGCGGCTGAGCTTGCTTTCAAAGCAGCAATAGGCGGTCCGCTTCGTTGTGCAGATGCCGAGGATCTTCGATGAGCAATAGGTTCCGAGATTGTGGCACAGACCCATCCGATCCTTGATGTCGAGCTTCATCTCGTCCTGCGAACAAGCGAACAGGGTCAGGAAGGGCGTCGCCAACGCGGCGATCGCCGCAGGCCCGCCGGCCAGTGCGGCTGCGCCTGCACCGACCGTCAGCAGGCCTGACGTTTTGCCGGCGCAGCAGTTGATGAGCCCGAACACCGGCTTGTGACAGGTCTCGCGATTGCCCTTGAAGACCGTGAAATTGGTCTCGTCGAACTCCTCACCGGCCTGGTCGATCGAATGCAAGGCGACGAGCGCATCCTTGAATTCGGTCGACGCCTCGCGAACGATCGGCTCGCAATCACCGTTGATGCAGTAGACATCGTCGCCGCAAATATATTGCGGTGCGTCGCTGGTCCCACTCAAGGGCGTCGGGCATTTATAAACCCGGTTTTCGACCTGACATGCGCCGCCGTTCGGTTCGTCATCAAGGCATTCGGTCCGCAAATAGGTGCAGGCCCGATTGCTCTCGAGGTCGCCGCAGTCGCTGGCGGGAGTCAGCGTGTGGCAGGTGAAGTCTCTTTTCCACGCCCAGCATGCCTGGGTTATCGGCACCCCATTGATGACGCGGGTCTCCGGGCCCTCGGTGCAAATCTCCCCCGCAGGATCGGCCATGCACATGGCATCCGCTGTAAGAGGTCCACAGCCGTCGGCCCTCTTGACGGTGACCTGCGTGTCGGTCGTTTTGGCATGCCAATCCCGTCCGGTAATCGGGCTAGGGAGGAAGGCAATTCCCGTCAGGTCCTGGGAGCAAACATATTCGGTGGCGTTGTAATCGTCGCAAAATTTGTTCGTCGAAACGCCGTAGATGCGATGGGCGGCGCACGCCTGCATCACCACGCCAGTCGGACGGCATGTCCCGGCCGTTATATGCGGCGCCATCGAATCGTACCGTGCGAACGGGGTGCCGTAGGCGCTGTTGGGAACCACAAAGAATTTGAAGGCGTCGACCGTCGTCGTCTCCGGCACCATCGTGATCGAGCAGGAGCGCGGCTGGTCCTCGATCTTCGTGCCCTGATTGCAGGTCGCTTCGTAGTAGCCTGCGTTCCCAACCGCCGGTGGCAACGGCACACAAGACCCGCCACCGCCGCTATAATCTTCACCGGCCAGATAGGTGGATGGATCGTTCTCAACCGACGTCGCCCTCTGCGTGGCCGCCAAGATCTCCGAATTGCTGAACGTCGCGCGCGTCCGATCGGCGTCCGTCGTGATGCGATATTGCTCGTTCGAGGACTTCGCCGATTGACCGGCCGCCTCAAGTCGCTCGGGATCGTCGAAATAGGAACCTTCGGGCAGGCTCGGGCCGGAATAGCCGGGGACCGCTGCCGCCGGGGCGTCACTCGACGGTACGAGCGTCGGATCGTTGCGCTTCTGGGTGCCGAGCTCCTTGCCCTGCTCCCGCGCCTCCTCGACGGTCGTTTGCGCCAGCGCCGGCGTTACGACCATCAGCGCGACAACGAGCGCAGCCGAGGCGGGGATCGACCTCACCGATTGACCTTGCGCATGTTGGAGAGCCCAACGGCGGCGACGCGGGCACCCGGGCCATTCCCCTCGGCAAACTGCTCGAGCGCATATTCAACCGAGACGTTGCCAATGAGACGGTCGTGGGGCGGAACCTTGGTCTGGCACGAGAAACCGGCGCAAAGGTCGAAATCGGACGAGACGGCGATATAGGTCGGAACAGCTTGGACGTCGAAAGCGCGGAAGAGGCGCGGATCAATACCGACATTGGCGAAATCGTCCTGCCGGGTCACGATCTTCCCGAGGGCGGACGAAAACTCCTTCATCGAATTGTTCGGAAAGCCCCGGAAGACGACCACACCGCCCGCGCGCGCGGTATCGCCGATCAATTGCTTGAGCGCCTGTGGCGGCATCGACAGGCTGGCAAACACTATGAACTGGGGTGCTTCGCCCTTCCCCACCGTCGCGTTCGACGCGGCGCCCGCTACGATTTCGTCGAAGTCGACCGGACCAGCGGGCCCCTTGGGCAGATCGGTCTTCGCAACGCGCTGCATGTTGGCCATGCCACCGTCATTCACATTGGCCGCCTCCTCGCGGAACGCATCACCCCTGTCCTTCACCTGATTGACGAACGCCTCGGCATCAGCCTGAAGCTCGGCTGAGCGCTTCTTGATCGCCTGAACGTCGATCCCATCGACGCTCTGCGCAAGCACCGCCGATATGCTGGCGATGCCGAGAACAGCAGTAGAAGCCCAAAGATATCCGCGCATCGAAAGGCCCCCCTAGAGAACGCAGCAGTTGCGTTTGCGCCAGACCAGGTAGCCCATGTCCTCGCCACCGGCGGGATAGGCGCGGCCTGCGTCGGGCGGCATGGTGGATGCCCCGATCGCGGAGCAAGCGAAGCGACCGCTCACGGTCGGGATCGGATTGACCATCTGAAAGCGGTATTGCTGCTTCCGCATGATCGGCATGAGGTACTTCTTGCAGAGGCCCGCCGACCCCATCGTTCCCCACGCCAGCGCCTCGCGGTGCATCTTGTACGCAAAGCGCGACAGCGCGAGCCGCGAGGACTGAACGTGGCCGATCGACGACGGCACGTTTCCATTGAGCGGATACATGCTGCCCTGGCAGCCAGCGCACCAGAATAGCGGATCGAGCGGCAAATGGGCGGTGCCGGCGATGCAGTCTCCGGCGCAGGCAACCTGGGCGATCGGATTGGCAAAAACGATGGCTTCCGGGTTGATAAGTGCTGTCAGCGAGTCGTCCTGCCAGAGCGGGTCGATCTCGGTCATGTACGCGATATCGAAACTTGCCTGCTCGAAGCAGACGAAGTCGGTCAGGATTTCCATCCAGTAGAGGAGCGGGTACACATACCAATGGACGTGCCATTTGGCCGTGCTCTGGGAGCGGCCGCCCACCATCGACGGGCCGGCCAAATAGCCCTGTCCGATGTCGAAGCCGGGTGCGATGCGGATACCACCAAGGTTCGGAAAGCACCAAGGCTTCATGGTCACGTCCGCGAGGCGCGCTGGTTCCCAGAAACCGACGGAGATACCGATCCGAGGAATGGGGCTGCCGCAGGCGCAAATAGGCGAAGCCGGATTGGCTGTATCCGGCCGGCCGCTCGGCCAGATCTTGAGGCCGCCCACCGACAGCGGGAAGAGGCACGACCAACAGACATCGGTGATCGGGTTGACGAACTTCCCGTGACAGGTCGGTCCCGCGGCCTGAGCGCTCGGCGCGAGAATGAAGGCGGCGATCATCGTCAGGAGGAGCCGCAGAGCCCATCGCGCGCTATGCATCATTGCTCCTCCCCGCTTGCTTCCAGAAATGAGGTGTCGGCGCGATGCTTCCGCGCGAGGTAGACGGCGGTCGTGCAGATATTGGCAAGCAGAAGTACTGCGATCGCGCATGGCGCCGCCCGCCCGAAGGCGAGCGATAGCGGCTGCAGGCCAATAATCGCGGCGCCGAGCATCAGACAAAGCATCTGCCAAATCAGGCGCAGACGTCGCAGCGCGCCGGTCTCGGGGGCCGCCATCGGCGTGCGAAGCATGTCTAGCCAAGGTGGCATCAGCCTGTTTTTCCGGGCTTGAGCGCGACTTCGGACACGCGCATCACCCTGCCGGCCTGGGTGACGATTGCCGGTGTGTGCTCGATGCCGAACCGGGTCGTGAGCTTGCCTGCCTGGTCGAAATAGAAACGCCGCTTTTTCGCGGTCATCAGCTCGACCGGCGAGCCATTGACCAGGATGATCTTGGCCTTGATGTCGGAGTAATGCTCGATGGCCCACGCCGTCTGCGCGGGGTCGTCACCATCGATGAAGACGAGGTCCTGTCGGACCGAGACGAAGTCGAGCGGATTGATACGCTGGCCGGCCGCGGCGATCAGGTTTCCTTTCTGATCGCGAATGTCGCGCTCCATCATGACCGAAGGATCGAAGTCCCAGCTTCGGGCCGCTCGCGCCGCGGTTATCCCCGCCACGGGATCAGGACGCCGAACCTTCGCCTCGACGCGCTTGGCAAACATCTCATTGGTGCGCGCGAGTTCGCCACTCGCCTCGGCCCTGCGCAGTCGGGCTTCGATCGTCGAAAGCAGATCCGGCTCGATCACCGGAAATGCCTGTGCCGCCTGGCCATAATCCTTCGCTTCCGACCGCATCGGGGGAAAGACGAGCGCCGCGCCTAGCGCCGCAACCGCGCACACGCAGCTCGTGACAAGCATCCTCATAGGATTGGCTCCCCTGTCCCAATGATCTGGCGCCCGCAGACGAAGCCAATTTCGCCGTAACGGCTGTCGAAGCCGTCCTTGTGAGGCGTCGCCGCGAAATAGCATCCGGCCGGCACCCGTCCGGTGGCGCCAGGAGTCAGCGGCTCGCCGAAGCGTGTGAAGGGCTTCATCTGCGCGACCGGGTGACCATTCACGGCGACCGTCCGGCCGATATGGCTGATGATGTCGCCGGGCACGCCGTAGGCGATCTTCCCGAACATCTGTGGCTTCGCGCCGAAATGGCGGCGGAGGAGCTCGCCGGGCGGCGGATCGAAGAACACATAGTCGCCGCGTGCCGGCAGCTTGTGGCGCTGGATGAGAAACGCCCAATTCGGGAGCGAGTCCGTCGTGTTGATCAAAAGGGCGTGGCCATCACGCCATTCGCCGATCGCGCCGAAGCCAAGCGTCCCGGCGACGGCCACCGCCAGCATCCCCCACATGCGCGTGCGGGGACGCCAACGCAGGGCTTCCACCCTATTGGCCGCCGTTGCCATCAGGTCCTCCGAACGTCGAGACGGACGCACCGGGAATCTGCGGCGGGATTGGCTGGGCCGGAAAAGCCTGGCCCGCGGGCACCTGAGGGCTGGCGCCGGGGACGCCAGCCATCGGATCGATGGTTGCCCCCGGCGCCGCCAGCGGTGCTGCACGCGAGGCGGCCAGCGCCGATTGGGCAGCCGAGAGCTCCTGCATCCGCTGCAATTCCTCGACGGACATACGCTTGGGTTCGGGAACGCCCGAGGCAAAGACCGCCATTTTCAGGCTGTCGGTGATGTCCGGCACGTTCTTGGTGAGCACGGCTTCACCGACAAGCACGATCTGGCCGTCTTGGCTCCTGCGCTGCAGTTCCTTGTCGAGCGAGGACATGAACGCCTGCATCTCGGCGCGCACGCGGTCGGGCGGCGAGCCTGAGAAGCGCTGTGCCTCGACATAGTCGCCGACCAGCGCCGACAACCGTGCCGAAACGATATGGTCTTGTTTCGACTGGGTCAGTGCCCGCGTCACCCACATTCCCCAGATGATCGCAGCGACGAGCAGCAACAGGATCAGCATCTGGACGCGCGTGAAGCCGCCAAAACCGACCCTGCGCTTCGCTGCTCGGGTCTCAGGCGCGGAAGGGGGAGGAAGGTCGAGTTGGGGTTGGTCAGCCATGAGGCGGAACTCCCTCATCCGCACGCTGCGGAAGGATGCGATTGGCGCGAAGAGCGACGACGGCGGTGGAAAGGATCATGTGCGCGATCGCGAACATGTTGAGGAAGGCGGCGGTGCGCGCCGGGTCCGCGGCAACGTAGCGCGTCGTGAAATTATTGAGCTGATGGACGAAACCATCGAACGAGAAGCCGCCGATCGCGAGGAAGAAGAGGCAGAAGAGGCCCCAGGTGATGAGCATCGTCGACGCGACAAAGCCGAGCCCATGCAGCAGGAAATGAAGCATGGTCTGCCATTCATGGCGCGTGAACCCGATGTATCGCCGGGCGGTGGTCGGGACCGGATGCGTCGCCATCCCTGCTACTCCGCCGCGATCGCGATCTCGTCCTCCGGGACGAGATTGCTGACCCACTTTTCGGGATTGTTCGGAAACGCGATCCGCTCGATCGCCTCGTCCATGCTGAGGCCCTCGGCGATCAGAGCGTCGATCGCCGCAAAAGTCTTCGGACTCGAGGAGAACAGCGCTGCGGAATAGGGGTCGAGGACCAGGCGGCCGACAGCGAGGGTGTCGGGCCCTTTGATCATGATGTCCGAATATTCGAAGCCGTTGCGCTTCAAGGATCGCAACAGCGCATCGGTGTGATCGTCCATCTCGAAGCGGTCATGCTTCTTGAAGTCTGCGATCGTCTCCGGCTTTTGCTGGAGGATCACGAACCAGTCGGAATTTTCGAGCGCCGCGACCGATCCGGCCGATTTGTAATAGTCGTTCAGCGATTGCGTCGCCGTGACCAGCGATGCGCCATATTTCCGGCAGGTACGCGCGTAGGTCTCGATGAAATCGGCCATCGCCCCGCCGCGGAGCATCTGCCATGCTTCGTCGAGGAGTAGCGCTTTCGGGATCGAACGATCCAGCTTGCGCATCATCTGCTGCGACATGAACATGATCGCCGTCAGGACGACGCTGCGCAGCTCCTCACGGGCAGACAGATCGGAGAGCTCGAAGACCGTGAGCTGGGCCGAAAGTTCGAACGAGACCTCGCCCTGAAAGAAGCGGCCGTAGGTGCCGCCCGACGAGAAGGGCCGCATCGCGATCGCAAGGTTCGCGGCCAGCCCGTTTCCGGTTGCCTCGAGCGCCTCGATGACAAGATCGATCGAGCCGCGGCTGCCGTGCGCCTCCCAGACCTGGTTCACGGCACCGTCGATCAGCCCGCGCTCGGTGTCGTCGAGCAGGTTGATATGCCGGGACATCTGATTGATGATGGCCTTCAGCATTGCCATGCAGTCGAGGAGATAGTCCTCGTCTTCGGCGGCCTGGGCCTCGTCGATCATCGAGAAGGGATTGAGACAGAAGCCCGAGCTCATGGTGAACTCGACAAAGGCGCCGCCCTGAAGTTTGGCCGAATGCTCGAACGAACGCCCGTCGTCGATCACGACCACTCGCGCGCCGGCACCGCAGAGCGAGCCGCATAATTCCTGCAGCGCGACCGACTTGCCGGAGCCCGATTTGCCGAACACGGCGACGTTGTGATTGCCGGCGGCATTCTCGAAGGGGCTCCAGAAGAAGGGCTGTCCGCGCCGGCCGATCAGCAGCAGGTGGGGAATGCTTCCGCCGAGATATTCCCCCTGCAGCGGCGCGAGATTTGCGGCCGTCGTCGTGAGCAGAGTGCGCATCCGCTTCATGCGCTCGAGATCCTTTGACAGGCCATTGGCCATCGTCATGGGCATCGCGCACAACAGACCCATCACCTGCAGGTAGCGGTCATCGAGAAGATCCCAGCCCGCCGCACGGTAGACCGACTTCAGCACTCGCTCGTTGCTGTCGCCCTGCCCTTTCGGCGAGAACGACGTGACGCTGAAGAACACGCGCACGAGCTTCCTGCCCTGCCGGATCTCTTCATTGACGTGTCGCCACTCCTGCGACTGCTCGCGGAGCTGCGGCAGGAAGCGGGACGATTTGGAATCGGCCAGGCTGGTCGTTCGCATGAACTTGTAGCTGGCCTTGTTGGTCGACGCCTGCGGGTCCGGGAACTCGATGCACAGGTTGGTCGATACGGGGCATGGCATGCGCAGCTTGTCGGTAAAGATGTCGCCGATCAGCCGGGTTACGTCCCATGGCGCCCAGCGCGTGGGCAGGTTGCGCACCGAGAAGGAGCGCACATCGAACACGTCGGGGTAGATCTCCCCGATCTCCGGCGCGCCCTTCAGCGTTTTTCCGGTCGGCCGGAAGCGCTCGGTCCGCAGCAACATGCGGTCCGGCTCGATATGCAGCTCGATATCCCTTCGGATCGCCTGATCGGCGATCGGGTCGAGAGGGTTGTAGCTCACCGCATCGTCGCCAGCGGCGGTGGTCGGCGACGTGATATCGTCGATCCAGCCGATGAGCGCGACCGGGTCCATCTTGCGGGCGGATACGTTCACCGATTGAAGAGCCGAGATCAGCCCGTCCATGAGCGATACGATCTGCTCGATCGTGATGTTTGAGGACTCCGGCGTCGAGTAGGATATCGCGACCCGATGATGGCGAAGGCAAAACGGCGCGTCGGCTGAAAGCGAATTCCAGACGCCGTCCGTCAGGAAGTCGACCCGGTGCTTGGCCATCCGTTCGTAAACGCCGCGCGCCGAGTAGCGGGGCAGATACCATTTCGAGAGCTGCTCGCCGATGCGCGGCGACATCCATTGGTGAATCTGAAGGCAGCCGGGCGCGGGAATGCCTTCGGACAGGAACTGCGCCAGGATCTCACCCGTCCGCTCGTCCGCGCCGACCAGCGGCGCGGCCTCGATCACGAAGCCGCGCGAGGCGCTATTGTAGAAGATACCGGTCTTCGGGTCGAAGCTTCGATAAGGGAGCCAATGCGCAAGCATCGGGACCACCAGGTCCGGCCGCTGGGTGTCCGGTCGCTTGCTGTCGCCGAAGATACCGGACAGCAACTCATCGAGGAAGCCGCTCGCCATCTCAATTTTCCTCTGGAGCAGCGGCCGGGAAGTTCGCCGCGCGCACGGTGGGCTTCGTCTTGGGCTCGGGTGTCGGCGTCGATCCGGTCAGAGCTGCTGCCTTCGCGTCGCTCGCTGCCTGAGCCGAGCGCGCCTGGTATTCGGTAGAGCCTCTCACCCGCGTGATTGCTTCGCCGATCGCGGTCGCACTGTCTGCGCCCTCCGGCGCCGGGGCGGTCCCGGCCGAGGCTTTGTCTGCCGTTGCGAGCGGCGGCACCTTCGCTTCGATAGTCGGCGCCCCCGGCACTGCTCCCTCGACGCTGCGCGATTCCGCGCGCCTGGAGGAGACGTTAGTGGCCGGGGGCGTCGGTGTGCGGCCCGCCTTGGGGGCTAGACGGGTCGCAACATCGTCCTTGATCGCTTTGACCGGGTCGGCTGCACGGGCGCGGGCTGCCGCGACGGCCGCAGGATCGGGTAGATTGGGGTCGACGCCGCCCGTCGCTCGGCTTGCCAGTTCCGCTCGATCGACCGCTTCGGCGAGCGATTCCGGCTGCTCAGCAGCGACAATCGCATCTCGGTCCGGTATCGCTGTTGCATTGACGAGGAATTGTTGTTGCCATTCCCCGCTTTGCACCACGGCATGGACTGCCGTCACCTCATGAAGGCGGCCACGCTCATCGATATATGGCTGAAAGACAATGCGCAGCACGCGCTCCTGGGTACGGCGCGCATCGATCTGAGGTGCCGGCGCTTGTCCTAAAAAGGCGATGTGCGAGGATCTGGGTGCAGACTGCCTGGCCGGCCCGCTGCTGGCCGGCGATGAACGCTCGACAGTGCCCTCTCCGGTGATCATCGCGAGTGCTCGATCGTCGATCGAGGACGATGGCGCGCAGATGCCATCGGGCGCTTTACAGGAAAAACTTCCCTTCACATTGCTGCCGAACGTGGCGCACCCGCCAAGCAGGGACAGAGCGGCGATCGCGCAGCCGCGCAGCGACAGGGCGTGCCGCGCCGTCACGACCGCGTCCCCTGCAGCCAGGCCTCGAGAAACTCCTTGGGCCGATATCCTTCCAGGACGGCGCCATCACCCCGAACGATGATTGGCGTCGCATTAAGCCCATGCTCGCGCGCGAAGCGCTCGTTTGCATCGAGCCCCTTGGTGTCGCAGCTCGCCGGCGCTTTGAATGGCTCACCGGCATAGGCGGCATGCAGCGCCTGTTCCTGGTTTTTGGAGCAATAGACGCGGTCGGCGATGTCGCGGCTACCGAGGACCGAGATCGGACGCTCGACCACCTTCACATCCATGCCGCGCAAGACGCTGGCGAGCGCCCTGCAATAACCGCAACGGAAGTCCGTGAAGATGGTGATGCTCTGTTTGGCCGACCGGTTGCCCCAGACAATGGCCCCGTCGGCCGGAAGCCCAGACAGGTTGAGCGAGACGGGGCGGACCGGCGCGGATGTCTTGCCGACACCGCGCGCCGTCGCTGCGATTTCGCCAGCCTCGCCGTCATCGGATACCGCGGCGTTCGCCTTGGCGGCCCCGCCCACCAGCATGTCCGGATTGATCTCGAGCAGCCGCGCCGCGGTCAGGTCTTGGCGCGTCTCCATATCGTAGACACGACCGATGATCAGATAGCGCGCGCCATGATTGACGTAGAAGAGGTTCGCGCCCGAGGTGACTTCGCACAGCCCGTCGATCTTATCGCAATCGAGCTTGTTGATCGGCGTCTTCGGAAGCCTGGTCTTCAGGAGCAGGCTGACCTTGGCGTCATCCTTGCCGGCGACATCGGCTGCAAGAGCGATTCCGGCAACGCCGAGCGCGGCAGCGGCCGCTACAATCGGCGCCGGGCGAGCGAACGCGCGCAGCTTTCGCAGACGATCAATTGCGGACATAGACACCCTCCAGGAAAACGATTTCGACATCGATGCCGGTCGGCATCTCGATCACGGGCTGATATTGCTCGGCCCGCTCGATCAGATATTTCGAGACGTCCTTGCCCGATTCCGCGGCACCGCCGCCGAGCGCGCGCAGGCCGACGCTGCCGAAGTTGGGCGTGCGGTTGACGCCCCCCTCCCCGTCGGTGCTGATGCTGGCGAGCGGCTGATTGAAAGCGGTGTTGAGAGCGTTGCCGCCACCACTGACCAGACCGGCCAGAAACGCCTGCATGGCAAGCGAGCCTTCCCGGCTGACCACTCGGCCGCGCACCCCTGTCTTGCCGCCAAAGGCGATGAACCCCTTGACCTCGGAGACGGCGTAGCGCCCGCCAGGCTGCGGGCACGTCATCTTTTGCAGTTTGACGTAGACCTTCTCGCTCGAGAGCTCGCCGCGGGCGGCACCGTTCACGAGGCAGCCTTCGATCTTGGTCGTTAGGAGGCGCCCGTTCTGATAGACGGAACGGGCCGGGCCAGTGACGCGAAGCACGACCGGCAAGGGGTCGGTCTGGCTGTTGACGCCGGCGCTCGCGTCAACGCCGACTATGACCTTGGCACTGGCGAAGCTGTTGGGCGGCAGATAGTTGATGCTGTCGCTGAAGGTGGTCGTTCCCTTAGCGACGCGCGTGGCATTGCCGGCATCTGCGGTCTGGAAACTGACCAGCTTGACCTCGGCGGCGCCTCCCATCGGCATCGGGCGACCATTGGCAGACGCGTTCGGCCCATCCGGACGCTGATAGGCCTGGGTCCCGTTGGGCCCGTACATCGCGCCCGGCCCGGTCGCGGGCGCTGGCGCCGGCGTAGTTCGGGCGGAAGCCACCTGTCGGCGCAGCGCCTCATTCTCTTGCTGATAAGCCGAGAGGACGCGCGAGCCGTCCGCCCGCATCGCCTGATTTTCCCCCTTGAGCAGTTCGACCTGCTGCGAAAGCTGGTCCAGGCGTTGCTGCTGGCCGTTGACCGATTTCAGTTGATTCTCGACCGATTGCATCTGGTTTTCGGAGAGCGCCATCCACTCCTGCTGGTTGAGATTCTTGTTGACCATGTCCTTGGTCGACACCTCGACCTTCGCGGTCCCGTCGTCGTTCGTACCGGTCGCCTTCTCGTCGCCGCCGAAGATCCAGAAGGACGATGCCACCAGGCCGACGCCGGCGACCCCGGCGAGCAGCATGCGCTGCTTTTTTCGGATGCTTTCGTTCGCGGACAGGTCGGCCGAGATGGGCGAGACGCCCTCAGTATCGCTGCCATCCAACGGCTCACGATTGCGTTTTAGGAAGTCATTCCAGGCCATGTCACTGCCTCCCGGTTTGTGAGACGAGGTAGGCCGTGGTGACCTTCCCAGGTTCCAGCTTCGGCTCGGCGATCGACACGGCGAGCGCACTGCTCGGCGCGACCGTGCTCTCCGTCAGCGTGACGGCTTCCCCGCCGCGATTCTCTATGCGCAGCACGCGGCCGGTCAGTTCCGACCCCCGATATTCAGCGATCATCTGGACCTTGAGATTGCCGACATAGACCGGCCGCAGAGTGCGCTGGCGCATCTCGTAGCCATCGGCGACGCTGTTTGAATACATCGCCTGGATGAGGACGACCGCCGCTTCCTGCGGGCTGGTTGCAACCACCGCCTGGGGCGCCCCATTCTCCTCCACGTTGGCCTTCGCGATCGCCGGATTGGAGATGAAGAGCTGCACGGCCTGCTCGCCGGCGATCCGGCACACGATCTTGTAGACGTAGCCGCGCTTGCTGGTCGCAAAGAACGAAAGCGCCGGGCGCGCGAAGCCCTCCGGCACCGAGAGGTAGATGTCTCCCCGCACCGGTTCGTTGACGACGGAAAAGTCATCCTGCGGATTGCCGGTCGAGATCTTCGAGACCGACGCAAACTCGTCCTCGACCAAGCTGATCCTGGTGAGATCCTTTGCCGACGCTGCGCAATCAACCTGGCTGCCGTCGGCTGCCATCACCGTCTGGTCCGCCCAAGCCGGGGAGGTGATGAGGAAGAAGCTCACGGCGACTAGGGCAACGCCGATCATCCGGCTCACGATGCAATAATAGCGCGACAGGAAGACCGCGCCGGTCGCGGCGCTGCCGATGATGTAGACCGACATCACTGATCCTTTTCCTTGCCGGTCGTCACCATTCCGAAGCCCACGAGCTTCAGGGACAGTCCGGAATATTGCCAATCGAAGCGGAAGGAGCGGCGCTCGCTGGAGACGACCTTGTTGCCGACGATCGTGTGCAGGTCGCCGGTGACGGTCGACCGCAGATTCTTCGTATCCAGCTCCATAGTCTGGATGGTGAAGAACTGGGCGATCGACGAGCCGCGCTGCTCGTTGACGATCTTCATCAGGTCGGCGCGGATCTTTCCTTGCGCGCTGGGCGCGGTGATATCGAGTACCGACTTCATCCAGTATTCGAGATTCGCCGGGCTGCGATCGAGCGTCAGCACCGCGGTGTCGCGGGTGACCAGCTCGAGATACTGCCGCGAGACACCTGAAGAGTTCACGACCAACGGCGATGCCAGGATCGGTTGAAGGACAATCTCCCTGTCGCGCGTGACTGTCACAAGACCGAGGATGGCGCACAGGCTGCCAAGGACGCCGGCGACGATCACAAGCAGGTTGCGCTGCTTCAGGACCCGCTGGCTTTGAGCGTGGGTGTAGGAGATTTCCATCTCAGCCCGCCATCAGCCGGAGATAGGAGGGCGGTGTGGCCTTCATGCCGGTGAAGCCGGCCGGAAGATGCCAGTAGGCCATGTGAAGCAGCCAGGAGATCGCCCGTCCTGCCTTAGCCTTCTTCAGTCCCCACCAGCCTGCGCCCGCAAGCAACATGCCAATGAGAATATGCTGAGACAGGATACCCCAGACGAATGGCAAAACCATCGCTAGGAACTCATCCAGCGTCCACAGCCCGATTAGCTCGGGATCATCCAGATGAGACGGAACGACGTACTTGTCCGCGGCCATATCACCACCCTCCCCGCAGGCCGACCGGATCTGCTATTCCGGCCGACCCTTGGACTGTTCAGATTGTTGCCGTGACGGTGGAGGTGACGATCGGAATGCCGGTCCCGGCACCCACACCGACGCCGACAGGAATGGCGATCTGGCCCATCGAGAAGCGGCCTGAGGCCAACGCGACGATGCCGCCCGCGAGCGACAGGACGGTGATGATCTTGCCGCCCGACCCTTCGAGGAAGTCGGTGAACTTCGTGAGCGCCGTATCGAACGTCGTGTCGGCACCGGCGAGGGCCGGGCCGGCAAAGAGCAGGAGCGCGAACGCGAGTGCGACCAAAGCGAAGATCGCCAGCTCCGCACGACCGCTGTACTTTATGACAGACTGCATGAGAGTTTCCCTTCAAACGGAACGCGACTGACCCGCGCCCAATTGAAGGGTGGTCCCGGCGAGCGATCGGCGGCAACGCAGTTCCCGACGGCACGGTCTCGCAAACGAATTTTATGTGAGTCTGATCGGACCCTGCCCCGATGGCCGGGGCGGCGCGCCCCGGCATGCGGGGCAGCTCGCCCCACTATCTGGGGCACGCCGCCCCATTTCTCGGGGCAGACGAATTTTTGATTCGGCGTCCGCGCCTCTAATTGCGATCAATGACGGGCGAAGTTAGAATCGCTAACCGGATTCGGGGGGATCCCGTCAGCCCGGCTTAATCGTGTCTACGTTATCGAACCACAGCTAAGGATGGAGGATAGCCAGGTGCAGGTGCCATGACAGGAGATCAGTGCACCCTCGCGCTCGACATATCGGAGCATTTCTTCAATTTGACGACGGAGAGCCTGCGCCTGCGTTCGAACGAAACCAGGTGCTATCAGACCCTCGGAAATCTGGTTTCCGATCGGATCGGGTTGCCGTGTGCGCTGGAGGACCATGCACCTGAAACAATCCGGGAGCATCTGTCGGCGATCCCTACAACAGGCGACATTCGAATCGATCTGACCATCACCAGATCAAGTGCCGACAGCCTGGATGCAGTAAAGAAGCTCATCTCTGAGGGGCTTGGGTCCGAAATAAGCTTGGGGGACACACTTTCGATCATGCTCTTCCACTACGTGGTCGGCCAGAAAGCTGCGCGCGTTCTTGAGCGACTGGGATTGGAGGGCACAGATAATCCGCCACGAAAATCTGCGATCAGCGAAGAACTGGGTAACGAGAAGATAGTCCCGCTAAGATAGTTGCTGCTGGCTTTTGCTGCAGGCGCACAAAATGCAGAGGCTTGCTAAGTCACTGCCTGTGTGTTTCGTTTCAGGCCTTGCGTGCAAAAGGGGGCCATGACTTGTCATCGCTTGCCCATATCGAAGCTTCCGACGATGGCTGCGTTCCGGCCAGGGTCGAGCAGTGGGACTTCATCCCGCTGATCCTCGAAGCAATGTCTGAACAGAATGTAGGCCAACGCAAGCTGGCGCTGAAGACCGGCATCAGCAAAACGCGTCTCGGTCTCCTACTTCACAGTGATCCCGCTAAGCGCGCGCCGATGTTCGTGTATGAACTCCAGCAGGTTTTGGCCGCCCTGGACATCAACATCGTGCAAGCCATGATCGCGATCGAGACCTACAGTGATCCAGCCCTCTTCCTCGACGAGCGCTTCCAAACCTCGCTTGTGATGCTCGCCGAGTTATTCAAAGGCCTCCCGGCGATGCTCGTGGCGGCGCTCGACGAAATCGAAGGGATGGATGGCACAGAGGTACGCAAGGAGTGGGCCGGGCCGCTACGACAAGCGGTAGTTGAGAAGCTAGTCAAGGAGGTCAGTGCCGTGATGGCTCGGCGGGTACAACTCGCTCAGATTTCCACCCTCAGCCTGCTCTTGTGGATGTCGACGATGGCCACGGACTTGCTCGATCCGCTTCTCGCCTAGTACGAAAAAACTGTTACCCTTCGGGCTCTGTGCTGCTGCCGCACGGCAGCGAGCTCCGACATGACCTGGACCGTCGCCCGCGGCGGCAGCGCCGCCAAACGTCGCCAATTTAGAAGCACGTTATCGACATAGGCCTGGGTCTCGGCGATCCGCGGCAGCATCCCGTCCCTCACGCGGCTCGGTCCGGCATTATAGGCTGCAAGAGCCAGGTGGACCTGTCCGAAGCGATCGAGCTGCTGCCGGAGGTATCGCGCCCCGCCTCGCAGATTCTGCTCGACGTCGTAGCGATTGACTCCAAGGTCGGCGGCCGTGCCGGGCATGAGCTGCGTCAATCCGAAAGCGTTCTTTGGCGAATAGATCCCTGCCTTGTAACCGCTCTCCCGGATGATCATCGCATCGAAGAGGCCGACCGGAATGCCGTACTCACAAGCGATGCTGCTCATCATCTCATAGTATCCGGATCGTCTATATTCGGTGCGGGAATCAAGGAAACTCGCCGGTCGATAGCCGCTTGGGGCGCAGCCCGGCGCACTACTCGTTGGAACACTCGAGAAGACCACACCCTCGCGCATCCAACCTGGGATTGCTATTGGGGAAGTGAATGACACGGCGTCCTGCGACTGAAGAGGCGCAGTTGACGCGACTCCTACATGCGCAAAGGGATCCTGGTCATTGGGATCGGTTTGCGCTGTCGCCGCAGCGAAGCTGTTCGCCATCTCAAAGGCGACCCAACGCCTGCTCAGGTCATGGGTCCGAAATGCCGTAGGAAGCGAATTGGAAGCCGTCACTTGACGATTGCCTCCGTTATCCTCTGCGCGCGGAGCTGTGGCATCGACAGCAGATCCCCTCGGCGCTGGCTCCGTCCCCATCACGATCACCTCCACCGACCTGCGCTCCCTGCCTTTTTGGCTGGCACCGGCTTCCGAGCCATGAAAGGCAACGGATAGGGCGACCGCCACGAGCAAGATTGATCTCATTTCGCACCTCCTAGCCGTGCTCATGGGGAGTGGAGGTCAGGGCGAATATTGTTGTCAATCCTGAACGCTTCAGGGACGATCGGATCGAAACCCGCTTCGACAGGTTAGTCCATGTGGTTGATTGATCGCCATAGCGACGGACTTGACGCCGCTCGCATCCCCCTTCCGCTCCCCCTTCGGGCGGCTCTCGTGCGCTGGTACATCGGTGAAGGATCCCGACATGACGAAGAGGCCGGCATCACGTTGGTGCAGCAGGCGCGTATCGGCTCGAAGTGGATTGCCTGCAACTGCCGTGGCACCAAACAGGCACCACCCATTTTGACACCCGCGTTCCTGTCGGAAGCGGAGACCTATTACCTGCGGCGGCTCACAAGCACAAACCGGCCCGAACACGTTTCGTCCTGTCCCTTCTTTCGGGACCAAGCCACGAACCGCATCACGGAAACGCGGAGAGCCCAGACGCCGGCAGACCCCCCCGTCGGCTATTTCGAGGTTCTGCGCCCGGCGCCGGAAAAGCTCGCTCAACGACCAGATGACGACGCCAGCGACGACCGCACGCGAAGTGCTTCCGTTCCGCGCCTCGCCCGCCTGCTCTGGAGGCTGATCGCCAATGCCGGTCTCAACATTGCCGTCCCCAGCGATCAGGAGCCGTCAGAGCGTGCCATCGGCGCGGAGTTCAAGCTGCTCGCAGCGGCCGCCGCGAGGATCGAAGTTGCCCCTGGAATCGAACTCGATCGTGTTCTCTGGACTCACGGCGACGCGCTTCACAGCAGGCGGGCCTTCGCAGGCATCCGAGCGCTATCTCGCCGATGGCCGCGCGGCCATGCACCCCAAGGCTTTCTCACGATCTTTGCCAAGTCGTTCAAAGGCTCGACGATCTTTCCGGCAGGATCCGAGCCGATCGCAGTCGCCAATCGCGTCCAGTCGCCATCGGTGCGGGATAACTCGATCACAGGGCCGTATCTGGTGATTGTCGTTATCGGCCAATATCCCGAAGCGCAAGGCTATGCGCCACTGCGAGCCTACGCCCAACCGATTTATTCGGGTCTGAGGTTCATACCGGTCGATAGCAATTTCCATAGGACCTTGTTGAGAGCCCTCCTCCGATCGAGGCACCGCCTCATGCAAGATGGCATCGAACTAGCAATTGAGAAGCCAGTTTTTGACCGGCTGACCCCGCTTGGAAGCTGTCGACCGGAATTCCTCCTCGAAGCGCGCTCGCGTCTTACTGGTGAGATTCGACGATTCATAGTGCAAGCTCTAGAGGAGACGAGCGTCGAGCTACGTATCCCGAAGCTGGCTGCTCGCCGGAGCCTTGAACAGATCGCTCCCGTTCTTTCAATCACGCCGAAGGACGTTGAGGATGAACAAATCTGGCGCCTGATCGTCGAAGCGTTCTACCGATCCTGATGGAAGGGCGTAGCCCTAAGGCCAAGACAATGTCATGGCGAATGCACTCACGATGGCAAGCGTAACAGGGGTCGAAAGCAGGTACAGCTTCTGCCATCTCCACCAGGTTTTAGGGATGAGCCGGAGCAGGTTCCTCGGCGTGGTGACCGTTTCCCATGTCCGTTCGCGGCACAGCTCGACGGTGATGAAACCCAAGGACATGATAAGAGCAAGGGCGCAGCAAAGCCCCGCAGCGGCATAGAGCGCGATCCAATTCTGAAGCTCCGCGGCCGAAAGATGTTCCACGGTTCACAACCCTTCCATCCGCTCTGGTCGTATCAGTCGACCACGGCCGTCGTTTCCATGAGACTTACACCAGTCGCAATCAATCGACTACACACGCAAAGTTGCTCCAATTTGGAGACGATTTTCAGCGATCTCGAACGGCGTCGGGCTTAGCATGGTCAGCAGCCTGGAGACAGTTCATAAATTGGTAGGTACACAGGGCGAGCTTCAAGGTGTCATGCAGGTATCGGTTCTTGTGATACTCTATCGTGGGCGAGAGCGCATCACGGTTCACGACGACAGTGATAAGGCCTGGTCTGAACTTGTAAATTTTGTCGACGCCTTCTGGAAGAATTCTGACGTGGCGGTGCTGACCTCTACCCCCGCCTCAGAAGAGCAGCGCGTCAAACTATTCTTTTCCGAGACGGGTGCATCCTATATCCTAGGCCATGCGTACGCATCCGGTGAGGACCGCGGCTACTGACGGTTTGCTGGGGGTTTTGGCATCTTACTTGCCGAGGAAGGCCTCGACGCCTTCTTGAGCGAGCACATCGCGGAATGCAGCATCGGCATCGCGGTCGGTGGGGAATAGATTGTCCCAGACCGTCGAGGTGCCGTGCTCGTTGACGACCTCGAGGGACCAACCACGTTCGGTGGCGAGCCGCACGATGTTGATGGTCAGCCGTACGCCCGCCTGTTCGATGGACCGGCAGAGAGAGGATTCAATCAGTTCGGGTTGCGGGTCAAATTCCATGCCGTGATGCTATGAGGTCACGGCTCCAGCTTCAACGCTGTTGGTTTCCAATTCCATGGGAGCAGATCGCCAAGCCGATTAGCCGGATGACCGGCGATGCGGGCAAGGACGTCGGCGAGCCAAGCCTGGGGATCGAGGTCGTTGAGGCGACAGCTTTGAATGAGTGAAAACATGATGGCGGCGCGCTGACCGCCGCGATCGGAGCCGCAAAATAGCCATGCTTTCCGCCCGAGTGGCACACAGCGTAGCGCCCGTTCCGCTGCGTTGTTCGTGAGGCATACCCTGCCATCGACGAGGAAGCGGGTGAAGGAGTCCCAGCGCCGGAGCATATAGTTGATAGCCTTGGCGAGATCATGGTTACGCGACAGCTTGGCGAGTTGGGCGTTCAACCAGTCGTGCAGTTCGGCGATCAGTGGCGCGCTCAACTCCTGACGGGCGGCAAGCCGCTCCGCTGGTGTCTTGCCGTTGATACCGCGCTCAACGTCGAACAGGGCGTCCAGCTTCTGCACCGCCTTCAGCGCAATCGGATAGATCGGGCCAGTCCGCTCGCCGCGGCTCTTCTTGCGCGCAGCGCCCTCGACGTCAGCAAGTTCGAAGAACTTCCTGCGCGCGTGAGCAAAGCATCCTGCCTCCAGGATGAGACCAGGCTGGCGGTTGGGAGCGTACAGCTCAAAATAGCCCGCATAGGCATCAGCCTGCAGAATCCCGGACCAGGACGCGAGGTGCGCCTGGGGATGTTCCCCGCGCCGGTCGCGCGAATAATAGAAAACCACCGCCGGCGGATCGGCGCCGCCGAACGGGCGGTCATCCCGGACATAATCCCATAATCTACCGGTATCGGTCTTGCCCTTGGCCATGACCGGCACGGTGGTATCGTCGCCATGCACGCGCTCGGCGGCAAAGACATGGGCCTCGATCAGCCGAAAGATGGGCATCAAGGCGAAGGACGCCGCACCAACCTGATCGGCAAGCGTGGAGACGCTCAGCGGCACGCCTTCGCGAGCGAAGCGCTCCGCCTGGCGGTTGAGCGGCTGGTGCTGCCCATACTTCTCGAACAGCAGCATGGCGAGGAAGCTTGGCCCTGCCCAGCCACGCGGCACGACATGGAATGGCGCGGGCGGCTGCGTGATCTTCTCGCAGTCACGGCAGGAGAACTTCTCGCGTACGGTCTGGATGACCTTCCAGGCACGCGGGATTACCTCCAGCGTCTCGGTTACATCCTCGCCCAGCTTCGACAGGCGCATGCCGCCACAGGCCGGACAGGAACAGGGCGCCGGAACGACGACGCGGTCGCGGGGCAAATGGTCGGGGAACGGTTTTTTAACTGGCCTCTTGCGCTCAAAGGCGGTGACGTTCGTCGCCTTTGTCGCGGCGGTCTCGGCGGCCAGATTATCTTCGGCGGCGTCGGCCTCCAAATCTTCGAGCTCAAACTCCATCTGCGCAAGAAGCCGGCGGGTGCGTTCGGCGCTGGGGCCGTACTGCTCGCGCCTGAGCTTGGCGATCTGCAACTTGTAGTGCGAGATCAACGCCTCGGTGGCGCTCTCCCGGGCACGGGCATTGGCCAGTTCTGCTTCAGCGCTCGTGGCCCGCTGTTCGGCTTCATCGGCGCGCTGCGCACTGAGCCGTACCAACGCCTTGAGCGCTTCGATATCGTCAGGCAGGGGCGAAACGGCGGCGTCCACAACTTGGATGGAATCATAGAAAACCTCCCGGATGAAGCGGAAAATGCAGCCTCCGCCGAGAAAATCTGCGCCTATCCTGCGCTCTGTGGGCGCCAGCTATATTGCGGGTTCCGCCAGTCCACTCCGTCGAGCAGACAGGCCAGCTGTGAGCTCGTCAGCGACACCACGCCGTCCTTCGCGGCGGGCCAAATGAACTTCCCTCGTTCCAATCGCTTCGAATATAACGACATCCCCAGGCCGTCGTGCCAGATTATCTTCACAAGCGCCCCGCTGCGCCCGCGAAAGACCCAAAGATCGCCGGCAAATGGGTCTCGCGAGAAGCTCTGCTGCACCATTGCTGCCAAGCTCTGCATGCCGCGCCGCATATCTGTGTGGCCCATCGCAATCCACACCCGCGCGCCAGCTGGGATCATCGCAGGGCCTTGAGCGCTGCCGACACCAAGGCAGCTGGTGCCGACGCAGATATGCTCACGCGCCCTTTGCCACCCAGATCCACGATGATTACCGGCATTGCGGCCTGGTGCGCATTCTGCTGTTCGCCATCGTCAACCACCGCCTGGGCGAACTCCGTCAGGGCGGGCGGCTGCCGCAGCTTGTTGCGCCACGTGTAAATGCGCGCCGTGGAAATATCGTGCCGACGCGCCACAGCCAAAACGCTGGCCCCAGGCGCAAAGGCTTCTGCCAAAATCTGGAGCCGTTCCTCGTCGCTCCAGCGCCGCCGCCGTTCCGGCCCAGTCATCACCGTGATCTGCCGCATCCACTGCTCCTAAGCGTGCTCTCGAGAGCGTTCTTAAGAGCAGGCCCCTACCTCACGACAAGGCGCGTCTCGCCGGATGCATACGGCCATGCCGACGTGTCGGCGCTTGCTGCACACGTTATGGCAATGGAAGACTAAGCAAGGCCGAGTTGGTTCCAAGTTCTGTACCGTCCGGCAATCTCAGTCGCCTCTCTACACGAGGATGTGCATGTTCGCGTGCCTTGTTATCGGTGACAGCATTGGCGTCGGACTGTCGGGAGCGATCAATAACCGATACGCCAGTGGGTGCGATTCGGTGGTCGAGGCAGGCGCTACCATCGACCAGATACTGGCGTGGCGTAAACCCGCCAGGCTATATGGCACCACCGTCCTCGCCGTCGGATCCAACGATCAGCCGAGCCGACAGCTAACGCTCAAACTGACCAGACTACGCCAAAATATCGCGACAAAACGAGTGATCTGGATGCTGCCCTACTCCCGGGAGCGAGCCTATCTCATAAACTCGATTGCTGTGACGTTCGGCGACGACACGTTGGACATCGCGCGTTTCCGCACGAGCGACCGTGTCCACCCGATCAGCTACGATGAGATCGCGGCTGTTCTCCTGCCGAGGGGCCAACCACGGGGGAGCAGGAAATCCACTGTTGAGTGGTCTCAACGCAGTCGACGATAAAGCATCGACCTAAAACGCTGCATTTCATTCGAGTAAGCTGAGCTTAGTCCTCCATTGCTCCAGATGTTGGAGCGCAGGTCTCAAACCATGCGCCAATGGCCCCAAGCCATAGAGTTGATAGGATTCAGGCGGTGGCGACATCATTCGCGAGACCAGAGATACGCCTTCCAATTCCCGTAGGCGGACCGTGAGCACATTAGCGCTGATTTTCGGTATGGCTCGACGAATGGATGTAAATCGCAGCTCGTCTTTGCTCAGGGCTACCAGGATGTGCAACACCCATCGGGCACTCAATGTATGGAATATCGCGTCGGCCGCCGCAGGGTCTATCGCTTGAAAAAGCTGTCTTTCTGACTCGATGCACATCCAGTTACTTTCTCACCCTAAAAGGCGCACGGCCGGACTGAGTCAGCTACGCCGTTCGCGGTTCCGTCGGGCCCGGCTTGGCGGTGCTTGGAGGGTCGCCGACCCGCTCATGGACAATTGCGGAGGGCGTGCGCGAACGGCGGCGGCGAGCGGCCGAACTTGTGACCACCACTGCCTTGGTACGTCTTCGTCCCAGTGAAGAGCAGATGAGGGAAGGCGCTTTTTGACATCACGATTTGCCGATGCGCGAAGGTCCGATGAGGGACGACTCTGGGGCACCACGACGGATTTCATGTCACGCGATCCGCCAAATCAAGTGAAGCTACTCCCGACAAATCAAAGTACCGCAGTGCAACGCGCCTGATGCGTGCGTCACCGTTCGAATATAATACGCGGCGAAGCGTCCAACCCCTCAGCCTCGGCGCGGCGGAGCTTGCTCTTCGGGCCTCATCGCCTTACCTGCCGCCTCCCCCCGAGCGGGGTTGGAGTCGGAGAAACGAGCCGACCGACCACGTAGCCGCGGAACAAAGGCGGGTACGCGGTCCATATACGCACGATATGCCTGGCCAAATTCCGCGAGCGCCGCCTTCTCCTCATGCCGGGCAAGGCGAATATACATCACCACCAACACCGGAAACATGGCGAGCGTCAGTAACGTCGGCCATTGCAGCAGAAATCCGAGCATCACGAGGATGAACCCGATATATTGCGGATGGCGAACCTTGGCATAGATTCCCGTCGTTGCGGGCTTGTGAACGCGCTGGGCTGCGTGAAGCGGCGCCCATCCGGCCGAGATCAGCCAGAAGCCCGCGCCGATCAGCACGAAGCTGGCAAGATGGAACGGGCCAAAATGTGGGTTGACCCTCCAGCCGAACATCATCTCGAGCAGATGGCCGGCATCGTGGCTCCACCAGTCGAGGCCGGGGAAATGCGACTGGAGCCAACCCGAGAGCAAGAAGATGGTGAGCGGGAAGCCATACATTTCGGCGAAGAGTGCAACGATGAATGCGCTGAATGCGCCGAAGCTGCGCCAGTCGCGCCCGGTGGCGGGTTTGAAGAAGCTGTACGCGAATAGGATGAACACGGAGGCGTTGACCAGCGCCAGCCCCCAAAGACCATAGCCATAATCGGTATGCGTCATCGCGGCCCCCCTTCCACGCGCTCGTTCGAATTCGCAGGCAGTCCGGTCGGGACAGCACCCGGCATCTGGTCATGGCCATGCTGATGGCCGCCATGACCGTGATGCATGAACAGGTGCATGAGCGGACAGGCGAGCAGGATCAGATAGGGCAACACACCCAGGAAATGTGCGGTGTGCTCGGTGATGAGGAAAAAGCCCGCGACTAGCAGGAAGCCGATCAAAACGATCTTTCCACGCTTGCGCATGCGATGGTCATGCCCGTCCATATGCCGCTCTTCTCTCGCCAATGTCTTGCGAGCATAGATCCGAGTCCCGGGAGCAAGGTATAAGTAGAGACCGAAGTCCGTCATTCGCCCAAGAAGGCGATGCCGGCTGGTTCACAAACCTCACCATCCCTATCGGCGTTACGCAGTGGTCATGACGCGGCCGTCATTCTGCGGCTTTTGCGTATAGGCGTGCGCTGGTCGTCCACCAATGCTGCGCTAAGGACAATAAGCGTGAGAGGCAGGCCAGAGTTCATGCACAAGAAAAGGAAAAAGCATCATTCCCGCGGCCATGTCGGGGTGAACCTGCTCGAACGGGAAGCAAGGATCGACCTCGCCACGCGACCTGCCGACGGCCTTGGCGTCGCGTTCCTCGGCGCATCGGAAACGGTGACAGGGTCGCGCTATCTGGTGGACGACGGCGATACGCAGGTCGTGGTCGATTCAGGCCTGTTCCAGGGTCCGAGGGATTTGCGCCGCCTCAATTGGGCGCCGATCGCGCCCGAGGTTGCCGATGTCGGCCTGTTGCTGCTGACGCACGCGCATCTTGATCATTCCGGCGCGCTGCCACGCATGGCGCGCCTTGACTGGGACGGGACCGTCCTCAGCACCCGGGCGACCGAAGCTTTGTGCGAGCTTCTGCTCCCCGACAGCGGGCACCTCCAGGAAAAGGATGCGGAGTTCGCCAATCGCCACGGCTTTTCCAGGCACCAGCCCGCGCTGCCGCTCTACACGCAGGCTGACGCCCGCCTTGCGCTGCAGCTGTTCCGCACGGTCGAGTTCGGGGCGTGGCACCCGATCGCGGACGGCATCAGGGCGCGCTATCATCGCGCCGGCCACATCCTCGGCGCCGCCTCGATCGAGATCGATTGGAAGGGCCGCACGATCCTCTTCTCAGGTGATGTCGGGCGCTATGGCGACGCAGTCATGAAGGATCCCGAGCCACCTGCCCGTGCCGATTATGTCCTCGTGGAATCCACCTATGGCGATCGCCGCCACGAACAGGTCGATCCGACCAAGACCCTGGGGGACCATGTCGAACGGTGCGTCAAGCGTGGCGGGACCGTGGTGATCCCCGCCTTCGCCGTGGGCCGCGTCCAGTCCCTGCTCTACCATTTTTCCCGGCTGCGCGCCGAAGGCCGTCTGCGCGACATCCCGATCTTCCTCGACAGCCCGCTGGCGATCAACGCGAGCGGGCTGATGTGCGATTTCATGGACGAGCATCGCCTGACACGCGCCGAGTGTGAAGCGGCGTGCGGGGTCGCGCACTATGTGCGCGAAGTGGAAGAATCCAAAGAACTCACCGCCAACCCCGCCCCTAAGGTCATCATCTCGGCCAGTGGAATGGCGACGGGCGGCCGCGTGCTCCACCATCTCAAGCGCTTCGCGCCGGATGGGAAGAACCTCATCCTCTTCTCGGGCTTCCAGGCGGCGGGCACCCGCGGCGCCGCCATGATCGGAGGCGCCCGGACGATCAAGATCCACGGTGAGTATATCCCGGTCGAAGCCGAGGTCGCCAACCTGACGATGCTCTCGGCCCATGCCGACAGTGACGAGCTGATGCGCTGGCTCGGGTCTCTGCACGAGGCCCCACGCCATGTCTATGTCACCCATGGCGAGCCGACCGGCGCCCAGGTTCTGGCAAAGCGCGTCTCGGAGGAGCTGGGCTGGGCATGCAGCGTACCGGCGCTGGGTAGCTGGGGCATGCTCGCATGAAGCCCGGGATTATCGAGGACGCCGAAGCAGAGCCTGTCGCGACGACGCTGCGGGCACACCGCATCGGCCTGTCGGCTGCCGGAAGCGATCAGATCGCGGTCATGCGCCACGACTGTCCGGTCTGCCGCTCGGAAGGTCTCGCGTCGCGCGCGCAAGTTGCGCTGCGCGCCGGCGGGCGGGAAATCGTCGTCTCGCTGCTGCATAGTTCCGCGGAGGCTCCAGCGCCAGGCGAGATCGGCCTGTCCGAATCCGCTTGGCAGCGGCTCGGCGTCAGTGACGGCGATCCGGTCGAGATCGCGCACGCCCAGCCTCTCGCCTCGCTCAGCGACGTGCGTCGGCGCGTCTATGGCAATCGGCTTTCCGATGGGGCTTTTTCAGCGATCATCACCGACATCGCCGAGCGACGCTATAGCGATGTCCATCTCTCGGCGTTCGTCACGGCCTGCTCAGCGGTCCCGCTCGATACGGACGAAACGATCAGCCTGACCAGGGCGATGGTCGATGTCGGCGAGCGATTGCAGTGGCCCGAAGAGGTCATCGTCGACAAGCATAGCGTCGGTGGATTGCCGGGCAATCGCACCACGCCGATCATCGTCTCGATCATGGCCGCCGAGGGCCTCATCATGCCGAAGACATCGTCGCGGGCGATCACCTCGCCGGCCGGCACGGCGGACACGATGGAGGTGCTGGCCCCTGTCGACCTCGACGTTTCCGCAATCCGCAAAGTGGTCGAGCGCGAAGGCGGCTGCATCGCCTGGGGCGGCGCCGTTAATCTCAGTCCGGCCGACGATGTGATCATCGGCGTGGAACGGGTGCTCGATATCGATGCCGTCGGGCAGATGGTCGCCTCGGTGCTGTCCAAGAAAATCGCGGCCGGTGCGACCCATCTGGTCATCGACATCCCGGTTGGGCCGACGGCGAAGGTACGCGGCGCCGATGCCGCCGACACGCTCGAGCGCGCGCTGAGCTCGGTCGCCCAAGCCTTCGGGCTTCGCACGCGCGTGATGCGCGGCCCCGGCGCCGAGCCGATCGGACGGGGCATCGGTCCGGCGCTCGAGGCGCAGGATATCCTTGCCGTGCTCCAGGGGCAGCCGGGCGCCGAGGATCTCGCCCACCGGGCCTGCGAGCTGGCGGGAGGACTGCTTGAGCTCGCGGACGCAGCCCCGGCCCGCGAAGGTTATGCGCGTGCGCGGGCGTGCCTCGAAAGCGGCCGGGCCTGGGCCAAGTTCCAACGTATCTGCGAAGCGCAGGGCGGCATGCGGGCTCCACCGGTCGCCCGGTTCCAACAGGATATGATCGCTCCCTATAGCGGCCGCCTGGTGAGTATCGACAATCGCAAGCTCGCGACGGTCGCGAAGCTTGCCGGCGCGCCGATGGCCAAGGCCGCCGGCGTCGCGCTGCAGTGTCGGCTGAACCAGATGGTGGATGCCGGGGCTCCCTTGTGCACCATTCATGCCGAGAGCCCGGGCGAGCTCGACTATGCGGCGGCCTATGCGGTGAGCGACGGGCCGATCTTCGGGATTGAAGCGCTATGAACCGTCCCGTGCTGTTCGCGCTGTCTGGCAGCGAGGCCCTGGCACAGCCGCTATCCGCCGCGCTCGATGCAGAGGTCGGCACGATCGAGCATCGTCAGTTTCCTGACGGGGAAACCTATCTCAGGGTCGTAAGCGACATCAGCGACCGCGAGGTCATCCTGCTGTGCAGTCTCGATCATCCGGACGCCAAGCTGTTGCCGCTGCTGTTCGCAGCCGACACCGCGCGCGATCTGGGCGCTCGCAGGATCGGGCTCGTCGCCCCCTACCTCGCTTACATGCGCCAGGACATTCGCTTCCATCCCGGCGAGGCGGTGACGTCGCGAACCTTTGCCGCGATCCTGTCTCGCCATCTCGACTGGCTGGTGACGGTTGATCCGCATCTCCATCGCTATCATGCGTTGTCGGAAATCTACCGCATCCCGACCCAGGTCGTTCATGCCGCGCCGCTTCTGGCCTCGTGGATCAAGCGCAATGTCGCTCGTCCGCTGATCATCGGTCCGGACCTGGAAAGCGAACAGTGGGTCTCGCAGGTGGCGGCCGATGCCGATGCTCCGTTTCTCGTGTGCGAGAAAATCCGGTCCGGCGACCGTGACGTCACCATCTCGATTCCGAATGCCCCAGCGTTTCTCGATCGCCAGCCGGTGCTGGTCGACGATATCGCCTCATCCGGCCGAACCCTCGCCGAGGCGGCGCGCCAGCTGGTCGACATGGGGTTCACGCGACCGGATTGCGTGGTCGTGCATCCGCTTTTCGCCGGCGATGCAGCGCAAGTCCTGGGTGGGCTCGTCGAGAGGATCGTCAGCACGAACGCTGTTGCACATACTTCGAATGATATCGACGTGATGCCGGCGATTGCGGAGTCCGTTCGCCGCGGGATCTGAACGGTGCGCTGCGCGTCAGTTCTTCAGTACTCAATGCTCAATGCACGATGAAAACGAACGCCCGGCAAACGCCGGGCGCATTCCCATTCATTGAACCTAAGCGAGTCCGAACCAATCTTCCGGGAACTCCGCTTTCGGAGAAAGTCGCGGCAGGAAAGGAGGATATGTCATGTCGCACACACGCTCGTTCCTTGATCCCTTCATCGTTGCTCGGCACCCGCAGCTTGAGCCCGAAGTGAAGCCCGCCATCCTTGCATCCTGGGCGTCCGATCGCTCCGCCGTCGAGGGCCAACCGGCCCTCCGTCGCCCGCCAGCATCCCGGTGCCGGTCGACGATGTGATGGCAGCGCTGCGCTGGCTCGATCGCGCTGAGCGCGGCGCGGGCCTGGCATCCTTGGTTCGTCAGGAACAACCCGGTATCGGTGCCATCCTCGCCGGGAATATCGAAACTGCGACACGGAAGGCGGGCGATCTCTGCGATGATCAGCCTTCGATCTCAAAACCCTATGATCACCGGTTCGTGCTGAATCGGATTCGCCGTGCCGTAGCGGCGCGCGAGCGGAGCTGCGATCCGCCCCGGACATCGGCGTTACGGCGCGCTGCTGACACAGAATAGCGATTATCAGCTTCTTGCCATGACAACATGACGCGTCGAGCTTAGGAGCAACCAGCGCGCTCATCCCCCAAGAGGCGTGCCCACTCCCGGCGGCAGCGTCTTGCGGCGCCTTGCCGCCGGGAGACCAGAGGGAGCGCCGCCCCGTTCGCAAGAGCGGTCATCTCGCAAAGTTCGGCACATGATGCCGGGTCGCTTACCCCCCTCTCGCCGAGCACCTGCCTTGCCTGTTGTGATGCGGCGGTATTTCGGCCTTGACCTTGGACCATGGTCCTACCCGTAGAAGGTCTCCCCTTTGAAGCTGTGCCCGCTGGGGTGCGCAGCAATGCCAACACGTCCGGGGGGCCATGGAGAGCAAGCGCGTCGTTCATGTCATTGATGACGAAGAAACAATCAGGAAAGCTGTAGGATTCACATTAAGGACAGCGGGATTTGCCGTCGAGACCTATGGCTCGGGAGTCGACTTTCTGAAAATTGCAGATGAAGCTGAAAGAGGTAGCATCGTTCTCGACATGCACATGCCGGACATGAACGGTCTACAGGTTCAGGCAGCGCTGACGCAGATGGATATAAGCATGCCAGTCGTGATGCTGACCGGCAACGGAGACATTGCGCTTGCTGTCCAAGCGATGAAGGCGGGTGCTGTCGATTTCCTGGCCAAACCTATCGAACGGGCGCTGCTGCTCGATGCGATAGACCGAGCGTTCGCGCGCATCGACACGGCCGAGGGGCGCGCTCTCGAAGAAGCCGAGGCATGCCGACAGGTCGATCTACTGACACCGCGCGAACGGGATGTTCTCGAAGGCCTTGCGCAAGGCCTTCCGAACAAGACCATCGCCTATGATCTGGGCATTTCTTCACGGACGGTCGAAGTCCATCGCGCGAGCATCATGTCCAAGCTTGGAGTCCGTACCCTTGCCGAAACCTTGCGGATCGCCTTTGCGGCTGGAATGGGAAGGCCGCTGTAGGTAAAGGCGGCCAGGGCTGCTGCGGTTGAATCTCTGCGTGTCACCTGATGGCGCGGACATAGTGCCTGCCGGGATGCATCGACGTTGTTCATCAGCTTTTGGCGGAATTTTCGTGAGCCCAGGCGAAGGGTCGCGCTTGATTGCTATCGCGAAAGGAGATGAAACTCTTCCAACAGCTGGGCGATCTCTGTGCCTTCAAGCTTCTTCATCAACAGCTTGCGCAGGAAGGACGGGCCGGGAATGTCGATCCCTTTGCCATCCCTGAGCGGCCCGATTGTGGCCAGAAGCGTGCGGATATCATAGGTTGAGTTGAACACTTCCGGCACGCCGCGTTCGACCTTCATCAGGGTGTAGACGGCCTCCATCGGCGTGCGCACCGAATATTCCGTCGTGAAGATACAATCACGCTGCTTCGACTCGGCAAACTGGCCGACAAAGGCGAAGTTGACCGCGCCCTCGGGCACCACGTCCGGCCGGTCGCCGGCCTGGCGCGGCATGAAGAAGGCGGTGATGTAGGGCATCATCACCGGCACGGTCTTCGCCCCCGTCGCGGCGAGGCCGGGGATGTCCTCGACCGGCACGCCGAGATGATAAAGCCATTCCTGCGTGATCTCCTCGCCCGTGCAGTCCTGCATCGGCTTCTTCACATAGTCGCCCGGCCGGTCGACGAACAAGGCATAGAACCAGGCGACGATCTGGTCCTTCGGCTGTTTCCTGAAGTGGGGTTGCCGGCTGACCGTCCAGCTCAGCAGCCAGCTCGAGTCCTTGACCGTGACGATGCCGCCAGTCACCACCGTGCCGCTGAACGGATCGCGCCTGGCGATCTTGCGAATGTACGCCGGAATGCGCGCGTCGAGCGTGGTGATGGTCGCCGACGCCCATTTGGTTTCCGGGATGTGCGATCCGAACACGTCGGGACGACCAAAGGCCGGGTCCTTGGCCGCGATCCGGCGCCACAGGTCCCAGGCCGGCGCCGGCCCCTCATTCAGCCTGGCCGGTGTATGATGATCGCCATTGTCGGAATTTTCGGTCAGCGATCCGATGGTGATGAAGACGAGATCATCGGCGCCGAGATCGACGCCGCCTTCGACGCCGTTTTCGATCCAGGCAATCCGGGTCGCCTGCTTGCGGCCGGGCTGGATGTCGAAATCGACGTCGGTGACCTCGACGCCGTAGCGAAATCTGACACCGCGATCCTGCAACCATTTGACCAACGGCAGGACCATCGATTCATATTGGTTGTAGCGGTTGAACTTGAGCGAGGAAAAATCCGCCAGACTGCCGATATGGTGGATGAAGCGATGCAGATAGAGCTTCATCTCGAGCGCGGAATGCCATTCCTCGAAGGCGAACATGGTGCGCCAGTAGAGCCAGAAATTGCTCCTGAGGAAATCATCGCCGAAGACTTCGTTGATCCGCTTGTTCTCCATCTCCTCCCGCGTCGCGAGGAAGACGGAGATCAGATCTTTTTGCGCGCGACCGCCGAGTGTCAGCAAAGCCTTGTCGGGCACATCCTGGCCCTGGTTCTGCGTCACGCGTTGAAGCGAAAAATTGGGATCGTCCTTGTTGAGCCGGTAGAATTCGTCGAGCACACTCGCATCCTCGATCTCCAGCGAAGGGATCGAGCGATAGAGATCCCAGAGGCATTCGAAATGCTCCTCCATCTCGCGCCCTCCGCGGATGACGAACCCCTTTTCGGGGACGTCGAGGCCGTCGAGCGCGCCGCCGGGAACATGCAGCTCCTCAAGGATGGTAATATGCTCGCCGGCGACGCCGCCGTCGCGGATCAGGAACGCCGCGCCTGCCAGTCCCGCAAGACCCGAGCCGACGAACCAGGCCGTCTTCCTGTCAGCGCCCTCAGGTTTGCGGGGCCGCACGAAAGCTTCGTAGTTCCCGCTACTATAGTGCATGCTCAACTCCATCCTTGATCCCGACGACAATGGCGGTTCTGCGGTTTCTTGCTGAACAGCAGAAATGCCTGCCCTGCATTCATTCTCGCCGATGTCGCCCGCCGCTCAGTTCGACGACTTCACTGGTGATCTGATCCTGACGCGTGAGGCGCTCCTCGAGGCGCAGGGCCTCGCCCTTGCGATCGATGTGGCTGCGGGCGGTCGCCATGGTGCGCAGCCGTGCCTCATTCTCGGCGACGAACGTCTCGACCGCAGCCGCGCAGATGTGGGCGAAGACATATTCCGCGGTCAGGTCGCCGATAAGGTCCGCCGCGTTGATATTGACGAGCGGCGGCAAATCCGCCGTGGACGCGGGGAAAGTGTCGAGGTCGAGCGGCAGGAGGCTCGCGCGCACGATCGAGACGCCCTTGCCGCTGCTCCAGACCGGATAAGCCATGGTGATGGGCACCGCGCCGACCTCGTCCAGATAGTCGTACAGCGCGTCGATGATGCTTGTCGCGAGTGCGGGCAGCGCATCGGCCTTGCTCGGCATGCTCGCGCTCCATGCGATGCGCAGACCGCGCTCGGCCGCAAGCGTGGCCGTGCGCGCGCCAATCAGAAGAATATGCCTGTCCTGCATGTCGGCCGCGGCGCCGTCGAGCAGCTGCTCCGGAAAGGCCCCGGCAAAGCCTTGCTCCGCACCGAACAGGATAAGGCCGCCTCTCGCACCACCGACCGTCCGCGCCGGAAAACGCGCCAGTGGCTCGTCAAGGCGGCGCGCCTGGCCAATGGCGGTGCGGGCGGTCTCCGCATAGCGTCGCACCGCAGGCAGCAGCGCGCGCGCCTGATGCGCCCGCTGCGCGGCGATGCCCTGCATGGCGTTGACCACCGCACCGAGCTGGCGGACGGTCTCGATCCGCTGGCCGATCTCGGCGAGGCGATCGCTCATGATGCAGAACCGGCCGGCTGGCTTTCGATCAGCGCTTTCACCGTCGTCATCAGAGCGGACCGCTGCGCGGTGTCGATCTGTCCAGTCCGCTCGATCTGCGCGCATAGATCGGGGACGTGATCGTCGATCCAGGCGGGCAGCCGCGTGCGGAGCGACGATATCTCCGAGACCGCCATGCCATCGAGCAACCCTTCGCCGAGCGCCACGACCAGCGCCACCTGGTCGACGACCCGTAGTGGACTCGACAGCGGTTGCACGAGCAAGGCGCGCAAGCGCTTGCCGCGTTCGATCTGGGCGCGGACACGCGGCTCGGGCTGCTCGCCGAAGCGGGTGAACATCTCGAGCTCGAGGAACTGCGCATAGTCGAGGCGCATGGTCCCGCTCGCGTCGCGCAGGACGCGAAGCTGCGTCTTGCCGCCGACCCGGCTCACGCTCGTGCCCACATCGATGGCGGGCTTGTGCCCCTGCGCGAACAGCTTCGCGTCGAGAATAATCTGACCGTCGGTGATCGAGATCAGATTGGTCGGGATATAGGCGCTGACGTTGCCGGCATCGGTCTCCGCGATCGGCAGAGCCGTGAGCGAACCGCCCCCCTTCTCCGTCGAGAGACGCGCCGCACGTTCGAGCAGGCGGGAATGGAGGAAAAAGACGTCGCCGGGATAGGCCTCGCGCCCGGGCGGCTGTCCGGTCAGCAGGGCGATCTCGCGATGGGTCGCGGCATGCTTGGTGAGATCGTCGAGCACCACCACCGCATGGCCGCCACCATCCCGAAAATACTCGGCCATCGTGAAGCCCGCGAACGGCGCGATCCATTGCAGCCCCGGCGCCGCGGCGGGGCTCGCCACGACGAAGATGGTGCGGTCCGGCGCGCCATGCCGCCGCACCTGGTCGACCACGCGCGCGACCGCCGAGCTTTTCTGGCCGATCGCGACATAGACGCAGATCATGTCGCTGGTGCGCTGGTTGATGATCGTGTCGACCGCGAGCGCCGTCTTGCCTGTGGCGCGGTCGCCGAGAATGAGTTCGCGCTGCCCCCGGCCGATGGCGAACATCGCATCGATTGCGAGCGTGCCGGTCTGCACCGGCTGGACGACGAGGTCGCGTTCGATGATCGCCGGCGCCGGCCGTTCGACAGGATCGAAGCGCCTGGCCCGGATCGGCGCGCCCCCATCGAGCGGACGGCCGAGCGGATCGACGACTCGGCCAAGCAATGCCTCGCCAACCGGCACGCGCACCACCTCGCCCGAGCCGGTTACGGTGTCTCCTGCCTCCACCTGGGCGGCATCGTCGAGCAGCACGCAGCCGATCCGGTCCCGGTCGAGCGTGTGGACGAATCCGGTCTGGCCCCGGGCGAAATAGAGCAATTCGTCGAGGCGCGCGTCCGGAAGGCCCGAGACCATGGCAACGCCGTCGCCGATCGATTCCACCCGGCCAATTGCATCGACACGCGGCCCGAGATTGGCGCGCGTGATGCAGCTCTGGGCCTGCGTCAGCCAGTCTTCAGGCGATCCGGGCATGATCGTCTTCATTGAGGCTCTCAACCATGGCGTCGAGATCGGCGCGCCAGCTGTTGCGCACGACGGCGTGGGGCGTGCGAAGCTCCGCGCCGGCGATGAGATCTGGATCGACTGCGAAGATCGGGGTCGCGGTATCCGGCAGGATTTCGCCAAGCGCGCGCGCTACCTGCGTCTGCAGATCGGCCGTCAGCGGCGCGGGCGTCGCGACGGTGACGGGCCCGGCGGCCGCCAGGCTGCGGCGATCCGCCTCGGAAAGGTCTCCGAGCCGCGCCTTGAGCGCGTCGACCATGGCCTGCACCGTCTGCTCGGGCGGGAGACGAGCGAGCAACGTGCCTGCCATCGAGGCGGCGAGGTTCGCTGCCTTTTCCCGCCACTGCGCCGCCACCCGCCCGCGTTCGGCATCGATCGCCGCATGGCCTTGCTCGACGACGGCGTCCGCCTCGAGCCTGGCCTGCGCGAGGAGGCGCTGGCGCTCCGCTTCGGCCTCGGTCCGGATCTCGGCGCGGCGAGCCGCCGCATCCGCGACGAAGCCGTCATTCTGCGTTTTGAGCGCCTGCGCTTCGGCCTGTGCCCGGTCCTTTGCCTCCCGCGCTTCGTCGAGCAGCGCCTGGGCCGATGCCTGGCGGGCAGCGATGGCATCCATCACCGGACGGAACAGGAAGCGTCCGAGCAGCCACACGAGGATGAGGACATTGACCGCCTGCAGCGCGAGCGTCCACCAGTCGATCCGCATGTCAGGCGAACGGGTTGGCGAAGAGCAGCAGCAGCGCGATCACGAGGCAGTAGATCGCCATCGTCTCGATCATCGCGAGGCCCACGAACAGCGTGCGCGAGACGGTGTTGGCGGCTTCGGGCTGGCGCGCGATCGCGTCCATCGCGGCGGCGACGGCCCTGCCCTGCCCGAGCGCCGGGGCGATTGCGCCGATCGAGATCGCGAAAGCGGCTCCGAGGATGCTGGCGAGATGGATCCAGTTCATGCGGGGGACTCCTGTTTGGATGGCGGGCGGGCGCCGTTCTCGCTGATAGCGCTCCCGATAAAGACCATGGCGAGCGCGCCGAAAATGTAGGCCTGGACCGCGCCGGTCAGCATTTCGAGCGCCATGAGCGGGATCGGGACGAGCAGCCCGGCGAGGCTCAGCACGACGCCGATCATGAAGACGCCGCTCATGACGTTGCCGAACAGGCGCACCATCAGCGAGAAGCTGCGGGTGAAGAGCTCGACGATATTGAGCGGGGCGAGCAGGATCGAGGGGCGCGCGAAGGTCGCGAGATAGGCCCTGGGCCCGAGCGCGCGGACGCCGAACCAGAGCGTCGCGCCGAAGACGATCAGCGCCAGCGCCGCGTCGGTTTCGAGGGTCGCGGTCGGCGGCTCGACGCCGGGGATCAGCGACGACCAGTTGGCGACCAGCAGGAACAGGAACAGCGTGCCGATCAGCGGCAGATAACGCTGCGGTTCCGCCTCCATCGTCTCGCGGATCTGGCCGGCGACGGTCTCGACGACCAGCTCGAGCGCCGCTTGGGCTCGGGTTGGGCGTAACGCAAGGCGGCGGGTCAGCAGCCAGCTTCCGATTGTAAGGAAGGCCATGATGCCCCAGGTCGTGGCGACCGGCTGGCTGATCGGCACCGGACCGATCGCGAACAGCACATGGCTTTCAAGTGGTGACGCGAATTTCATCGGGCGCCTCCGAGCCGGTGGAGCATGATCTGGCGCCCGCCCATGAAGCCGGTTGTTGCGGCAAGAAGCGCCGGCCACCCTTGCCGGCTGGCGATGACGAGAACCAGAATAGTGACGGCGAGACGCCCGAGCCTGAGCAGGATCGCGCGCGATGCCGGGCCGCCATGGGTGACGAGGTCGGCTTCTCTGGCGATGGCCGCGAAATGGGCGAGGCCGACCGCAAATCCGAGGGCCAGGAACAGGATGGGGGAGAGCTGGCTCATTGCCGGTGCATCCAGCGCCAGCCCGACCAGCAGCCGAGGGCGAGCCCGACGAGCAGGAGCGGCGCGGTCCAGAAGATGCCGCTATCCAGCCGGTGGTCGAGCCAGCGGCCGATCGCGAGACCGACCAGCGCGGGCAGGACGATCTGCCAGCCGAGCACGCCGATCTGGCCGAGATTGCGGGCGACGGAAGGAAGCCGCTGCGCAAGCCGCCGCCGTTCCGCGCGGGTCCGGATGGCTTCGACGATCGGCTGCTCGGGCTTGTCCGCGGTCACAGACCAAGCTCCCGGCCACCACCCTGCAGGGCCTCGACCATATGGCGGATCGCCTGCATCCTGAGCTTCGCCGACGCGGTCCGTTCGGATCGTTCGCCCTCGTCGCGCTCGCGGTAGCGCGCGAGCACGTCATGCTCGAGCGTTCCGAGGTCATCGCCGACATGGCCTTCGCGCGTCGCGACCGCGACCCCCGTGCCGTGGCTTACGGTCAGAATGCCGTTGCGCACCGCGCAATAGCCTGGAGCGCCATCGGCGCCCCGCCAGGAGACGATCGAGACGCCAAGCGCGGTCAGGAAATCGGCGTGGCCCGACAGGATGCCGAAACTGCCGCTGGCATCCTCGGCGCGAACCGACCTGACGTCCGTGTCGACGAGGATCGCGGTCGGATCGGTGATCCGCAGCTTCATGCGCCCTGCCCCACGCGAGAGCGTGCCTCTTCAATATCGCCTACCATGTAGAAGGCGCTCTCGGGCCAGTCGTCGGTCGCGCCGGCCAGGATGGCCGCGACGCCCTTCAGCGTATCGGCCAGCCCCACAGAACGGCCGGCTTGCCCGGTGAAGGCCTGGGTCACCATGAAGGGCTGGGTCAGGAAGCGCTGCAGCCGCCGCGCCCTGCCGACGATCAGCCGATCCTCGCGGCCCAGCTCCTCGATACCGAGCAGCGAGATGATGTCCTGGAGCTCGCGATAATGCGCGATCGTCTCCCGGACCTGCTGGGCGAGCGCGTAATGATGATCGCCCACGACCTGCGGATCGAGCAGGATCGACGAGGATCCCAGGGGATCGACCGCGGGATAGATGCCTTCGGCCGCCATGGCGCGCGAGAGCAGAATGGAACTGTCGAGATGGGCGGAGATGGCGGTGACCGCAGGGTCGGTGAAATCGTCGGCGGGCACATAGACCGCCTCGATCGCGGTCACCGCCGCTCCATGCACCGAGGCGATGCGCTCCTGCAGCGCGGCCACTTCGCTGGCCAGCGTCGGCTGGTAGCCGACGCGTGAAGGCATGCGTCCGAGCAGGCCGGAGACTTCGCTGCCGGCCTGGACGAAGCGGAACACATTATCCATGAGCAGCAGGACATTGCGCTTCTGCTCGTCGCGGAAATATTCGGCGATGGTGAGCGCGGTCAGCCCTACCCGCCAGCGCGCGCCCGGCGGCTCGTTCATCTGCCCGAAAACGAGCACGGTCTTGTCGATCACGCCCGAGCCGCGCATGTCCGTGAGCAGCTCATGGCCCTCGCGCGATCGCTCTCCGATGCCGGCAAAGACGGAAACACCTTCATAGCGCGCGACCATCGCGTTGATGAGTTCCATCACCAGCACGGTCTTCCCCACCCCCGCGCCCCCGAACATCGCCGCCTTGCCACCCTGGGCGAGCGGCGCGAGCAGATCGATGACCTTGATGCCAGTCTCGAACATCGCCGTCGCCGCGTTCTGGTCTTCGAGCGGCGGGGGTGCGCGGTGAATGGGCCTCAATGGAACATCCGGCCCAAGCGGCGCGCCGCCGTCACCCACCTGCCCGGTCGGCGTAAGGAGCCGCCCCAGAACCTTGTCTCCGACCGGGACCGCGATGGGGGCGCCCAAGGCCGTCACGCCGACATTACGAGCGAGACCGGAGGTCGGCTGAAGCGCGACGGCGCGGACGGTGCGGTCATCGATATGGCTCTGCACTTCCGCGACCAGCGGGCCTGACGATGCATCGACGCGCAGCGCTTCATTGACCGCGGGCAGCGGCCCTTCGTCGAACTCGACGTCGAGGACGGGACCGCGCAGCGCCGCAATCCGGCCGAGCCTGGCTATGGACGGTATCACGCCCATGCCGGTTGCCGGGTCAGACCATAATCATGCCCGACCGTGCCGCGATCATGACGGGACGGGTAGAAGTCGCTGCCCGCGGGCACGACATGGACGACAAGCCAAAAGTGCATTGGCTGAGCGTCGCAGGCAAGCCGCAGATTCGGCATACGTAGAGTTACCGATTCTCTCTGATTCAGCCTCGCCGAATAACGGCGGCGCGACGCGATGGGCCTCAGGCCAGGGCGCTATGCCCGATATGCCAGAGCTCAAACGCGAAGAGAAAGGTTCACCGTTTCATGCCCTATCCCGTTGATCAACTCGCCGCGCTCGCCAAAGCGAATGTCGGCCTGATGCTGAAGCTCGCCGAAGTCGCCCGGAAAGGTGGCGAAGAGTCGCTCGAGGTCGGCAACCGCGCCGCCGGCCGCTTCGCCGAAGAGGCGCGTGCCTCGATTGCGGGCGCGACGGACAAGACGTCGGACGCCGGCGCGGTCAGCCCGGCCGGACCGCGGGCACTGTTCGAGGACATGGCCACGGTCCGCGAGCATATGATTGCCGGCACAAGATCGGCGTTCGAGGAATGGCAGCAGGCCTGGCAGGCCGTCGCGAGCGCTCCGACGGCTCCCGGGGCGCTGGATGCCTTTGCTGCCATTGTCGGACCATGGTTCGGGCAGAAAAGCCCGGGCGACGGCGAGAAGCAGGCCACCAGCGACAAATAGGATAGCCCCCGATCGCGGCGAGCCGCCCTAGCCGAGCAGGTGCTGACCGCCATCGACCGGAATGATCGTGCCGGTGATATGGCGGCCGGCATCGCTCACCAGAAAGGCGGCGAGCCCTCCGACATCCTCGATGGTCACGAGCTGGTGCTGCGGGACCGTCGCCGCGGCCCGTTCGAGCAGCTCGTCGAAGCGGTCGATGCCGCTGGCAGCGCGGGTCGCGATCGGGCCTGGCGAGATCGCATGGGCGCGAATGCCCTTGGGGCCAAGCTCAGCCGCGACATAGCGGGTCGCGCTTTCGAGGGCCGCTTTGACCGGCCCCATCAGGTTGTAGTGCTCGACCACCCGCTCCGACCCGTAGAAGGTGACGCACAGCAGGCGGCCGCCATCCGACATCAGCGGCTCGGCGAGACGCGCCATGCGCAGGAAGCTGTGGCACGAGACGTCCATCGCCAGCGCGAAGCCTTCGGCCGAGCTGTCGACGACGCGGCCGTGCAAATCCTCCTTCGGCGCGAAAGCGATCGAGTGAAGCAGGAAATCGAGGCCGCCCCATTCGGACTTCACCCGCTCGAACAGGGCCTCCACTTCGCCCGGCACCCGGACATCGCACGCGGCGAGCCATTCGACTCCCAGGGTCTCCGCGACGGGCGCCACGAACGGCTCGGCCTTTCCGTTGAGATAGGTCGCCGCCAGTCTCGCCCCACAGTCGTGAAAGGCCTGGGCGCAACCCGCCGCGATGCTATGCGCGTTGGCGATACCGATCACCAGGCCGCGCTTGCCAGTAAGATCGACGAGAGGTTTCATGCTTTCGGCTCCTCACGCAGCAGATCGGCGGCGTGGATAGCGATCATCCTTTCCTCATCGGTCGGGATGACGCGGACGGCGACACGGCTGGACGGCGCGCTGATGACTGCATCTCCTCGGAGGTTCGCGTCCGCGTCGAGGTCCACGCCGAGCCAGCCGAGCCGACCGGCGACGCGGGCGCGAATTTCAGGCGAATTCTCGCCGATCCCGGCAGTGAACACGAATGTGTCGAGACCCCCGAGCGAGGACGCGAGAGCGCCGGCCTGGCGCGCGATCTGCCAGACGAAGAGCTCGATCGCTTCCCCAGCGGCGGGCGTTTCGCTGCCGAGAAGCGCGCGCATGTCGCTGGAGACGCCGGACACGCCCAAAAGGCCGGACTCACTGTAGAGGAGATGCTCGACTTCACGCGCCGTCATGCCCCTCTGCTGGAAAAGATAGAGCACCGCGCCCGGGTCGAGCGCGCCGCAGCGCGTACCCATCACCAGCCCGTCGAGCGCGGTGAACCCCATCGTCGTGTCGATGCTGCGCCCCCCGGCCATCGCGCAAAGGCTGGCCCCGTTGCCGAGATGCGCGGCGATCGTGCGGCCACCGCCTGTATCGGGATCGATCGAACGCAGCTGCCGCGCGATATATTCGTAGGAGATGCCGTGAAAACCGTAGCGCCGCATGCCCTCTTCGCCAAGCGCGCGCGGCAGCGCGAGGCGCGTCGCGATCGGGGGCTGGCCATGATGGAAGCCGGTGTCGAAGCAGGCGACTTGCAGCACAGCGGGGCGCAGCCTGGAGACGGCGCGGACCGCGGCGAGATTATGGGGCTGATGCAATGGCGCCAGTGGGCAAAGCGCCTCGAGCGCGGCGAGGAGTGGCGCGTCGACCCGCGCCGGCGCTGAATAGTCGGTGCCGCCATGAACGATCCGATGGCCGACCGCGATCAGATCGTCGCCGACCGAGGCTTCGATCTCCCGCAGCAAATCCTCGAGCAGCGTCTCGTGCGTGATCGTGCCGTCTTTCGTCCAGCGCCGCTCGGCAAGGACATCCCCCTTCGCATCGCGCGCGATCAGGTGCGGCTCAAGGCCGATATTCTCGATCTTGCCGCTCGCCAGCAAAGAGGGCTCATCAGTGCCCGGCTCGGCGTAGAGCGCGAACTTAAGGCTCGACGAACCGGCGTTGAGGCACAGGATTTCAGCCATCGCGGCGCTGTCCCGCAACGCCGGGAGCCGCCTTGGTCGCAGCCCGCGCCAGCAGCACCGCGAGCGCGCAGGAGGCGAGGCGCGTGCGCACGCTGTCTGCCCGGCTGGTGAGGATGATCGGAGCGCGCGCGCCGAGCACCACGCCTGCGGCATCGGCGCCGCCCAGGAAGGTCAGCTGCTTTGCGAGCATGTTGCCGGCCTCCAGATCGGGCACCAGCAGGATGTCCGCCTGGCCGGCGACCGGCGAGACGATACTTTTCTCGCGCACGGCCGCCTCGCTGATCGCATTATCGAGGGCGAGCGGGCCATCGAGCAGCGCGCCTTCGATCTGGCCCCGGTCCGCCATCTTGCAGAGCGCCGCGGCATCCAATGTGGTGCGCATTTTCGGATTGACCGTTTCGACGGCGGCGAGGATCGCGACCCTGGGCTGTTCGATCCCGATCACATGGGCAAGGTCGATCGCGTTGCGCGCGATGTCGGCCTTGTCCTCAAGCGTCGGCTCGATGTTGATCGCGGCGTCGGTGATGATGAGCGGGCGCGGATAGCCGGGCACGTCCATCACATAGGCGTGGCTGATCCTGCGTTCGGTCCGAAGGCCCGTGTCGGACGATACGACCGCGCCCATGAGCTCGTCAGTATGAAGCGAGCCCTTCATCAGCAGCGCGGCTTCGCCGGCCCGCACGCGCGCGACGGCTTCGGCGGCGGCGGCGTGGCTGTGCGGGACGTCGATCACCCGGAAGGCCGCAATATCGACACCGGCGTCCTTCGCCGCATTCGTCATACGCGCCGCAGGGCCGATGAGAATCGGAACGACGATGCCGGCGTCGGCGGCCTCAGCCACTGCGCGCATGGCGTCGGCGCTGCACGGATGGACCACGGCCGTGACGCACGCAGATCCGTCCTTGGCGCGCGCCATCAACTGGCGGAAGCGGTCGTGGCTGGCGATCCGCACGTCGGGAAGCGGCATGCGGGGCCGGCTGACTTTCTCGGTGGGCGCCTTGACCTCGGCCTGGCCGCTGATGACGGTCTCGCCCTTCTGGTTCACACAGGTGCAGTCGAGAACGATGACATGATGCTCGGCGCGCTTCTGCGCGACGGTGACGCAGGCCGTGATGGTGTCGCCGACGCCCACCGGGCGGGTGAAGCGAAGCGATTGGCCGAGATAGATCGCACCGGGCCCTGGCAGCTCGGTTCCCAGGATCGCCGAGATGAGCCCCGCGCCCCACATGCCATGAGCGATGACCCTGTGGAACATGTCCGTTTCGGCATAGACAGGGTCGAGATGCGCCGGATTCACGTCGCCTGACACCGCCGCGAAGAGCTGGATGTCGTCGGCGGACAGCGTGCGGGTGAGGCTGGCCGTATCGCCGACGGCGATCTCGTCGAACGTGCGGTTCTCGATGAGGTTGGCGGCGGCCATGGCTCAGCGCTCCAGCACGTAGCGCCCGGGGGCATCACCGAGCGGCGGATAGTTCCGTTCGGGCGCGCCCATCGCCGGTGGGGCCGCCGCCTCGCCCGAGTGCGATCCAAGCCATGAACTCCATTCCGGCCACCACGACCCTTCGCGCACCTCGGCCCGCTCCAGCCAGGCATCGGGACCTGGCGCCGGGCCATCCTGCATCCGTGTCGCGATGCGATAATGGCGATGAGGATGCCCGGGCTCGGAGACGATCCCGGCATTGTGGCCACCGCTCGTCAGCACGAAGCGGATCTCCGCGCCCGTCAGCATGTGGAGCTTGTGGGTCGAGCGCCACGGCGCGACATGGTCGGTTTCCGTGCCCACCATGAAGATCGGCATGCGCAGCCCCGAGAGCGAGACCGGGTGGCCGCCGGCCTCGTAGCGCCCTTCGGACAGGTCATTGTCGAGGAACAGGCGCCGAAGATATTGCGCGTGCATGGCATAGGGCATGCGGGTGCCGTCGGCGTTCCATGCCATGAGGTCGGTCATCGGCTCGCGCTCGCCCATGAGATAGGTCGAGAGGATGCGCGACCAGAGCAGATCGTTGGACCGCAGCATCTGGAAGGCGCCGCCCATATGGCTGCTGTCGAGAAAGCCGCGCGCCCACATCATCGCATCGATCAGGTTGATCTCCGCCTCGTCGATGAACAGACCAAGTTCGCCCGGCTCGCTGAACTCGGTCTGGGCGGCGAACAGCGTGACGCTCGCCAGACGCTCATCTTCATCGCGCGCCATCGCGGCCGCGGTGATGGCGAGCAGCGTGCCGCCGATACAATAGCCGGCCGCGTGGATCTTCTCGGTGCCGGTAATCGCCTGGATGACATCAACGGCGGCCATCGGCCCAAGCAGGCGATAATCCTCCATGTCGAGATCGCGGTCGGCGCTGTCGGGATTGTGCCAGGAGATGCAGAACACGGTGTAGCCCTGCCCTACCAGCCAGCGGATGAGCGAATTTTCCGGCGACAGGTCGAGGATGTAATATTTCATGATCCATGCCGGCACGATCAATATCGGCTCCGGACGCACCGTCTCGGTTGCGGGCGCATATTGGATCAGTTCCATGACCCTGTTGCGAAACACGACCTTGCCAGCCGTGGCTGCGACCTTCTCGCCGACCCGATAGGCCTCCGTGCCCGCTGCGGGCTCCCCGCGTACCAGGCGTTCCAGGTCGTCGCAAAAAAATCGCGCACCCTCGACAAGGCATTGTCCTCCGGTTTCGAGGATGCGCTGCTGGAGCACGGGGTTGGTCGGGATGAAATTGGTCGGGGACACCATGTCGAGCATCTGGCGGGTCGCGAACTCGACGATCGCTTCGTGGTGCCCGGTGACGCCGCTCACGCCGGTCGTCGCGGCATGCCACCATTGCTGCTGGAGCAGGAAGGCCTGCTCGATCAGGTCGAACGGATGGCGCTTCCAGGCTGCGTCGGCGAAGCGCCGATCCTGGGGCAGCGGATCGATCGCCGGCTCGGGATCGCTGCCGGATGCGCTGCGCATGGCATAGTCGGCGAGCCGCATCAGCTTGCGCCCGCCCTTGGCGGCGAGCTGCAGCTGCCTGCCTGGCGAGCAGAGAATGTGCGTCCACCAGTCGGAAAAAGACTGCGCCAAAGTGGCGGGCGACTGGCCTGAAGTCAGCTGCGCGATGGCGGCGAAGCTCGACCGATCCAGCGTCGTGGCCAGACCGTCCAACGGGTCAGGGATATTGCTTCGACTCTGCACATTTTCGCTCCTGCTGCGGTGCAACAAGCCCTGAAGCGCAGGAAGCCTCTGCGCACTCCGTAGTCCTACGGAGGGATTGCCTCGCATATGCCAGCCCCAGAAGTCAGAGCTCAGCACGACATTGCTGTATGAAAAGCGGCCAAATACGATCAGGAGGCTCAGTGCGGTCGCACGGGCGAGCCAGCTATCCCGCCGAACCAGTCCCGCAATACCGGCGAAAGGGTCTGCGGGTTGCCGCCGATATGGCGAAGATCCTCCGCCAGCAGTGGCGGGCGGACTGCGAGGAAATATATCGCGAGGCCCGTCGTGAGAATGCCAAGTGCGATCAGCACCCCGGCCGCCAGAGCGGGTCTGGTCCGAGAGGCGGCCGGCGCTAACATTTTCTGTCGAGACTCAGTTCGGCGATGATGGGACAATCTGGCCGCTCGTCGCCATGACAGCGCTCGGCGAGATCGACGAGGGTCTCGCGCAGGGTCGTCAGCGCTTCGGCCTTGCGCTGCAATTCCTCCGCCCGCGCCAACGCGACCCGCTTTACATCGGCGCTGCTGCGGCCCGTGTCGGCCCACAGGCCGAGCAGGGTCCGGATCTCCTCGATCGGAAAACCGAGATCGCGGGCATTGGCGATGAACCGCAGGCGATGGAGGTCACTCTCGCCATAGTCGCGATAACCCGCTCCCCGGCGCGGCGGCGCCGGGATGAGGCCGATCTTCTCATAATGGCGGATCATCCGCTCCGAGACCCCGCTTTGCTTCGACGCCTCCCCGATGTTCACAGCGCTTTCCGGTTGAGGCGCAGCGCGTTGGTGACCACGCTGACCGAGGAGAGCGCCATGGCGGCGGCCGCGATGATCGGCGAGAGCAGGATGCCGAACAGCGGATAGAGCGCGCCCGCCGCCACCGGCACCCCGGCGACATTGTAGATGAAGGCGAAGACCAGGTTCTGGCGGATGTTGGACATGGTCGCCTGGCTCAGCCGCCGTGCCCGCACGATGCCCATGAGATCGCCCTTGAGCAGCGTCACGCCCGCGCTCTCGATCGCGACGTCGGTGCCCGAGCCCATGGCAATACCGACATCGGCGGCAGCCAGTGCGGGGGCGTCGTTGACCCCGTCGCCGGCCATCGCCACCACGCGCCCCTCGCTTTTCAACCGCGCGACGACGGCACTCTTCTGGTCGGGCAGTACCTCGGCTTCGACATCGTCAATGCCGAGCCGCCTTGCCACCGCCTCTGCTGTGGTGCGGTTGTCGCCGGTCAACATCACCACGCGAATGCCTTCGGCCTTGAGTGCGGCCAGGGCCTCCGGCGTCGTCTGCTTCACGGGATCGGCGATTGCAAAGGCGCCGCCGACGGTGCCGTCGACGCCGATGAAGATCGCGGTGGCGCCATCCCGGCGCAGGGCGTCGGCCTGCTCCGCCAGCGCGTCGGTTGCTATGCCCTCTTCCGAGAGGAACCGCGCATTACCGAGCACGATCCGGCGGCCGTCGACGGTGCCGAGCGCGCCGCGTCCGGTGGGGGAATCGAAGTCGGTGACGTCGCTCGTGGGGATGCCGCGATCCTTGGCGGCCTCGACGATCGCCAGCGCGAGCGGATGCTCGGAGGCCCGCTCGACCGAGGCGGCAAGCCGCAGCAGTTCGGCTTCGTCGAAGCCGGGCGCCGGCACGATCTGGGTGACGGCAGGCCGGCCTTCGGTCAGCGTGCCGGTCTTGTCGACGACGAGCGTGTCGACTTTTTCCATATGCTCGAGCGCTTCGGCATTCTTGATGAGGACGCCGAGCCCGGCGCCGCGGCCAACCCCGACCATGATCGACATCGGCGTGGCGAGACCCAGTGCGCAGGGACAGGCGATGATCAGCACGGCGACCGCCGCAACCAGCCCGTAGGCGAAGCGCGGCTCGGGGCCCCAGATGCCCCAGGCGATGAACGCGACCACCGCGACCGCGATGACCACGGGCACGAACCAGCCCGACACCTGATCGGCCATGCGCTGGATCGGCGCGCGCGAGCGCTGCGCCTCGGCGACCATCTGGACGATGCGCGCCAGCATGGTGTCCCGGCCAACCTTGTCGGCGACGATAACGAGCGCGCCGGTCTGGTTGAGCGTGCCGCCGATCACCGTGTCGGCCTTGGCCTTGGTGACGGGCATGGACTCACCGGTGACCATCGACTCGTCGAGCGAGGAACGGCCGTCCTCGACCACGCCATCGACCGGCACCTTCTCGCCGGGACGCACACGCAGGCGGTCGCCGACCGCAACGAGATCGAGGCTGATTTCCTCTTCACTGCCATCGGAACCGATCCGGCGCGCGGTCTTTGGCGCAAGGTTAAGCAGCGCCTTGATCGCGCCCGAGGTCCGCTCGCGCGCGCGCAGTTCGAGCATCTGGCCGAGCAGCACGAGGACAGTGATCACCGCGGCCGCCTCGAAATAGACGGCAACCATGCCGTCCTCTCCGCGGAAGGCGGGCGGGAACAGCTGGGGCGCGAGCGTCGCGACGACGCTGTAGATCCAGGCGACCCCGGTCCCCATCGCGATCAGGGTGAACATGTTGAGGTTGCGGGTCTTGAGCGAGGCCCAGCCACGCTCGAAGAAGGGCCAGCCCGCCCAGAGCACGACGGGTGTCGCCAGCACGAACTGGATCCATACCGAGATCGACATCGGCACGAGGCGATGGATCGCGGGAAAGAGATGCGCGCCCATCTCGAGGATCAGCACCGGGAGGGCCAGCATCAGGCCGACCCGGAAGCGCCGTGTGAAATCGACCAGCTCATGGCTGGGGCCGCTGTCGGCAGTCACGGTCGCGGGCTCGAGCGCCATGCCGCAGATCGGACAGGACCCGGGATGGTCCTGCCGAATCTCGGGATGCATAGGGCAGGTCCAGATCGTGCCTTCTGGCACCGCGACTGGCGGTGCCGGCGGGCCGAGATAGCGCTCGGGATCGGCGATGAATTTTGCCCGGCAGCCCGCGCTGCAGAAATGATAGCTTTCACCGCCATGCTCGGCATGGTGCGCAGTGATCGCAGGATCGACGGTCATGCCGCAGACCGGGTCCTTGACGCCAGCCGCTGGTTTCGCAGCGCCGTGGCTGCCGCAGCAACCGCCGCCATGCGCCGCTCCATGTGTCTCGTTCATCGCCTTGCTCCTTTCGACGCCTGACGATCTAGGGTCTGACACCGTGTCAGGGTCAATACGTAATCGCCTAAGCGGACAAATCGGCGGGCCCGTTCGCCTGGCCGCCATCAGCCAAGGTCATTGGCAACCGTAAGGCCGTGGTCCTGCGCCGGTCGATGCGCCGTAAACAAGTCGATCGCGCCGGTGATGGTCAAAAGCCGAAACGTCTCGGCCACATGCCTGAAGCCGGCCGCCGCGATCAGGCCGGGGAGCACGCCGTCGGCATTGGGCCGGGTATCATCGATGCCATCGAGCCGCTGCACGGTCAGGCGGAAGGCAAGCCGCATGAAACCCTGCTGGCGGCCATAATCGGCGATCACCAGGCGCCCACCCGGGCGCAGCATGGCGAACATGGCGCGCAGGGTTGCCGCCTTCTCCCTGACCGGCATCTGATGCAGCACGAGACTCGACACGACAGCGTCGGCGGTACCCGGGGCCACGTCCCTGGCAAATCCCTGACGCCAGTCGATATCGGCCCGCCGCACAGCGGCCTTGTGCCGCGCGATGTCGAGCGCCTCGGCATCGGGATCGAGACCGATCACCTGCGTCCTGGGCTCGGCTTGCTTGAGCATCAGCGCGAAGCTGCCGGTGCCACAGCCGACGTCGACGACCGTCTCACCGGCTTTGGGCGCCAGGGCGGCGAGCATGGCGGCACGCCACCGCTTCTCCCGCGTCCACAGGCGGATCGCGCGATCATAGTCTTTCGTCGATCCGGTCCCGAGCGGCGGGGTGTAGGATTGCATTGGCTTCTCCCAACGCGAGGCGTCCGAAACGATAAGCTACATCGACATGGGCGGCGATAGTGTCCCCAGCCAGGCGACGAGCCCGAGAATGACGATCGCAAGACCGCCTTCGACGACGAGGCTCGCGCGCAGCAGCGCCTGCGCCCGTGGCGCGTCCTCTTCCTCGATCGCCTGCGCAAGTGCCGGGGTCAGGCGATAACGGTTGAGCGCGGCCAGGCCCAGCATGCCGGCGAACAGCAGCAGCTTGGCGATGAGCAGCAGGCCGTAGGTCGACTGCCCGAGCGAGGCGATGTTGCCCGGACCGACGAGGAACCAGCCGTTCACCGTCCCGGTCAGGATCAGCAGGGCGACGATGATCGTGCCGACGAGGGAGAAGCCCCGCAACGCTTCCTCGGCGAGCGTGACCCGGTCCATGTCTTGAGCGGCGAGATCGTCGGTTGCGAGCCTGGGAAGTACCAGCGCGAGGAATGCGGCAAGCGCGCCGACCCAGGCGCCGGCGGCGAGCAGATGGATGAGATCGGCCCCCAGTTGCAGCCAGCCCGCCTCGCCTTCGCCAGCCGCGCCATGCCCACTCCAGGCGAGGGTCGCGAGTGCGACCGCGCCTGCCAGAGTGGAGGCGATGAAGGCAGGACGGGATTGCCGGCGATAGAAGGGGATGGAGAGCAGAAGAACGAGGAGCGCGACGAGGCGCGCCTTCAGCGCCGTTCCCATGGACGTGCCGTTGAACAGCTCTGCGACCATGGAAAGATCAGGCTGGGTGAGCGGCAGCCCGGTCATGGCCGCTGCCTGCAACGCGAACCCCAGCGCCGACAGCAGGAGGGCGAGACAGGCGAGACCGGCCACCATTGCTACCATCGGCAGATGCCGCTGTACCATCCGGCCGCCGCCGGGCGCATAGAGCGCGAACAGCGGCAGGCCGAACAACAGGCCGAGATCGACGTAGAGCGCCCAGCGGACGGCGACGAGTGCCACGTCGTTCATGGCGTCACTTGACGGTAAAGGCGAGATTGCCCTGGATGCGGTGCGTGTCGGTCGAGACGACGTGCCAGGCGACCTGATAGCTGCCCGCCATGAGCGGCTTGGCGAGCGTCAGCACGAGCGTCTTGTCGCCTTCGACGGACGTCTTGAAGCCGGTTACCGCCATGCGGTGGTTGGGCATGCCGGGCATGCCGGTCATCACGATCTCGGCGCCCGACAGCTTCGGCATCAGACCTTCACTGAAGGTGAGCGTTATACGCGACGGCGCCGGGACGCTGGCGTTGGCGGCGGGCGTCGAGGACACGAGCTTGGGATGGGCGTAGGCCGGAGCCGAAACACTCAGGCCGACGGCGGCGATGGCTGCGAGCGGCGAAAAGAAGCGCATTTGGACATTCTCCTGTCAGTGACATGAGAGAATACGCAGCCGCGACCTGCACCCCTCGCAATTTTCTTTTTGTTCCCGGACAAGGGTTGCCGGACCATCCTGCGTATTGAGAAGTGAAGACGGAGAAACATCATGGACCACCTCGACGACATGCTCAGCCGGTTGCGGGAAGCGCCGCTCGATCCCCGGCTTGCCGGGCTGGACAGCCGCGTCATGGCCGAGATCGCCCGGCTCCAGGCCATGCCCCGCCTGAGCGCCACGACATTCGGTATCGCCGCGGCAGCAGCCTTGTTCCTGGGAATTGCCGGCTCGGCCGTGCCTGTGCGGTCGACCGAAGCCGGGCCGATATCGCCCTTTGACGCGCGGCTCGCGCTCGCTCCTTCGACGCTGCTGAGTTCACAATGATGCGCGACCGCCGGCTCCTGCTCCTCGTCCTGCTGACCTTTGCCGCGGCGATCGCCGGTGTGGTCATCGGCCGCGTCTATGTGGTTCCGGTGCGCCCGGTCGAAAATGAGTTGCACGACCTGCTCCATCGCGATCTGAAGCTGGACACCGCGCAACATAGCCGTCTCGAGACGATCGAGAAGAACTATGCGATCCGGCGACAGGCACTGGAGGCCGAACTGCGCGCCGATAACGCGCGGCTCGCCGAGGCGATCGAGGCGGAGCATGGCTATGGTCCTCGGGTTGCAGGGGCGGTGGATCGCTCGCACCAGGCGATGGGCGCGCTGCAGAAGGAAACACTCGAGCATATCTTCGCGATGCGGGCCGTGCTGCGCCCGGATCAGACGGACAAGTTCGACGACGCCGTGGTGAAAGCGCTGACGGCCAAGTCCAAATGACCGCGTGCCTCCCCGACTGCTCGGACGGGGAGCTCGCGGCTCTGGCGCTTGGAGGCCGGCAAGCGGCCTATGGCGAGCTGGTCCGCCGGCATCAGGGCTGGGTGCACCGCCTCGTGCGCAGCCATGTCGGGAACCGCGACGAAGCGCTCGACGTGACCCAGGCGAGCTTCGTCGCCGCCTTCGCCGCACTCAACCGCTATGACGCTGCGCGACCTTTTCCGGTCTGGATGTCGCGGATCGTCATCAACAAATGCCATGACTGGCGCCGCCGCCGCGCGGTCCGCAACTTCTTCTCCCACGCGCTGGCGCTGGGGGAAGCCGAACATGTCGTCGACGAGGCGCCACTACCCGACCAGGCGATCGGCGCCGAGCAGCAGCTGGCAGAGGCCATGAAAGCGATCGCCGCCCTGCCCGCATCGCTCAAGGACACGCTCGTCTTGCGGACGATCGATGAGAAATCGGAAGCCGAAACCGCCGAGATTCTCGGCATCAGCCAGAAGGCAGTCGAGACCCGCCTCTACCGCGCCCGCGCACGCCTCGCGGAAATGTTGAAGAAAGTTTGAGGGGGATGAGGCCACGCTGCGTATTTCCAATAGGTCCGCCCTCTTTCTTAAAGCTGAGACAACCGAATGATTTCTGCTCTCGACCGCCGCCAGTTCCTCCGCGGCGCGGCCCTCGCCGGCGGCGGCGCCGCCTTGTCAGCCTGGCTGCCGGCCTGGGCGCAGACGATCTCGCCGGGGATGCGACCGACGCTGCCGACCGTGTCGGGCGAAGACATCACGCTCACCATCGCCCGGCAGTCGATGACCATCGACGGGCGCAAGTTCCGGGCAATCGGCCTCAACGGCACGGTCCCCGCCCCGCTGATCCGGCTGCGCGAGGGCCAGCGCGTGCGGCTCAACGTCATCAATCAGCTGGAGGAGGACAGCTCGATCCACTGGCACGGGCTGATCCTGCCGGCCAATATGGACGGTGTGCCGGGCGTGTCTTTTCCGGGCATCAAGCCGGGCTCGAACTACCTCTACCAGTTCTCCGTCGTGCAAAGCGGCACCTACTGGTACCACAGCCATTCAGGCCTGCAGGAACAGGAAGGCCATTACGGCCCGATCATCATCGATCCCGCCGGTGCCGATCCGGTCGCCTATGACCGCGAGCATGTCATCGTGCTCGCCGATCACAGCGCGCTCTCGCCGCAGGCGATCTTCCGGCGCCTCAAGGCCAACCCCGGCCATTTCAATTTCCAGCGCCAGACCCTGGCCGGGCTCCTGTCGGGCAAGGATCAGCCGCTCAAAGACCGGCTCGACTGGGGCCAGATGCGGATGGACCCGGCCGACATCTCCGATGTGACCGGATCCACCTACACCTATCTCGTCAATGGCCATGGTCCGATGGACAACTGGACCGCGCTCTTCACCCCGGGCGAACGGGTGCGGCTGCGGGTCATCAATGCGTCGGCGATGACCACCTTCAACGTCCGCATCCCCGGCCTGCCGCTGACCATCGTCCAGGCCGACGGGCAGAATGTGGTGCCGGTCACCGTCGACGAGTTCCAGATTGGTGTTGCCGAGACCTACGACGTCGTTGTCAGCCCAGGCGATGACAAGGCCTACACCCTTGTCGGCGAGGCGATCGACCGCTCGGGCATGGCGCGTGCCACGCTCGCGCCGAGGGCCGGCATGGCCGGCGAGGTTCCCCCCTTACGCAAACGGCCGCTCGCCGACATGAAGGACATGGGCATGGACATGTCCTCGATGCCGGGCATGGAAGGCATGGACATGTCGGGCGGCGCTATGCGGGGCGTCGATCCGACGGCCGAGAAGAACGCGTCCGCGCGCCTCGCGACCGGCGCGGCGGCAGCGATGGCGACCATGGACAATAGCGCCATGGCAGGCATGGATCATTCGGGGATGGATCATGGATCGATGGCCGGCATGGACCACGGCGCGATGGGCGCCGATGGCCAGATGGCGGGCATGGATCATGGCGGGCACGCGATGGGCTCGATGAAGATGCGCGACTTCTCGAACGCGCCGCAGGTGAAGCGCGACCCGAGCGTCCAGACCATCTCGCCGATGCCCGTAGACCGCACCGGCGAGCCCGGCCAGGGCCTCGCCGACGTCGGCCACAAGGTGCTTGTCTACAGGGACCTGATGGCGCTCGATCGCAATCCGGACGTGCGCGCGCCGAGCCGCAGCATCGACATTCACCTCACCGGCAACATGGAGCGGTTCATGTGGTCGTTCGACGGCGAAAAAATGTCGGACCATCACGAGCCGATCCCCTTCATCGAAGGCGAGCGGGTGCGCGTCAATCTCATCAACGACACGATGATGGGGCATCCGATCCATATTCACGGGCATTTCTTCGAGCTGGTGACGGGGCATGGCGATCATGCGCCGCGCAAGCATACGGTGATCGTCCAGCCCGGCGGCAAGGTGACCTGGGACTTCACCGCCGACGCGGTCGGCGACTGGGCCTTCCACTGTCATCTCCTCTACCACATGCATGCAGGGATGATGCGGGTCGTGAGCGTCCGTCCGAAGGGAGACGCGCAATGACCCGCATCCTCACGCCGCTGGTGAGCGCGATCGCCCTTCTCTCCGCCGCGCCCGCCTTTGCCCAGGATCATTCGATGCACGACATGCCCGGCATGGCGCCGCCGGGCGGGGCGCGGCCGGCGCAGGAGAAAAAGAAGGACAAGGCCGCCGCGCCGCGCCCCAAGCCCGCTACCAGGCCGCGCGCTCAGAAACCAGCGCCGGGCACCATGCCGGCAATGGACCATTCGCAGGACCAGGCCAGTCCTGCGCCACAGGCAGATGCCGCCGGTCAACCGCAACCCGCTGCTCCCGCGATGGCGGAGATGCCGGGCATGGACCACTCCCGGCATCAGGACGGCGCGATGCCGGACATGCCCGGGATGGACCATTCGCAGCATGGCCAGACCGCCATGCCCGGAACCTCCGCCATGCCCGGCATGCAAATGACCGGCACGGCGCTTCCGGCCGGCAATGCGCCCCCGCCGCCTCCCCCCAGCGACCACTTCGCCGATCGTGATTTTCCCGGCGCCGAGATGGCGCGCTCACGCGACATCATGATGAAGGACAGCGGCGGCAACAATTTCGGGCAGGTGCTGCTCAACCTGTTCGAGTATCAGGCGCATAGCGGTCGCGATGGCTATCGCTGGGATGGCGAAGGCTTTTACGGCGGCGATATCAACCGGCTCTGGCTCAAGAGCGAGGGCGAAGGCGAGTTCGGCCGCGGCATCGACAGCGCGGAGGTGCAGGTGCTCTATAGCCGGGCCATCGACCCCTATTTCAATCTTCAGGGCGGTATCCGCCAGGACTTCGGCCGCGGGCCCGACCGCACTTACGCGACGGTCGGCGTCGAGGGCCTGGCTCCCGGCATGTTCGAAGTCGAAGGCGCGCTGTTCCTCTCGACCAAGGGCGATGTTCTGGGCCGGGTCGAGGGCTATTACGACCAGCGCATTACCCAGCGCCTGATCTTGCAGCCGCGCGCCGAGGTCAATTTCGCCGCGCAGGATATTCCGGAGAACGACATCGGTTCGGGGCTGGTCAACATAGAGCTCGGCGCGCGCCTGCGCTATGAGTTCAGCCGCCAGTTCGCACCCTATATCGGCGTCTCTTATCTGCGCAAAGCCGGCGACACGGCGCGGCTGTCGAGGCTTGCCGGCGAGGACGTCCATGCGACCAGCTTCGTCGCCGGCGTTCGCTTCTGGTTTTAGCATCAGGACGGCTGATGGCGGGGGCGAACAGGAGAGCGGGGCGTTACACTCATACCAAGGTCGGCCGGCGCCGAGCGAAGGAGATACGCCATGGACCATTCGTCCCACATGAACACCCGGAAGATGGGCGCCTATTGGAGCCTTGCCGTTCAGACCGTCATCAGCGGCGTCATCATGTATCTGGTGATGTTCGTCATGATCGACGGGCTCGACAGCTTCTACAACAACCTCAACATGCTCTACATGACGCTGATGATGGTCGCGCCGATGGTGGTGCTGATGATCGTCGCCATGCGGCACATGTTCGCGTCGAAAGCCGCCAACATCGCGCTGATCGCCGCGTCGCTGGTCGCCTTCTTCGGCAGCTTTGCGCTCATCCGCACCCAGACCACGATCGGCGACACGGCCTTTCTGCGCTCGATGATCCCGCATCATTCCGGGGCGATCCTGATGTGCCAGGAAGCAAAGCTCAGCGATCCGGAAGTCATCCGGCTTTGCGAAGCGATCAAGCGCTCGCAGCGGCAGGAAATCGACGAGATGAAGGCCATACTCGCGCGGCGCTGAGTGGCACGGTCGGGCTACGCCCGGATCCGTGCGCCCGGCCAGGCCCGTGAGCCGGGACGATGGTCGACACGAGGCGCGGGCCGGACGAGATTGCCAGCGACGTAGCGCGGCTTGCGCCGCTGTTCCTGCGACAGGCTGGCGGCCACGTCCTGACGCTGCTCGATCCTGCCGGGATCGTGCTGAGCTATAATGAAGAAGGCGAGCGTGCCGAATGCTGGCCCCTCGATCGCGTCCTGGGACAGCCCCATGACCTGTTCTACCCGCCCGACGAGATTGCGGCCGGCCGCCCGTGCGCAGACCTGGCGGCCGCCCTTCACGAAGGCACGCTGGAGCGCGAAGCGTGGCGGGTCTGCGAGAACGGCGCGGAATATCTCGCGCGCCTGACGATCAGCGCCCTGTTCGAAGGCGACGCACATCGAGGCTTTGCCTGCATCAGTCGCGATGTCACCGACGAGGCGGCGGTCCGGGCGTCAATCGAGACCCGCGAGCAGCATCTCCAGTCGATCCTGGCGACCGTCCCCGATGCGATGATCATCATCGACGAGACCGGCGCCATCACGTCGTTCAGCGCGGCCGCCCAACGCCTGTTCGGCTATTCGGAAACCGAGCTCGTCGGCCGCAACGTCTCCTGCCTGATGCCCCAGCCCGATCGCGACCGGCACGACGAATATATCGCGCATTATCTCCAGACCGGCGAGCGCCGGATCATCGGCCTCGGCCGCGTCGTGGTCGGCCAGCGCCGCGACGGCTCGACCTTCCCGATGCAGCTGTCGGTTGGCGAGGCCGGTGAAGACGGGCAGCGGTTGTTCACCGGCTTCATCCGGGATCTCACCGCCAAGGAGCAGGATGAGCTCAGGCTCAAGGAACTGCAGGCAGAGCTGGTCCATGTCTCCCGGCTGAGCGCGATGGGCACGATGGCCTCGACCCTCGCGCATGAGCTCAACCAGCCGCTTGCCGCGGTCGCGCTCTATCTCGAGACGATCCGCGACATGCTCGACGAGCGGGACGACGAACCCTTCGTGTCGCTACGGTCGGTGATGGATGATGCGGCACAGGAAACGCTGCGGGCCGGCCATATCGTCCGGCGCCTTCGCGATTTCGTCGCCCGCGGCGAGGTCGACAAGAGCCTCCACGAGCTGCCGCAGGTCATCGCCGAGGCGAGCCAGCTCGCGCTGGTCGACGCCCGCGAGCGCGGCATCCGCAGCTTCTTTGCAGTCGATCCCGCCGCGACGCCGGTCCTCGTCGACAGGGTGCAGATCCAGCAGGTGCTGGTCAACCTGATGCGCAATGCCATCGAGGCGATGGCGGCGTGTCCGGTTCGCGACCTCAAGGTGGCGACCAGGTTGCGCCCTGACGGGCTGATCGAGGTGACCGTGGAGGATACCGGCCCCGGCATCGCCGACGAGGTCCGCGAGCAGCTCTTCACGGCGTTCAACTCGACAAAGGCCGACGGCATGGGCCTCGGCCTTTCGATCTGCCGGACCATCATCGAAGCGCATGGGGGCCGTATCTGGATGGAGCGCCCCGACCGCGGCGGCGCGCGCTTTCATTTTACCTTGATCCATGCGCGGGCGGAGGAGGAACATGGGGGATAGACGCGTCATCCATCTGGTCGACGACGAGGAGAGCATCCGCAAGGCGGCGAGCTTTGCGCTCAAGACCGCGGGCTACGACGTCGTGACCTATGCCTCCGGCGTGGAGTTTCTCAAGGAGGCGAAGTCGGCGGCCGTCGGCTGCGTCATCCTCGACGTGCGCATGCCCGAGATGGACGGTCTCGAGGTTCAGGCCGCCATGGCAGCACGCGGGGTCAACATGCCGGTCATCGTCCTGACCGGCCATGGCGACGTGTCGGTTGCGGTGCAGGCCATGAAAGGCGGCGCGGTCGACTTTCTCGAGAAACCCTTCGAGAAAGCCGCCCTGCTCGGCGCCGTCAGCCGCGCGTTCGCGCGTCTCGACGATGTCGACCTTCGTACCCTGGAAACGTCCGAAGCAGGGGTGCGGGTCGCTGCACTGACGCCCCGGGAGCGGGAAGTGCTCGAAAGGCTGGCCAACGGCCTGCCCAACAAGACGATCGCCTATGACCTGGGCTGTTCATCGCGAACGGTCGAGGTCCATCGCGCGAGCCTGATGGCCAAGCTCGAGGTCCGCAATCTGTCCGAAGCCCTGCGGATCGCCTTTGCCGCGGGCATGGGCCGCAAGCCGAAGTGACTGCGACCTCTACGTAGCGACGGGACGAGGCGCGATATGCGATCGATGGTGCAATCGTCACACGGGTGTCCGCTTCTCGCAATGCCATCGGTCCGTTCCACCCAGCATGATGGCAGATACACCATCCTCGTCTCCGACGACGATCCCGGCGTGCGGCGTGGCCTCCAGCTGCTGCTGAGATCGCGCGGCTATGCCGTGTGGGGATATACGACCGGCCGCGCGCTGTTGGCCGACCCCCGCGCGAAGGAGGCGGACTGCGTCATCCTCGACTATCGCATGCCCGACATCGACGGATTCGCGATGCTGCGTCACCTTCGCGAGATCGGATGGTCGGGACGGGCCATCATGATCTCAGGCTTTCACGACACGCTGCTGGCCTCGCGGGCCGCCGAGGCGGGCTTCGATCACGTTCTCGCAAAGCCGTTGATCGGCAGGGCTTTGCTCGATGCGTTGGACCGGCACCGCGCCGAGACGCTTCGAAAGCATTGAACTGTGGCAACCTGCCCCCGGCGGCCTCAGCCCTGCGCGATGTGGACAGCGGTCAGCGACGTCAAAGCCAGTGGTTGCGTTTGAACCGGATGTAGAGTCCGATGCAGACCGCAGCGATGACGCCGAGGATGACGAAATATCCCCACTGCGTCTTCAGTTCGGGCATATTCTCGAAGTTCATCCCGTAGATCCCGGCAATCGCGGTAGGCACCGCGAGGATCGCGGCCCAGGCGGCGAGCTGACGCGTGATCGCACCCTGGCGCTGCTGTTCGAGCAGGTGACTCGCCTCGAACACCGAGATCAGGATGTCGCGGATGCCGGTGATGGCGCTCTCAACCCGGAGCATGTGATCGAGCAGATCACGGAAATAGGGTTTGGAGGCCTCATCAAGCCGCGGAAGCTGCAGGTTCACCAGCTTGCGACCGACCTCGAGCATGGGTCCGAGCACGCGCTGGAAGCGGACGAGCTCACGCCGCAGCGTGAAAATCCGGGTCACCTCCTCGCGGGTGAGAAAGGCTGCAAGCATGCGCTGCTCCATCTTGAGGACGTCCTCCTCGATCGCCTCGACGATCGGGAAATAGCCATCGACGATGAAGTCCAGAATGGCATGGAGCACATAGTCCGGGCCCTCGCGCAGCAGGTCCGGCGTGATTTCGAGATGCGCGCGAAGCTCGCTGTGCGAGCGTGCCGAACCCTGCCGAACGGTGATGAGGAAATTCTTGCCCAGGAAAATCGCGGTGGAGCCGTAGGCGATATGATCGCCTTCAAGATGTGCCGTCCTGGCGACGATGAACAACTGGTCACCGTAGACGTCGAGCTTGGAAATCTGGTGGCCGTTGCCGGCATCTTCCACGGCAAGCGGGTGAAGGCCGTAATTTCCGGCGATGTCGGCAAGTTCTGTTTCGCTGGGCTGGGAGAGGCCGATCCACACAAAGTCATCCTTGGCGATATGCTCGCACGCCGGATCGATCAGGGTCACCGGCCGCAGCCGTTTGCCCTCGTGATAAAGAAAGGCGGCGACGACGCTCATGGCACTTTCCGGTGCCGCCACCTGCGGCGGCGACCGGAAGCCGTGTGCCTCGCCCATTGAGACGCGTGCACAAGCAGGCGCGCCTCGCCCTTTAACCCCAGTCGCAGGAAGACGAAGGCGGCGCGCAGCAATTCGAGCGAGAGCTTATAGAAGATGCGGCGGAGCGTTGGGTTTCGCAGAAGGCCGCTCCCGTTCATGACGCGCGTGGCTGGGCGGCGCGCTGCCACATCAAGGGCACGCAGACTGCGAAGGTCCGCGCACCCTTGATTGGCGACCGCGAAGGTTTTCCTCTCTTGCGATGGTACCAAGCGATTGCCCGTTTGGCGCTTCGGCAATCGTGTCGGATGGCTATACCTAAGTATCGGATAGCGGCGCTGACGACAGGGGTTGCCGGGCCCCGGTGAGGCGCATCGCACCGCGCGGAGACGAAAGCTGGAAGACGGGAAAGCTCAACTGTCGAAAGCGACCGAGCGCGCGAGCGCTTCCTGGGACTGCAGAAAGGCGAGCCGCGATTGCAGCGCCGCCTGGACAACGCCGAAAGCGTCACCCCCCAGAGTCACGCGCAGCGGCGGATGGTCGCTGGTTGCGACATCGACGATCGCTTGCGCGATCTTTTGCGGGTCGAGCGTGTAGAGCTCGTTTCCGGCGGTCTCGAACATCTTGCGGATATCGCCGGCGGGCGTATCGCGATAGGCGGCGATCTCGCTGGCGAATTGCAGGTTGTGGCTGAAGCTGGTGCGCGCGCCACCCGGCTCGATCAGCGTCACGAACAGGTTGAAGGGTTCAAGCTCCTGGCGGAGGCATTCGCTGAAGCCCTCCAGGCCCCATTTGGCCGCATGATAGAGACTGCTCGTCGGAAGCGAGCCCTGACCGCTGGCGCTGGAGATCTGGATGATCCGGCCGCTCCCGCGCAGGCGCATCGCGGGGACAAAGGCGCGGGTGATGTGGATGGGCGCCATGAGATTGAGCGCGATCTGGCCTTCGACCTCGGCGTCCGACATCTCTTCGGTGGCGCCGATCACGCCGCCGCCGGCGTTGTTGACCAGAATATCGACGGGTCGACGCGCCTGCGCCCGGGCCACGACCGCAGCAATATCGTCCTTGACCGTGACGTCGAGCGCTTCGACGCGCAGCTGGCTCGGATATTTCGCCGCAAGGTCGTCGAGGCTTTCGGGCCTGCGAGCCGTCGCGGTAAGGTCGTCGCCCGCGGCCAGGATCAGTTCGGCCAGATGGCGGCCAATGCCGCTGGACGCGCCCGTGAGAAACCAGTGATTGGACATATGCTGCTCCATATATTACCAACTGGTAGGTAACTTCATATGTGGAATGCGTCAATGCCGGGAGGTGTGATGAAGGAACGAACCAGGCGGAATGCCGCACAGAGCCGCGAGACGCTCCTGGCTGCAGCGACCGAGGAGTTCGCGTCCCATGGGCTGGCGGGCGCGCGGATCGATCGCATTGCGCAGGCGGCGGGTATCAGCAAGCCGATGCTCTACACCTATTTCGGGGACAAGGAGGCGCTCTTCGATGCCGCGCTGACGCAGGAAGTGATGGACGCGGCGCAGGCCGATCGCTTCGATCCCAATGATCTTGAGGGTTATGCGGGGCGCACCTATGACTTGCTGGTCGAGCGCCCGCGCTTGTGGAGGCTGCTGACCTGGCATCATTTGGAGCGTGGCCAGGATGTTCTGATGCTCCCGGCCGGCGAGGTCCTTCTCGGGGAGAAGCTGGACGGGATCGCAGCGGCGCAGGCCGAGGGGCGGATCGTCGCCGACTTCACGCCCATGGACGTCGTCCGGCTTGTCGCCGCCCTCACCCAGCTCTGGTGCATGACCGGAGCCGCACGCGACGCTACCGAGCATGCGGCGCGCAGGGCGACGATCATGCGGGCGGTGGGGCGACTGCTGCGCGTGTGATCGTGCGAGGCGCGCGTTGCCCGCCCGCGCGCCGATCAGGACACAGCAAGCTCCATCGCACCCCGCGACATTACCCGACCGCGAAGATACGGCGGCTCATCTGCTCGCGCTGCCCGTGGACACGGCGGGCCGAGCGACGATCAGAATTGCGCGGCCACAGCCGAACCGGAGTGGATCGGCAAGTGAGCCCGTCGCAGCGCGATGACCTCAGGTCGCAGGCCTTGATGCGCGACGTTTCGTCAGCAGTCGTTTGAGATCCTTCGCAAGGCGATAAAACAGAATGACGATCCCGGTGACCACGATGAGCAACGTCGCCGATGCAGCGACAACGATCAGTGGATGGTTGTAACTGCGCGAGGCGCCAAGGTTCATGATATGGATTTTGTAAAAGAAATCATAGAAGTCCCACAGGTCCGAACGGCGACTGAGCACCTCTCCGGTGAACGGATCCAGATAGAGGCGACTATGCTCCTTGTCGGCGAAGCTGGCGCGCCACAGCGGCCCGCCGACCTGCGCTTCCTCGGGCGCCGTTTCCTGATAGTCGACCGCCTGCAGCCTGCCGGATCCTTTGTAGGACATCAGAGCATAGCGCCGAGCGTCTGCCAGACTGATCTCATCGACATTTTCGCCAGTGTAGGCGTTCCACCAGCTTTCGCTTCCGCCCCGCGCCTTGAGGACCCATATCGGACCGCGCGGCGTATTTTTGAGCGTGGCCTCGTTGAGGTCGGTGTGGCATGCGATCTTCGATCCCATGCGACGGAAAGCGGATAGTGCAGACGCCCCCGCCTGCAAAATCCCTCGCGAGCTATGGCAAATCCGGCTCGCCGCTGGATGCCCCCGCGCGCCACAAGCGCGCGGGGATCCGGGGGTCAGAAGGGCACGTCGTCGTCGAGCTCAGGATCAGGGTCGCCGGCCTCGTCGGACTTCGATTTCGCCCGGCTGAGGAAGTCGATCGTCTCGGCGATGATCTCGGTGCCGTAGCGCTCGACGCCGTCGCCATCGGTCCATTCGCTGTAATGGATGCGGCCGCGCACCAGCAGCTTCATGCCCTTGGTGCAATGCTCCTGCACGGTCTTGCCGAGGCCATTGAACGCGGTGATCCGATGCCATTCGGTGTCCTGGACGCGGTAGCCTTTCTCATCGCGAACGACCTTGCCTTCCGAATAGCGGGGACGCGAGGTCGCCAGGGTGAAGTGGGTGATGCGGGTCCCGCCCTGGGTGGTGCGGCTCTCCGGATCCATGCCGATATTGCCGGCAAGAATGACGATGTTCTGCATGATCAAATCTCCGTTGCTTCCGTCCGAGGGACCGTCCCTCCGACGAGACCCGGCCAAGACCGGCGGGAGACGAGGGCATCGACGCGCAAGCGGCGACCCGACCCACAAGGGCCGGAGTGGTGCGGGCAGGCGCGCGAGCGACAACCCGGTCCGGCACCGCGGGGGTTGCCCCACGGCAACCGTCCGGGCTTAGGGGATCAGTCAGGCGGAGGGCGCTTTCCCTCGGCGCCAGGCAACGGCAGAGCCATGTCGCAACATCGCGATGGGCCGAGCTCAGGACATGGACTGCCCGCAATGACTGGTCCGGTTGTGTAGTTAGTTGATCTGCGCCTCTGATACCAGCCTGGGCGGGAGGCGGAGCGTAGCGGAGCCGAGCGGCCAGGCTGGCATCTTGATCGTCTCCGGGGCCGGTGGTCGATATCCGAGACTGCTGTGGGGCCGTGCTCGGTTGTAATGATCGCGCCACCAGCCGGTGACGATCCGCACCTCCTCAAGGCTGTAGAAGATTTCGCCGTTGAGCAGTTCATCTCGCAGACGGGCATTGAAGCTTTCGATATAGCCGTTCTCCCATGGGCTGCCGGGCTCGATATAGAGGGTAATGACGCCAAGCCTGCCGAGTCACTCGCGCACCGCATTAGCGACGAACTCGGGGCCGTAGCACATTGGGAAGCTGCCCCTCGAAGGCAGCATTCGCCTTGATGGAGACAAGGGCGCGTAGCGCCCGACGGCTTCATCAAGGCGGCCATGACCGGCCAGCAGGTCTCTAAAGTGAAGTTGTCGACTCAACACTTTGGAGACTGACCGACCATGACCAAGCGCAGTTCTACTCCGGCCGATGCCGTGCTGGTAGCCATCGATATGTCCAAGCACCGCCAGGAAGTGCTGATCGAACGCCCGGAGGGCGGACGACGTCGCCGCATGACAGTCATGGCTACCAAGGCTGATTACGACCGCCTCGCGGACGATCTGGCAGCCATCGGCAGACCTATCGTCGTTGGCTTTGAGGCCACCGGCAACTACCACCGTACGCTGGCGCACCGACTGCTAGCTGCGGGTTTCGAGCTGCGCCTGATTTCGTCGGTCGCCTTGGCACGGACGCGTGAGGCGTTGCATAATGGCTGGGACAAGAACGATTCCAAAGACGCCCAGGTAATTCTGCACATGCTCCAGATCGGCGCCACTCAGCGCTACGTCGACCCGCTGGCCGCCGGCATCAACGACCTGCAGGAGATGTCGAAGACGCACGAGGCCATTTCCAAGGCGAAGACGCAGACCTGGCACCGCATCCTGACCCATTACCTGCCTTTGTATTTTCCCGAGATCGAACGTTTTGCGGGCAACAGCCGGTCCGACTGGTTCCTGGCTCTGCTCGAACGGTTTCCGACACCGGCCAGCATGACGACGCTCGGTCAGGAGGCCTTCACGCGCGAGGCCTGGTCACTGGTCGGCCGCAAGGTCTCCAAGGCCCGCTTAATCAACGATATCTACGAGACGGCCTGCGCCTCGGTTGCACTGCCGGTCGACGAGGAATCCGTCGCGGTCGCCATGTTCCGCATGGTCATCGCACAAGCCCGCAGCCTGATCCGGCAACGCGATGAGATCGAGCGGACCGCCAATGCCATGCTCAGCGAGAACCGCGACTATCAGCTCCTGCGCATGATCCCCGGGATCGGCCCGATCAACGCGCTGACGATCCTCGCCGAGGCTGGCGATCTTCGGCGCTTCAACCATCATCGCCAGTTCCTGAAGTTTTGCGGGCTCGACCTGGCCACCTGTCAGTCAGGCACCTTCCGAGGCCGAACCAAGCTCTCGAAGTACGGCAATGCCCGGCTACGCCGCACCTTCTGGATGGCGACCCAGGTCGCCATTCGCCAGCGCGACAACAGTTTCCGCGACAAGCTTGGTCGCTATGTGGCCGGCCACGGCAACGACCCTGATCGCCGCCGCAAGGCGATGACCGCACTCACCGCCAAGATGGCGCGCGTCGCGCACGCCGTCATCAAGACGGGAACCGAGTACCGTCCGTTCGTCGAACGGACGGACACCAGATGGAAGGACCCCTCTCTGTGGAGCCGTGAGGGCGCAGCCGCGACCCTGTAGATAATGTTCGGGCCTTCCATCTGGCATCCGCATCTCATTTTAAGGACGGTGAGGACCACGACCGGTGCGGTCGCTGGATCCTGTGTTTGCTATGGCCGAGAGCGCATTCCTTGACGATGGAAGCCATCTGGATCAAAAAGTCATCAGCGCCGATCACGCTCGGCGCAACGAGACCTGCTGGCCTTTTCCCGCCGCTGCTTCCCAACCTAGGACGTTATCGGATCTGATATGCTCGGGCGGCCCATGCTCGATGAACAGATCGGTCAGCACGTCAATCACGTCGTTCGACCGGAAGCGCCGCAGCGGCACCATCGCCAGGCATTCCCGGCTGAACTCGTCGATAATGTCGAGCATTCGGAACTTGCGACCGTTGTGCGTCTGATCCTCGACGAAGTCGTAGGACCACACATGCCGCGATGCTCCGGGCGCAGCCGGATGCACGATCCGTCGCCGAGCCAGAGCCGCCGCCGTTTCGGTTGCCGCTTCGGCACTTTAAGACCCTCCCGCCGCCAGATACGCTCAACCACTTGTCAACGCCGGGATAAAAACGGGCCAGGCACCGGTTTAAAATGGGGCCAGTTGGTTTGAACAAAAAGCCCCAAGGTTGAGGCTGGGCAGCATCGGCAGCGGGGAAGCGGCTGGAGCGGAGCGGAAGCCGATTTCCCGCTGCCGATGGCCGCCCGTTCTTAGGTCATTTATCCTCCCCCTTGTCCTTCTGGCGCTTGCGGCTGCTGGCGAGACGGAAGCTGTCACCATTCATCTCGAGAATGTGGACGTGGTGTGTCAGCCGGTCGAGCAGGGCGCCGGTCAGGCGTTCGGAGCCGAACACCGATGTCCATTCATCGAAGGGCAGATTGCTGGTGATCAGCGTGCTGCCGCGTTCATAGCGCTGGCTGAGTACCTCGAACAGCAACTCGCCGCCCACGGCGGTGAATGGTACATATCCCAACTCGTCGAGGATCAGCAGCTTTACAGATGCCAGATGCTTTTGCAGGCTGCGCAAGCGACGCTCGTCGCGAGCCTCCATCAGGTCATGGACCAACGCCGCGGCCGTTGTGAAGGCCACGCTGTGCCCTTTCTGGCACGCAGCCAGTCCTAGCGCGAGGGCGGTGTGGGTCTTACCGGTGCCGCTGGGGCCCAGCGCAATGACATTACGCCGCCGCTCGATCCATTCACCGCGCGCCAGTTCCAGAACCAAGGCCTTGTTCAGTGATGGCTGGGCTGCAAAGTCGAAGGTGTCAAAGCTCTTGGTGTGCGGGAAGCGAGCCATGCGGATACGGCGCTCCACCATCCGGCGCTCGCGATCAATCCGTTCAAGTTCGCACAGGCGCAGCAGATAGCGGGGGTAATCGGCCCGATCCTGCGCGGCCTCGAAGGCGACCTTCTCATACTCGCGCACAAAGGTGGGCAGCTTGAGCGCTTTGAGATGGTTGGCCAGTAGTACAGCGGGCGGCACGCTGGTGGGTTCGGCCTCGATGGCTGGCAGCGGCATCATGGGATCACTCATGCTGCCACTCCCGTCGCTGGAGTGCCTGCCTGCGAGAGCAGGCCCATGTAGGTGCGCGGATCGGTACGCCCGACATTCGCGCGCGGCAAATGCGGGTAAAATTGCAGATCGAGGCGCGGCACACGCTGTTCGAGGCGGGCCAGCGCGATCATCTTGATCGCATCGAAGCTGATTGCCCCCATCTCCAGCGCGCGGGCCACTGCCCATTCCACCAGGGACTGCTCGAAGCGTTCGCATAGCCGCAGCACCTGGATGAACTCGCGCCGTCCCTCTTTGCCGCTGCGCGCCTCCATCAGTCGTCGGATGCGATGCATCGGTTCAGCCAGCACCCAGCCATCGAGCGGCGCTGCCTGATCAAGCGCGCGGGGTTTCTGTTCTAACAGCGCCAGATAGTGCAGCGGGTTGGCAATGAAGTCCTCCCGCTCATAGCTGCGCGGATGCACTGCGATCAGCTCCCCGCCACAGATGATCGCAACCCGATCGACATAGCCTTTGATTACGACCTCCTGGTGGGCATAGGCCGTCGGCACCGAATAATCATTGGTACGATAGCGCACCAGCGACATCGACGAGGCCCGCCCCGTCACCATATGGCAGGGATCGAACGGCACCGCCGGTAGCGGCATAAAGGCCGCCAGATCAGCCACCAGCCTGTCACCGATGCTGCGCTCATGCCCGCGCAAGATGGCCTGTCGTCGCTCCATGCATTGTTCGACAAAGCGCGCGTTCAGCGCATCAAAGCTGGGCGCCTCTGGCCTCGGCACCATGAAGTGGCGCCGGGAATAACCGACCAGCCCCTCGACCTTGCCCTTGTCGTTACCCTTGCCGGGGCGCCCGAATTTGTCTTCGAACAGGTAATGGCTCTGGAGGGTCGAGAACATCCGGCTGCGCTCGCGCTTCCCGTCGCCCAGGATCTGCGCCACTGCCAGCTTGGTGTTGTCATACAGGATCGACTGCGGGATGCCGCCGAAGAAGGCAAAGGCCGCCACGTGCCCTTCGCAAAATGCCTCAGCCACCTCGGCAGGATAGGCTTTAACGAACGGCGCATCGCTGTGCGGCAGGTCCATGCAGAAATAGTGGAACCGCACCAACTTGCCGTCGATGATCCCGTCCGCCTCACCAAAATCCACCTGCGCATGCCCCGGCTTGTGGCTCAATGGTATGAACACCTCGCGGCTGCGCAACTTGGCGCCCGCCACATAGTCGCGAACAATGGTGATGCCGCCGGTGAAGCCATGTTCATCGCGCAGACGCTCGAAAATACGCGCGGCAGTGTGTCGCTGTTTGATGTGAACCTTGCGGTCATCCACCAGGATTTGGTCAATGATGTCGGTAAATCCGGACAGCTTGCGGCTGTAGGTTTGCCCGCTCCGGCCGTGCGCTGCTGGCTCTGGAAAGCACAGCATCTTGTCGACGGTCTTGCGATTGATCCCAAAATACCGGGCGGCAGCGCGACGGCTCATCCCGTCAATCAGCACGGCGCGGCGGACCTTCTGATAAAGCTCCACTCTCTTCATCCTCCACCTCCGCCCAAAAACGGAGGTCTAGCAGGACTGGCCCCTTTTTAATCCGGTGAGACTGGCCGATCCGTGGCCCCTTTTATTCCCGGTGTTCTCACCACTGACAGGCTGACCTGCCAGCCCGCCTGGCCCAGCAAGACATGGATGCGGCGATAGCCATACCGGCCATAGTCCTTGGCCAGCGCGATGATGTCGGCTGTTAGCCGCCGCTCGTCGGCATCATCCTTCGGTGGATGGCGCTGTGTCGAACGATGCTGGCCCAGAACACGGCAGGTCCGTCGCTCCGATACCGGCAACGCGCGACGGATCTGCTCGATCGCCTCACGGCGACGGGAGGGACTCAAAAAGTCAGCTTCGACGCCTCTTGCAGGATCGCCTTGTCGAGCGCGAGGTCGGCCACCAGCTTCTTCAGCCGCGCATTCTGGCGCTCCAGATCCTTCATTCGCCGCGCCTGGTCGACCTTCAGCCCGCCATATTCCTTGCGCCACCGATATAGCGTCTGCTCCGCGATCCCGATCTGGCGGCAAGCCTCCACCGCTGTGCCGCCTCGCCCCACAATCACCTCTACTTCACGCAGCTTCGCTATGATCTGCTCCGGCGTAAACCTCTGACGTCCCATACATTTCTCCAATTCTCATGCCCAAATGGGCTCTCTTCAGAATTGGACCAGTTTTTCCAAGGTAGACCACTATCCCTCCGTCAGACCGATGCCAGCCTCACAGGAGGTTTCGGGCAACAGCGGCAAGACTGAGTGCAAGCGCGACAAGGCTGGGAATGATGACCGCCGCCCCGCAGATGAAGGCAAGGACGCCCACCCAATTCCAACTCGGTGCCTGCATCATCACTTCGTCCTTTGCCCAATGGTGTCCACACCACCATCCTTATCGCAAACGATTTGCCTCGCCCTCGGTTTCGGGTCGCCAATCATCAGGTTCGACAAGAGGCTGGTCTGACTTGGCGTCGGTCACGACTCGCTCGGCCGCTCCATCCAGATCATCATACTGCCCGGTGCGCATCGACCAAAGAAAGGCGCCCAGCCCAGCAAGGCCCATCAGCAGCGCGACCGGCACCAGCCACAGGATCCCGCTCATCGGGTAGCGGCCAGGGGAACGAGGGTCGGTGCCGGCGCTCGCCTGCTAAGCCGTGATCCGCGTGCTGCGGGAATTCGCAGAGAGTTCGCAACGACCGAAATCGACGAAAGCGACATGGCGACGGCAGCAAGCAGTGGGGTGACATAGCCCGCCATGGCCACAGGAATCACCAAAAGGTTATAACCGACGGAAAGCGCCAGGTTCTGGCGGACACGTTGCCGGGCCGCGCGCGCGATCTGCACAGCGCGCGGAACCGCATCGAGATCCTGGCCGAGATAAACAATATCCGCGGCCGCCCGACCGATGTCGGCGGCATTGGAAGGAGCCATCGAAACGTGCGCCGCCGCCAGTGCCGGTCCATCGTTCAGCCCATCACCCACCATCAAGGTCAGGCGCTGACTGTCCGCCAGCGCCTGAAGCCGCTCCACCTTATGCTGCGGCAGCAATCCGGCACGCCAGTGGGCGATACCGATCGCGTTCGCGAACCCCGACACAGAAGCAATGTGATCGCCCGAAAGCAGTTCGATAGGCAGCCCAAGCGCGTCAAGCTTGGCCACCGCTTCCCGCGCACTCGTCTTTTCAACGTCCAAGAAGGCAAAATGGCCGGCAAGCTCACCATCGACCGAGAACACGGTCTGGAAACCGCCACTCTCGCCCGTGCCTGGATTCAAAGCCCAATCGGCACGCCCCAGGCGAAACAGATGGCCGTTCCGCTGGCCCTCCAAACCCCGGCCCGGCAGCTCGGAAAAACTGTCCAGATCGAGGCCGGACAAGGCGCCGCCGTTGGCGGCAATCGCGCGTGCGACGGGATGGTTGGAACGCGACGCCAGCGCCATCACGATTGCGCGATAGGGTTCATCGATGGCGATCTTGCTCACTCGCAAATCGCCATGAGTGAGCGTGCCGGTCTTGTCAAAAATCACGGTATCGACCTGTGCAAGCCGCTCGAGCGCGCTTCCATCCTTGAGCGCGATGCCGTGCTCGAACAAGCGCTTCGCCGCGGCGACCTGAACCATGGGTATGGCGAGACCAAGCGCGCAGGGACAGGTCACAATGAGCACCGAAATGGCAATGGTCAGCGCCCGATGCCAATCGCCTGTGTCAAGGAACCACCCGGCAAACACGGCCAAGGCCAGCGAATGGATGATCGGCGAGTAATAGGCCGCAACACGGTCGGCGAGACGGCGATAGCGTGCTCTGCCCTGCTCGGCCGCTTCCATCATTCGCACCATTTCGGATAGAAAGGACCGCGCGTGGCTGTTGGTCACACGCACCTTGAGCGAACCATTGAGATTCAGCATGCCCGAAACGAGCGTGCTTCCCGGTCGTACCGGCACCGGCATCGCCTCGCCCGTGACCGCGGCAGTGTCGAGATCGCCCTCGCCCGCAAGGACAAGACCATCCAGCGGAACACGCTCGCCTGGCGCGACGAGGATGACATCACCCACCGAGACATCCTCGAGCGGTCTAAAAGCGCGCGATCCATCCGTGCCGATTACATTCGCGCCCGCAGGCGTCATTCGCGTCAGCCCGAGCACGGCCGAACGGGCCTTGTCACGCATGGCATGGTCGAGCGTTCGTCCGACAAGCAGGAAAAAGATCAGCGTCACGACCGCGTCGAAATAGGCATGGCGTCCGAAATGCAGCGTGTCGTAGATGCTGAGACCCAGTGTCAGGACGATGCCGATCGAGATGGGCACATCCATATTGGTGCGTCCCGCGCGCAATGCCGACCATGCCGACAAGAAGAAGATGCGCCCCGAAAAGAATACCGCGGGAAGCGCGAGCAGCGCCGAGATGAGATGGAACAGCTGCCGCGTAGCGGGGTCGGCGCCTGACCAGACCGACACCGAAAGCAGCATGATGTTCATCGCCGCGAAGCCGGCGACCGCTGTCGCGACGATCAGCCGGCGCTTTTCGGGATCGGCGCGTTCGTCCGGTTGGCTGAGAAGATTTGCCTCGAAGCCCGCCTCGTTCAGCGTTGCCAGCAAAGGCGGTGCACTCGCGGTTTGCGCTTGCCGCCATGTGACGGTCACACGCCGCGTCGATAGATTGACCCGAGCCGCTACGACGCCCTCGAGGTTACCAAGGATGCGCTCGATCTTCGCCATGCATCCGCCGCAATGCGCGGTCGGGACCGACAGTTGCGTCCTCATCGTTCCGTCATCCAGCGATTGGCTGGCGAAGATGAGTTCATCGACCGATTGCCCGGTCAATGATGTCGGCGCCTGGACGGCAGGCATGGCATGGCTGGCCATGTCTAGGCCTGCGTGTCTGAGACCGCGCGATAGGCATGCCATGTGGCATGTCCAAGCCACGGGAAGATGACGATGAGGCCGATCAAGCCCGTAGCCGCGCAGAGTATGAAAAGCGCAAGGACGATGGCGCCCCAGACGATCATCGGCGCAAGGTTGTTCCAGACGAGCGCCGTGCTTGTTCCCATCGCCGTGAGCGCATCGACCTTGCGATCGAGGAGCATCGGAATGGCAAAAACACTGATCGCAAAAGCGAATGAGGCGAACAGGCCGCCCACCGCCGTGCCGACGCCGAGAATAATCCATCCCACCGGCTCGGTCAGCAGGAAGGCGGTTATGTGAGGCAGGCCGGGAAAGGGGCGCACGCCGAAGAACAACGCATAGATGAGCACCGCGGATCGCATCCACAGTAGCATCAGCAGGCTGAGCAGGACCCCGGTGAAAAGCACCTGCGGGCCCGCCGCCGGTTTCACCAGGAGCATTTCGCGCAGCGACGTATCGCGTCCCGCTTCTCGGTTGCGGCTTTTCTCATAGAGTCCGATGGCCAGCAGCGGGGCAATGATCATGAAGCCGGCGAGCGCGGGAAAAAGAATATAGTCGCGGCCATACAGCGCGAGCATCGCGACAGCAGCGAGAGACAGAAGGAAAATGCCCAGACCGTAGGCCAGGCTCGGCATCGGCCGATGGAAAAGATCCTGCCATCCGGCCTTGAGCCATTGGAAGCCGATGGAAGCGGGAAGATGGCGCTGAAACCGCGCGCTCTTCGTCTCCTCGATGCCCGAGGTCTGGCTCAGCAAGCCATAAGAGGGGCTTTTATCGCTCATGTCCCGCTACCTTTCAGCATGCCGATTTCGCCGCGCGATACTGCCCGCTCCCGTTCGCGCGTTCCTTCAAATGTCCCACGCATTCGGGCTGCGAGCGAAAGGCGACGTAGAAAAAATGCGCGTTCGCAAGAACGAACAGCAAAAGGCCTGCTGCCACCAGCGTCCAGACCAGCCACCGGGATCGGGATCGCATGGCCGTCATCGCTGAGGCGCGCTCAGCGAATGAACATAGAGCGCCAATATCTTGATATCCGAGTCCGTAAGCCGCTCGTCCCATGTCGGCATATGCCCCTGGCGTCCGCCATGGACGGTCTCCACGATCTGATCGATGTCTCCTCCATAGATCCAACGCGCGTCCGTCAGATTGGGAGCGCCGACATCGCGCTTCCCGCGCGCATCCTCGCCATGGCAAATCGCGCAATTGGCCATGAAGACCTCGCGCCCCGATACAATCGACGTCCGATTGGCATTCGTCACGAACTTGGGATGCGACAAGGCGTAGACATAGTTGGCCGCCAGACTGACCTGATCGGCATCGAGTATCCCGTCGCGTCCGAACGAGGGCATCTGCGAGACGCGCCCCTGCGGATGCTCCACATTGACCCCAACACGCATGGTCTGCGCGATCGTCTCAAGGTCGCCGCCCCAGATCCAGTCGTCATCGGTCAGATCGGGATAACCATAACCCCCCTTGGCATTAATGCCGTGGCAGGCGGCGCAGTTGTCGCCGAACAACCGGTGGCCGGTGCTACGCACGATGGTCATGAGCCGGGGGTCGGCCGCGATCTGCTCGAGGTTCTCGCTTTCGATCCGCTTTATCCAGTCGGCCCGTCCCGCCTGCGAATCGACCAGGTGCTTTTCGACCGAGGTGCGCTGGTCGATGTTGAGAATTCCCTTGGTGTAGGTGTCGCCCAAGGGCCAAGTCGGCATGAGAATCCACCAGGCGAAAGCGAAGAGATGGGTGACGATCAGAAAAATCAGCACACCCTTGGGGACCGGCGTATCGAGCTCCTTGATGCCATTCCAGACATGGCCGGTCGTTTCATGACCGCTGACGGGATCGCGCTCTACGTCCATGGCTTGTCGTCCTGATCGAGAACGCTTTGTTTGGCTCGGTTGAACTTGCCACGATTGGACGGCCGGAACGTATAAATGAGGACACCGATCATCAGACCGATGAGGTAGAACAGCCCCCAGCTTTTCGAGAATGCAACAAGAGCCTCGTGGCTTATGTCCATGCCTGCCTCCTCATGTCATTTCACCGGCTCTGGCGGCTTCTGCGGCGCGGCCGTATTCTTGTACGGCACGTCGGTCAGCCGGCCGAGAACCTGAAGATAGGCGACGAGCGCGTCCATCTCGGTGACCTCGGTCGCCACATCGTCGAACACGCGAACCTGCGTTTCTTCGCCATACCGCTCGGTGATACCGGACGAGGTCGAGCTTTCCGGTGTCGCCTGGTCGAAGGCATCGACGCTCGCATTCTCGATCATGGCATCGGTGTAGGGCACCCCCGCGGCCCGCAGCGCCTTGAGGTGCAAGGGCAGATCAGCGAGGCGCAAGGGCGTCCGCGCCAGCCAGGGATAGGCCGGCATATTGGAATCGGGCACCACATCGCGCGGATTGGTCAGATGGGCGACGTGCCAGAAATCGGAATATTTGCCGCCAACGCGGGCGAGGTCGGGTCCGGTGCGCTTCGAACCCCAGAGCATCGGATGGTCATATTTGGATTCGACCGCGAGCGAATAGGGACCATAGCGCTCAACTTCGTCCTGCAGCGTCCGGATCATCTGGCTGTGACAGGCATAGCATCCTTCGCGCACATAGATGTTTCGCCCCGCCAGTTCGAGCGGCGTGTAGAGCCGCATGTCTGGCGCCTCCTCGACCGTCTCGTCGATCGTGAAAAGCGGAGCGATCTCGACGAGGCCGCCGACACTGGCAGCCGCGATGATGGCGAGCACGAAGCCGATCGCCGAACGTTCGAGCTTGCGATGAAACAGTTCCGCCACGGCTCAGGCCCTCCCCGCCGCCGTCGCGGCCTGTAGCGGGACGTCGCCTTCGAACGGCGCCTGGGCCGAGGCGGCGCGAATGGTCCTCCACATATTGTAGGCGCCGATCACAGCACCGATCAGGAACAGAAGGCCGCCGAGCGTACGCGCGATGTAATAGGGATACATGGCTCTGAGCGAATCCAGGAAGGAGTAGGCTAGCGTGCCTTCCTCCGTATAGGTCCGCCACATCAGGCCCTGGATGATGCCCGAGTTCCACATGGCAAAAATGTAGACAAGAGTGCCGGCAAGCGAGAGCCAGAAGTGCCACTCGACCAAGGCGGGCGAATACATCGCCTCGCGCTTCCACAAGGACGGCACCAGCGTGTAGAGCGAGCCGAAGGTGATGAGCGCCACCCAGCCGAGCGCGCCGGCGTGAACATGGCCAACCGTCCAGTCGGTGTAATGCGAAAGCGAATTGACGGGCCGGATGGCGAGGAACGAACCTTCAAAGGTCGAGATGCCATAAAACACCGCCGCGACCATCATGAAGCGGAGCGTCGCATCATCGCGCACGCGGTGCCAGGCGCCGTTCAATGTTAGCAAGGCGTTGCCAGCCGAAGCCCATGACGGCACGAGGAGCATCACCGAGAAGGTCATGCCCAGCGTCTGAACCCAGTGCGGTAGGGCGGTATAATGAAGGTGGTGGGAACCCGCCCACATGTAGAAGAAGGTAATGCCCCAAAAGCTCAGGATCGAGAGACGGTAGGAGAAGATCGGCCGCTGGGCCCGGATGGGCAGGTAGTAATAGAGCATGCCCAGGAAGCCCGCCGTCAGGAAGAAGGCGACGGCGTTATGACCATACCACCACTGCACCATAGCATCCTGGACGCCCGACCAGATGGTGTAGCTCTTCGCATGGCCCAGCGAGACCGGAATCGCGAGATTGTTGATGATATGGAGTATCGCGACGACGAGAATGAAGGCCATGAAGTACCAGTTGGCCACATAAATGTGTGGTTCCTTGCGGCGTGCGAGCGTCCGGATGTAGAGGATGAAGTAGGTCACCCAGACGATCACCAGCCAGATGTCGGCATACCATTCGGCCTCGGCATATTCCTTCGATTGGGTAACCCCGAGCAGATAACCGCTGGCCGCGAGGATGCAGAACAGGTTGTAGCCCACCAGCACGAACCAGGCCGAAAGCTGATCGGGAAGACGCGCCCGCGAGGTCCGCTGCACGACATGCAGCGAGGTGGCGATGAGCGCGTTGCCGCCAAAGCCGAAGATCACGCCGCTGGTGTGCACCGGTCGCAAGCGGCCGAAGCTCGCCCAGGCACTGTCAAACGTCAGGTCAGGGAATGCCAGCAGCGCGGCGACCCAGACCCCCACGAACATCGCCACCACCGCCCAAGCCATGCTGGCGATGATGCCGGCCTTGATGGGCTCGTCATAGTAGCTTTGCAAACGGGATTTTGGCGGTTCCGGTCCCCAGATGCCGCGGATTACGATGATGGCGCAAATGGCGGCAATGGCCAGGATCAGCCAGCCGTGGATTTCCATTGTGTCCTGATTGCCTGCCGCTGCGAGAACGAGGCCGCACAGACCGACGGCAACGGAAATGGCGAGCGCGATCTGGCGTTCGGTCTCGGTCAAGGTCAGTATCATGGCCGATCTATTTCCCCCCTCATCGGTCATCGCCACGGGCTGACAGCGCAGCAGCAGGTTCGCTCCCGATGGGAACACAGCTCGCGCCGAACCAGCAACACGCGGGTCGGACGGAAGTTCCCAACTATTGCCCTGCCGTCTCCCGCGGTAAACACCAAAAAATCAGTGGTCAGCGTCGCTCGCCACGCATCGCGGCCGAATTTGAACCTGTGTTTGGCGACGGCGCAATGGACTTTTGCCGATCAAGCTCTTGGACCGTTAAGCCTGTGTCCAAGACTGGCTCGACCTCCGTCTCCGATCGGTCAGGACTGAGCGGCAGCCGCTCTTCAGCATACTGCGGTCGAATCAGCGTATCGCCGCCAGGTATCGTCCGTCGTCGGCACGGAAGAGCACTGACCCATTGCTGTTGACGGACCATGAGGTCACATCCTGCAGAATGGCCAGGAACCTGGTTTCCTGGTTCCCGAGCGCCGGCACGCAAGCCCGGCGCGTCACGGCGAGCGGTCCGATCCGAAGCGACTGTTCCTCGATCGAATAGTCGCCGGTGAACCTGTTGCAGCCGGCCGATCCGCTCACTCGGCCGTCTTGCGAAAACTGCACCGTCACATTGGATTTGTCGATCAGACCGGTCTGATTGATGTCCTCCACCTTGAATTGCGGGCCGATCAAGCCTGAAGCCGCCGGGCGGTCACCAACGCGAACCATATTGAGCGTCCCCAGATCCTGCTCGAACCGCGTGGGATCGACCGAATGAACCGTATCCGTGGTCCATATCGGGTTGCCCTCGGGATCGGTAATCGTCGCACGGACTGCGTAACGCATGTTGGTCTTCAAGTCCTGTTCCTTCACCCTAATCGAAAATGGCAAAGGAACCTGCTGCCCTGCTGTCTCGCGCGTTTCCTTGGCAATGATCACCGATCTCGCATCGGCGCGCGAAACGTCCAGCAGTCTCACGTTGAATTTCGCGCGGGCGGGCAGAGCGATGCGCTGTCGATAGGATGCGTTGCCGGTTACGACCTTGTCTCTCAGCTCCGCAATGGGGGCTTGGGGATCGACGTATCGCGCGCCTGTCGCGCAGCCGCCGAGCGCGAGCATGGTCATCGCCAGTACGGCTGTGAATGGCTTGTTGAACATGGCGTTTCACTTTGCTGTGCGATTGGAGCGGAAGAGAGCAGGTCAGGCGGAACCCATGGCATCGGCAATAATGGGAGGGCTTCGAGCGGCAGTCCTGTGGGAATCGACTTCGCATAGGATGGTTCCGAACCACGAACGTCCGATGGCGGGCGGAAGATTGGGCTGGATTGGCGCGGGCGGCCCCGGCGGATATCTGATCCCCTCTTGGGAGACAGCCACTGAATTTTGGAACCACACGAAAAGCGCAGTCTAGAACCCGTGGCTTCCCGCCACTGCGCCGAGAACCGTGACAGCCGCGATACCCAGCAATATTCGGTGAAGTGTCTCCATTCGGGCAAAATCTGCGGCGGGCTTGACCGATGTCATCATTCGGCGGTGGAGAAACAGCGGCTCGATCACGAAAAGCATCGCGGCGAACACGGCCCACAGCCCTACCATCGCATGCATCCACCAGAAGCGAAGATCGAAAAAGCGGTCCCACATCTGCGCGCGATAGATCATCCAGAAGCCGCTCAGTCCTGCCAATAGCACCCAGATGCGCGCCTGCGCCGCAAAGCGCCCCTCCAGTCGATGAAAGGCCGCCAGCCGCTCCGCCGGCGGATTGGCGGCGCGCACGGACGGCATCACCACAAGCGTCACGAACGCCACGCCGCCGATCCAGACAAGGACCGCCAGGACATGAACGGCCCGGGCCAGGATGATGTCGTCCATGCCTCCGCTCCCTCAGGCCGCGAGCAGTTCGTCGGCCGGGCCGAAGAACTCATAGTGGATCCTGTCCGACGGCACACCCGCCAGCGACAGGGTCGAGACCGCATGACGCAGGAACGGACGCGGCCCGCAGATGTAATAGTCCGCTTGTGCGACCGGTGTGCTGGCGACCAACCATTCATCGGTAATTATGCCGGCCACATCGTAGTCGCTGCCCTCTGTTTCATCCTCGAGCGGGGTCTGGTGAAAATCGGTGATCGCGATCGATTGGCCATGGCTCGCCACAGCGCGGACATGGTCGCGCATCGCATGGGTGTCGCGGTCATGCGTGCCGTGGATGTAATGAACCGGCACTTCGGCGCCGTTCTGAACGAGGGCTTCGAGCATCGCCACCATCGGCGTCAGGCCCACGCCGCCCGACAGCAGTACGACCGGCCGTTCGACATGATCGGCGAGGAAGAATTCGCCAGCAGGCGCGGCCACCTTCAGGATCGTCCCGGGTTTCGCCTCGTCGTGCAACCAGCCCGACGCGAGCCCTTGCGGCTCGCGCTTGACCGAAATGCGATAGGTTTCGCCATTGGCGGCGGCCGAAATCGAGTAGTTGCGCTTGACCGGCGGATGTCCGGGAATTTCGAGCCAGAAGGTAAGATACTGGCCCGGCTTGTGGCGCATGACGGGGCCGCCGTCGACGGGGCGAAGGACAAAGGAATTGATGACGCTGCTTTCGCGCACAACGTCTTCGACGCGGAAATCGCGCCAGCCGTTCCAGCCGCCGGCCGCGTCCTTCTGTTCGGTGTAGACGCGCTGTTCCCGCGCGATCAGGATATTGGCGAGAAACCAGTAAGCTTCCCCCCAGGCCCCGAGGATTTCGTCGGTCGCCGCATCGCCCAGCACCGCCTTGATCGCACCGAGCAGTGCTTCGGCGACGTGCGGATAGTGCTCCGGCAGTATCTGGAGACCGACATGCTTTTGCGCGATGCGCTCGACCGCGGGAGCCAGCGCGCCGAGATTGTCGATATTGCTGGCATAGGCGAGAATGGCGCCGGTGAGCGCGCGCGGCTGCGAACCGGCGTCACCATGATGCGACTGGTTGAAAAGATCGCGAATGTCCGGGTTCTGGAACATCCTGGAATACATTTCATGCACGATATCCAGACCATGCGCTTCGAGCGCGGGGACCGTCGCCTTGACGAGCGCGATGGTCTGATCGCTGAGGGGCTGCGACATAAACTTCTCCTTGTTGGAAGGGATTCGAGTTTCCCGGCGATCAGGCGCCGGGCGGCTGATCATAGAAATCGACCCGCATTTTCATGGCGCCGATGGGCGTCACGAAGTGCGGCTGCTGCGGCAAGATCAATCCGGGCCGTTCGGGCGTCAGGACAACCTCCGACGGTGGATCGAGATAGGTCAGCCGAAGCTCACCCTCCAGAACGCGGATCAAACCCCAGACACCCGCCTTGGTATCATGGCGTGCCCGCAGGGCGGCCGGGAGCGTGTCCTGATCGAACACCGGCGTCGAACGATAGGGTAGAATGTCAGGCATGGGTGGGTACTCGCCGTTCGCAATGAATGGACCCGGCCTCGCCGTCAGCGACGCTTGGCCGATCGAGCCGAAAAAACATGGCAAGCTGCAGGCTCTCGGCAATCCGCTTCGCTTTCGCCTGCAGAGCCGCAGCTGCGTCGGGCGCCATCATCTCGTTTGTCGTACAGTCCCACAGCGCGAGCCAGCGGTCGAAAAGCGCTGGCGTTATCCTCGACCTGTGCTTCAGGTGCGCTGGCACGGGCTGGCCCTTGTATCGGCCACTGGCGAGCATGACGGATGACCAGAACGCCGCCAGCTTTTCGAGATGTTCCGGCCAGTCATCGATCGCGTCGTTGAAAATCGGCCCCAGGTCGGCATCTGCGCGAACGCGCGCGTAGAAGGCGTCGACAAGCTGCTTGAGCGCCTCATCCTTCAGTTCCAGCTCGGTCATTCGCCCGACTCCAATCATGTATCCGGAATGCATCTATACTTTTCCCTGAAAACATGCAAGATGAATACATCTTAATGCGACGAGCTGAGGAAGAGAGTGGGAACGCCCCATGAAACTGACCCTGTTCACCGACTATTCGATGCGCGTGCTGCTCTATCTGGGCGCGCGGCCTGACCGCCTGTGCTCGATCGGTGAGGTCGCGCAGGCCTACGGAATCTCGCAGAATCACTTGATGAAGGTGGTGAACCAACTCGCACGCAGTGGTGATGTGGAGAGTGTGCGTGGACGGTCGGGCGGCATCCGCCTGGGGCGGCCGCCCGAAGAGATCAACATCGGCGCACTCATACGCCAGACCGAGGACGGCTTCGATCTCGTTGACTGCGGCGGATGCGTGGTCGCGCCTGCATGTGGGCTGACGGGCGTGCTGAAGGAGGCGCTCGGCGCGTTCCTGGCGGTACTTGACCGCTATACGCTTGCCGACCTGCTGACGAAGCGGCGAGATCTCGCGTCGCTCTTCGAGCGTAACGCGGCCGATCGGTTCGAAACCCCTGCGGCGCCAGATGGATGATTGACGTCTTGGCGCATCGAAGCCGAAAAGGAGGAACGTGACATGTTCTGTCCAGAATGTGGTGAACCGGTCGATCCCGCTCCCTTTGACGGTCGTCGCCGCGCGTCGCGGTCATGGATCGCCGCAGGACTCCAAATCGGCGCGCGATGGGTAAAGGTATTGCGCGCTGGACGCTCCAAGCCGGACCGCACGCGGCAGTCCGCTTGCCCGTCTTGCTCCAATCATAAAACCACGAACACGGAAAGGAATTGAACGATATGGCCCTTCACCACGCAGCGCCCGGAGAAGTCGTCGATCTCTTGCCCGAGAACGTGACGACACATGAAGAACATTCCACAGCGATCGTGAAGGCGGACCATTTCGAAACCATCCGGCTGGTGATCCCGAGCGGCACCGAAATGCGCCAGCATCAGGTGCCGGGCAGCATCATGCTGCATTGCCTCGAGGGCCATGTGAAAGTCGAGCTCAGCGCAAGCTCGATCGAACTGCGGCGTAACCAGTGGGTCTATCTCGAAGGAGGCGCGCCGCACTCGGTCAAGGGCGCGGAAAACTCTGTGCTGCTTCTGACGATCCTCTTTCCGCCTGTAGAAGGATCACAGGCAAAAGCCGGCGCCGAGACCTTGGCGGTCGATGCCTATGACGATTGCGACTGTGTCGACCGGTGGGAAGCGGAAGGCGGTCCGGTCGTTCAATCGGATCAGCCTGCCCCCAGGAAGAATTGATCACGGGCGGCATGATGGCACGGCGCGCAGCGCGCTAGTCGCTTTGCTGTACCGCCTCGTAGCCCATAGGGGAGAACCATGGATCGAACACGTCAGCTCTGGATTTGGCTTCTATCATTGCTGGCAGTCTCTTTTGCCGTCCTGCTTCTGGTTGGCCGCGACATCAGCATTCAGGCGCCGCCGCTTCCCGCCAAGGTCGTGACCGCAAACGGCGAAACCGTCTTCACCCGTGCCGAGATGCAGCGTGGCCGCCAGGTCTGGCAATCTATGGGCGGCATGCAACTGGGCTCGATCTGGGGACACGGCGGCTACGTAGCGCCCGATTGGTCAGCCGACTGGTTGCACCGGGAATCACTGGCACTTCTCGATCTCTGGGCACAGCGGGATCTGGGCGGCGCCTTTGAGAGTTTAAACGAGGAACACAAGGCGCTCCTCCAGCGGCGGCTGCAAACGGAAATGCGCCGAAACACGTTTGAAGCGAGCACGGATACCATCACGATCAGCAACGATCGCGCGGTGGCAATCGAGCGGGTGGCAAAGCACTACGTCAATCTGTTCGGCAACGACCCCGCCACGGCCGAGCTGCGCGAAAACTATGCCATGAAGAACGATACGGTCCCCGACGCAGGGCACCGAGCCGCCATGACCTCCTTCTTCTGGTGGACGGCCTGGGCGGCCACAACGGAACGACAAGGGCGGACGACAACGTATACGAACAACTGGCCGAGCGAGCCGCTGGTCGGGAATCGCCCACCATCAAGTACATTCATCTGGTCGGCCTTCAGCGTCACCTTCCTGCTTGCCGGCATCGCGCTGTTGGGTTGGCACCATGCGGTGACGCACGGACGAAGGGAGAAGGAGCACGACCTCCCCGCGAAAGATCCGCTGCGCGAGATCGCGGTGACGCCTTCGATGCGGGCGACAGCCAAATATTTCTGGGTCGTTCTCGCACTGTTTCTCGCGCAGATCATGCTGGGTGCAATGACGGCCCACTATCAGGTCGAGGGGCAGCTGGTTTATGGCTATGAAGCGGCCGAGATCCTGCCTTATTCGATCACCCGCACCTGGCACACGCAGCTTGCCGTGCTGTGGATCGCGACAGCCTGGCTGGGAACGGGCCTCTACATAGCTCCTGCGATCTCGGGCCATGAACCGAGGTTCCAGGCTCTGGGTGCCAACATCCTCTGGGCCTGCCTCCTGATTATCGTCGTGGGCTCCTTTGCCGGGCAATGGCTCGCGGTGATGCAGAAACTGGGACTGGAGAGGAACTTCTGGTTCGGACACCAGGGCTGGGAATATGTCGATATGGGGCGCTTCTGGCAGTGGTTTCTCTTCATCGGCCTGATGCTCTGGCTTGTGCTCGTCGGCCGGGCGCTCTGGCCTGCGCTCAAAGAGAAGTCCGAATCCCGCCACATCACGATGCTGTTTTTCCTATCCGCCGTAGCCATCGGACTCTTCTACGGTGCCGGGCTGTTCTGGAATGAGCATACAGCGCTCTCCATGATTGAATATTGGCGTTGGTGGGTGGTCCATCTGTGGGTCGAAGGCTTTTTCGAGGTGTTCGCCACCGCGGTCATCGCCTTCCTCTTCACGCGCCTCGGCCTCATTCCGACACCCACCGCCACGGTCGCCGTCTTGTTTGCCACGATCATCTTCATGGCAGGCGGAGTGCTGGGAACGTTGCACCATCTCTACTTCGCGGGAACCTCGATCGCGGTGCTGGCGCTTGGCGCGAGCTTCTCAGCGCTCGAGGTCGTGCCGCTCGCCTATATTGGCTTCGAAGCTTATGAACACTGGAAGCTGAGCAGCGCGACACCCTGGATGCAGCGTTATAAATGGCCCGTCATGTTCTTCCTGGCGGTATCCTTCTGGAATCTCGTCGGAGCAGGCCTGTTCGGCTTCCTCATCAATCCGCCGCTGTCGCTCTATTACATGCAGGGTCTCAATCTGACGCCGCTGCACGGACACACCGCATTGTTCGGCGTATACGGCATGTTGGGCGTCGGGCTCGTCCTGTTCTGCCTGCGTGGCATGTTGCCGAACCTGATCTGGAACGAAGGCGTGCTGAAGACGAGCTTTTGGTGCTTCAACATCGGCCTTGCGTTGATGGCGCTCCTGACCTTGCTGCCACTTGGTACGCTTCAGCTGACCGCCGCGATTGACAAGGGCTACTGGTACGCTCGCTCGGCCGAGTTCATGCAGCAACCGGTGGTCGATCTGCTGGTGTGGCTGAGGGTTCCTGGAGATATCGTCTTTTCTGCCGGGGCGGTAGCGCTCGCCTGGTTTGTCGCCAGTCTTTGGCTCAGACCCCGGTCTGACGACAGCGAGGCGCAAATTGCACAGTGATCGATCGAGGAGTCCGATGCCGCGCAGTCCCAGCCAACCCTTGCTCGTGGGCTAGCCACGTTCTGTCGACAAACGCCACACTTGGATGCGAGTTTCGGTGAACCTTTTGTCCATGCGCACCAAACTTCTGTTCGCAGGTCTGGCAGCCGGGTCGATGGCTGCTCTATCCTCGCCCGCGATTGCTCAGATGCCGCCCGGCTCACGGGACTGTTCATTCCAGTCGCTATCGCCGGAGGAAAAGTCTCGGTACCAATCCCGTTACCGGCGCCGCGTGCGCGTCGATGGGCAAGCTTTTGCCGATAATGGCTGTATGAACAGGTGTGCATGACAGCCTCTGAGCGCAAAGCCCTCCGGCGTCCCCGCAAGGGCAAAAACTGCCGCGCCGTTTCGCGCCCCGTCACCAGCTTGGACGGATCCATGACAGTTGGCATCGGGCGCAAATGCGACTGACGCGCTCGATGCCGCACATGGCGATCATGGTGCGTTTCCAGGAGGGGACCAAATCCTACGCTAAGAATTTTGGCCAGCGATATTCTTCGCCGGTCAGGGTTATGTGCTCCCACCCCGCTCCTTACGGAGATCGAATCCACTGATCACTGAATTCTGACTTTAGAAACGTTTCTTGAATCGGGATCCATGGATGAAAAGGGGCCGACTCTCTGCATTCAGCGAATATTCGAACGCGAAGGCAGAAGGCCGGCCTGATCGATCAGAAGCTGATCGTTGCCGTGCCCCAAAAGCGGCGCCCTTCATCGAGCATCCAGTTGCCGTCGAGACCATCAAACCGGCCGCGGTCATCGACCGGCACGATCTTGTCGGTGACGTTGAGCACCGCCGCCCTCAGCGCGAAATTCTCATTGATCGTGAAATTGATGCCGACATCGAAGGTCGTGCTCCCTTCACGGGTGCGGGTGTTGAGCGCGCCGTTGCGGAACCCGCTGAAAGTCTGCTTGCCCGAGTAGTAGCCGAGCACATAGGCCGCGATCTGCTCGGTCGCTTGCCAGTCCAGGCGAACGTTGGCCATGTGCCTGGGCGTCTTGTCGAGCGGCGTTCCGTCAAGCGAACTGCCGTCGAAAGCGGGCTCGCCGCCACCCTTCCGGACGGAATCGGTGTAGGTATAATTCGCGGTCAGCAGCAATGCCGGGGTGATCGGCAGTCTGCCATTCACTTTGTCAAACGGCGCGCAAACGGGACCCCGTATAGGCGTTGAAGGGGGACCCCCTTTTCGAGATTGAGCGGAGGGTTGATGCCCTGCGCTGTGTGCGGCGGAGGTCGGGCGTAGCCCGGCCGGAGGCGTACACAGCGCAAGTTCGTTTTGAAGCTGGGGTGAGAGTGGCGGCTAACTGCGGTTTTTGAAGCGCCAGCTGTCGTTGCCGGTCTCGACGATATCGCAGTGATGAGTGACGCGGTCGAGCAGAGCCGTGGTCATTTTGGGATCCCCGAACACGGTAGGCCATTCGCCGAAGGCGAGGTTGGTCGTGATAACGACGCTGGTGCGTTCGTAGAGCTTGCTGATCAGGTGGAACAGGAGCTGGCCACCAGAGCGCGCGAACGGCAGATATCCCAACTCATCGAGCACCACCAGGTCGAGCCGTGAGAGCTGTCCCGCCAGGGTCCCGCCCTTGCCGATCCGGGCCTCCTCTTCGAGGCGTGTCACCAGATCGACGGTGTTGAAGTATCGTGCCCGAGCCCCTTTGCGCACGACGTTGGCGGTAATCGCGATGGCGAGGTGGGTCTTGCCGGTGCCCGTGCCGCCGACGAGCACGATGTTGCGACGCGCCGGTAGGAAGGAGCCATCATGCAGGGAGCGGATCAGTCCCTCGTTGATCGGCGTCCCTTCGAAGCTGAACCGCTCCAGGTCCTTCACCACCGGCAGCCGCGCGGCCGTCATGCGATATCGGATCGAGGCGGCGTCGCGATGGGTGGCTTCCGCGCGGAGCAGATCGGTCAGGATCTCCATGGTGGTGCGCTGGCGCTGGAGGCCGGTGGTGACGGCCTCGTCGAACGCGGCCACCATGCCCTTGAGGCCCAGGCCGCGCATTGTGTCGATCATCTCATGCCGCTGCATCATAGCCTCGCAGTCGGTCATAGCTGGCACAGTCGGCGATCGGCGGGTGACTCAGCATCCGGTCTTCCGAAGTGACGATGCTATGGGGCGTCGCCGGCTCGCGGCGACGGGAGAGGATGTTGAGGATCAGGTCGTCGCTGACCGTTCCGCTCGCCAGCGCTTCGCGCACCGCCGCCTCGACCTGCTCCAGCCATCGGTGAGCACGGCCGAGAGCACCCGCACGAACCTGCGATCCGCCTCATCCCCGTGCCCCAGCCTGCGTCGCAGGCGATGGAGGGATGGCGGCAACTCCCAGTCCTGGAACGGCGCGCCGTTGCGCAGGGCACCGGGCTTGTGGGCCAGAACCGGCAGATAATGCCAGGGATCGTAAATGGTGCGGTTCCGCCCGAAGTGACGCTCATGTTCCCCGACGATCTCTTCGCCGCAGCGGATGACGATCCGGCCCGCATAGGCGCGCACCTGCACCGTGCGCCGCGCCGCCCTGGACATGACCGAGTAGCGGTTGCGGTCGAAGCTGATGAGGCAGGTGCCGGTGACGGCATGCTCGCTCTCATGGAAGCCATCGAAGGGCGCCAGGATCGGCTGCAGGACAGGCCGCTCCATCTCCAGCGCCTAGGCCACGGTGATATCGCCGCGCTCGGGATGGGTGTGGTGCTCGGCCCAGCGCCGGCACTCCGCCTTCCTTCTCACGATCTGGCTTTTGAGCCATTCGAGCATGGAATCTTTTGCCATCATGGGCGTCGTCGTCGCTCTCGGCAGCATCGTCTACCGGGCCAGCATCCGCCGGTCATCAACGTAGGGGTCACGACGGTGGAGCGAGCGGTCGGCTCTTCAAGCCCAACGCGATCGGCTCATTTCTCGCTCACCAGTCGTGAACTAACGGCAAATTTGTCAGAATTTGAGGGTGAAAGTGATTTATGGCCCTCATTTTTGTTTCAAGCAGCGCCTGCCGAATGCATCTCTGCGATTGATGTCTTCTGCAAAAGCTTGTTGGCATCGGATGCTCGCTGATCACACCTAACCCGTAATCGTGCCTCTGGCTGACATACCCGACAAACGTATAAGCTCGCCATGCGCGGGCGTCACCAACCCAATTCCGCGTGCGATCCCAAGCGCACAAGCTGCAAGGTGTCGTCATCGGGCTTGCGGTAAATCAGCACGAGGTCGGGCTTTATGTGGCAATCGCGATGGTCGCGCCAGTCGCCGGTCAGCGCATGGTCGCGGTGGCGCGGTTCAAGCGGCTCGTCGGATGCCAGCGCCTCGATGATCGGGATCAGGTCAGCGTCCAGCGTCTTGGCGTGCTGCCCCTTCTTCTCCCGCTTGTAGTCGCGCTTGAACCGCCCGAAGCGTTCAATCGTCCGCATTGAGGTCGGCCATCAGGTCGACCACCGTGGCGAACCGCTTGCCCTTTCCCTCGCGCGCTTCCTTCATGGCCTCGATCGTCTCGGCATTGGGCACCAGCGGTTCAAACGGCAAGGCCTTGTCGCGGGCAACGCGGGTCAGCATCAGGCGCACGGCATCGGAGACGGTCAGCCCCATAGCAGCCAGCACGGTCGCGGCTTCCTCCTTCACCGCTCCGTCGATCCGGGTCTGCACAAGAGCGTTTGCGGCCATGTCGATTTCCTTTCTGCATGACGATGTAATGCAAGCGAACGCAAAGTGCAATCAGGCAAAGCCCCGGCTATCGACATGGCGACCGGGCTTCGCGTTTTTCACCTTCAATGCTGTGAGTGCCATCGGTTCGGGGCCCTGATCGGGAATGTTGGGGCCGTTCTCACACTTTCGGTGGGCAAACGGTCCCACAATCGTTCCACATTTTGGGCCAAATTCAGGCAAATCAGGGAGACGACCGCGAACAACTTACAAGACAAATCGTTGCTTTTTCAGTGTAGGTAGGGGTAGGGACGCCATCAGCTCGCTTGACACAAGGTTCTACACTCGACAGCGGGGTCCTCTACCACCGGGCAATTCTGCAGGATGCTGCAAACCGCGCGATATCAATGGCGGGCGAAAATTCGCTGACCGGCGCTGCCGAAGGCCACCACCGTATAGGGTTGGCGGGCAGCGCCTGCCACTTCCATGCCCTCCGAACCGATCGGCATCCCCGCAACCGCAATGCCTTTGACGCCCGCAGGACGGGTCGCCAGCAAGCGCTTGACGTCGGATATCGGGACATGGCCCTCGATCATATAGCCATCGACGATCGCGCTGTGGCAAGATGCCAGCGTCCGGGGCATGCCGGCCTTGCGCTGAAGCTCGCTGCGCGACGCATCGTCACGCATGACGACCTTGCGTCCCAGCTTCGCGCGCACGGCCTGCGCCCACTTCTCGCAACATCCACATCCCGGATCCCGGTGGACGACGATATCACTGGCCGCAAGCGCTACGCCGGGCATGGCGAGGAACAGCAAGGCGACGAATAGGCGGGTCTTCATGAAATGACTCCCGGAAGAACGATAAGCATGGGGCAGAGGCCCCTTCTTTTCTATACGCATCAATGCGCCCCTCCCCTCATCACGCAGATGATTTTACGATGGCGGGCGGCCTCCAGGCTAGCGGCAGGGACACAAGCAGCGCTAGCGATAGACCACCAATCCCCCACAGAACGAGCGGCTGCGCCCCGGGAGCGACGATGGCTATCGCCAGCGGCGCGAGCGCCTGCCCGATGCTGGCGGCGGAATGCTGGAAACCGAGCTTCACGCCTGAAGGGGCCCCGCCGCCGCTGATCCAGAAGCTGGTGACCAATCGAAGGGTTGCCGAGCTCCAGCCGGCAGCAACGATGATCCCACTGAGTTCGGCCATGCTCGCGGCGACAGGGAACAGGAAAAGCGCCGCAGCCAGCAGGCCGAGCGTCAGCCCCGCAAGCCGCCTCGGCATGGTCACCAGCCAATCGAGCCTCGCATGGAAGATCTGTGCTGCCAGCATGCCCAATCCGCAGAGACTGAGCATCCAGGCGATCTCTTCGCGGCTCAGCGAAATGACGCTCCGCGTCACCAGGAGATTGACATGCATCGCCGCCAGCCCGCCGCCCGCGACGATCGTGACGAAAAGCAGGATCAGCGTCGCGCCGAGCGTCGGCGCGGGCAGGTCTCCGCCATCGATGCAAGGTGCACACCAGCGCGGCAGACGCACGGCGCAAAGCGCCGCCCCGACGGCACCGATGCCGAGAGCGAGGATCATGAGGGGAGCGCGGGGCAGGATCGCGGCCGAGACCTCCGCCACCAGCGGACCGGCGAGATCGCCCAGAAACACGAAGGCGGTCAGCCAGGTGAAGCGGCGCGCCTGGTCCGCGCGCCCGCTTGCGGCAAAGCTCGCGCAGAGCAAGCCCAACGGTATGATGGCGGCCGACGCCATCCCCGCCACCAGACGCAATGCATAAAGCTCAGGCAACCCGACGAGGCCGATCGGCGCGGTCACCAGCGCGAGGATGACCAGCGCTGCGCGCAACATCGCCCGATAGTCGACCCGGTCCGCGATCCAGCCCCAGAGCGGCGCCGCCAGCAAGGCTGCCAGGGGATGGACCGCGGTCAGGCTCGCGACGTGAAAATCATGAGCGCTTGACGATAGCGCGCCACGAGCCGGGTCGACCAGTGCCGGAAGGAAGGCGAGAATGGCCGTCTGTCCCGCCGACGCCGCAGCCGCCGCGAGCAACAAGACGAAAAAGGAGGCCGGCCAGCGACCGTTGGCTTGCGATCCAGCCTTGTCACGCGGCGCGTTCGCGGTCGATCCCTCGAGTGGCCATCCGCGGATCACCACCAGGCGCGCAAGCCGATCACCAGCCTGTGTTCGGAAGGCCCTTCCCTGCGCAGGCGACGGAAATCGGCCGTGCCGTCAAATGCGCGCTCCCAGACGAAGCCGATATAGGGCGCGAACTTGCGCGACACCTCGTAGCGCAACCGTCCGCTCAGCTCGACATTGCTGAAGCCGCTGCCGAGCTGCCGATCGCTCGACCGCTTCGAATAGATATTGGTTTCCACCTGCGGCGTAAGGATCAACCGATTGGTGAACAGGACCTCATAGGAGGCCTTGGCGCGCGCCGCGAGACGCCCATCGGTTCCTACATAGCCGGTGAGCTGGACGTCGAACCAATAGGGCGCCAGTCCCTCGACGCCGGCGGCGAGCCAGGTGGTCGCACCCTTGCCGAGATCCTGCCTGACCCCGAGCAGCGTGCCCCAGAACGGGTTCTTGCTGTGCCACCACAGCGCCTCGACGCTGCTCTCCGGATCGAGACGTTGGTCGCGGGAGTTCTTGAGCCCCTGGCTGCGCAGCCAGAGCTTGTCATTGTCCTGACCCTTGGTGACGAGCACGGTCCAGCCCACGCCCTGACCCTCGTTGCCGCTGGTGAACTCGAGCTCATCCACAAGTATCTTGGGGATCGAGAGCTTGTCGGCCATCTCATAGCCCGGCAGCGTCGAGTTGCGATAGCCGTCGGCATAATCGTCCGAGTTGCGCGCGTCCGGCGGGGCCTTGCCACCCTGCATCGAGCCCATGTCCATCGTGGCGCCGTTACCGGACGCCTTCGTGTCGGTCATATCCATGCCCGGCATGTCCATGCCCGCATGCTCCTGAGAGCCTTGCGCGGAAGGTGAGTTTGGATCGGGAGTGGCCGTTTGGGCAGGGGTGGCGGCGGGCGACGGGGGCAAGGCATCCTGCGCGAGGGCGGGAGCCGTGATCGCCGGCGCCAGGAAGAGGGCAACGCCAAGAGCAATGCCGCGCGAGGGGATAATCCGGATCATGCGACCACCACCTCCCGGAACATGCCGGCCGCCATGTGATAGAGCAGATGGCAGTGGAAGGCCCATCGGCCCATGGCGTCGGCGGTGACGCGGAAGCTCACCCGCTGGGCGGGCTGGACCACGACCGTATGCTTGCGGACCTGGAAGGCGCCGTCCGGGCCTTCGACATCGCTCCACATGCCGTGCAGATGCATCGGATGCGCCATCATCGTGTCGTTGACGAAGGTGACGCGCAGCCGCTCGTTCGGCTTGAAATGCAGCGGCCGGGAATCGTTGAGCTTGATGCCGTCGAGCGACCAGATGAACCGTTCCATATTGCCCGTCAGATGCAGCTCGATGTCGCGCTCGGGCTCGCGCGGGTCGGGATCGCCGCCCGGCGTGCGCAGATCGGCCAGCGTCAGCACGCGCCAGCCGCGCCCGCGCAGCCCGGCGCCGGGATCGTCGAGATTGGTGCGCGGATAGTCGACGCGCATGTCGGTATTGGCGCCATATTCGGTGCGGGCGTGCCGTGCCCTGGCCGGCATCTCGGTCATGCCGTGCCCGGCATGCGCGTCGCCTCCCATTGCGCCCATCGTCGCCATCGCGCCCATCATGTCGACCGGCTCGAGCCAGGTCCGGGCATCGAGCGGCGGCACGGCTGCCGCCATGCCCGGGGCCGGTGCGATCGTGCCACGCGCATAGCCGCTCCGATCGATCGCCTGCGCGAAGATGGTGCGGGCGCCGCCCTCGGGCATGGTGAACTCGACGTCGTAGGTCTCGCCCGGGCCGATCCGGAATTCCTCGACCGTGACCGGCTCGACCGGCTGCCCGTCGGTCGATACGACCGTCAGCTCGACCCCGGGGATCCGCACGTCGAAGAACGTCGCCGTCCCCGCGCCGACGAAGCGCAGGCGCACGCGCTCGCCGGGCGCGGCGATACCGGTCCAGTTGCCGGCGGGCGGCGCGCCGTTCATCAGATAGGTGTAGGTCGCGGCAGAGACATCGCTGTAGTCGGTCGGGTTCATCCGCGAGCTGTTCCACATCCGCCGCCGCTCGAGCGCCTTGCCCAAGCCCATGGTGCCGACATCCTTGAGGAAATCGCCGGCGGTCGGCTGCGCAAAATTATAGTAGCTGCTCTGCTTCTTGAGATTGAGGAAGATCTGCAGCGGCGGCTCGTCCGACCAGTCGCTGAGCACGATGCAATAGTCGCGATCGGGCGCCCGCGCCGCCGGCGCCTGTTTCGGCTCCACGATGATCGCTCCATAGAGTCCCGTCTGCTCGGCGAGCGTGTGAGCGTGATACCAGTAGGTTCCGCTCTGGCGGACCTCGAAGCGATAGGTGAAGGTCTCGCCCGGCGCGATGCCGGCAAAGCTGATGCCGGGCACGCCGTCCATCTCCGCCGGCACGATGATGCCGTGCCAATGGATGCTCGACATCTCCTTGAGGCCGTTGCGCACACGGAGCGTGACCGTGTCGCCTTCGCGCAGGCGCAGGACCGGCGCGGGCACGCTGCCGTTCACGGCGGTCGCGATACGGCGTTTGCCGGTGAAGTTGACTGGCAGCTCGGCGATCTCGAGGTCGAACTCGGTCCCGCTAAGCTCGGCGGGCGAGACTGGGGCGGATCGCGCGAGAAGCGCCGGGGCGAAGCCGGCAACCGCGCCGCCGATCGCCAGCCCCTGGACGAAACGGCGCCGTGCGATCGGCCGGATATGTAAGGGAGACATGAACTGTACTTTCGCGAAGTCGGGTTCAGGCGAGGTCGAGGACGATCCGGCCCTCGATGTCGCCATGGTGCATGCGGGAGAAGACGTCGTTGATGTTCTCCAGCTTGTCTGCATGGACCGTGGCCTTGACCTTGCCGTCGCCGGCGAACGCCAGTGCCTCGAGCAGATCGAGCCGCGTGCCGACGATCGAGCCTCGCACGGTAATGCCGTTCAGCACGGTGTCGAAGATCGACAGCGGGAAGTCGCCCGGCGGCAGACCATTGAGCGCGACCGTGCCGCCGCGCCGGACCATGCCGAGCGCCTGCTGGAACGCCTTGGGCGAAACGGCGGTGACGAGCGCTCCGTGCGCGCCGCCTATCGCCTTCTTGAGCGCTGCCGAAGGGTCCTCGCTGTGCGCGTTGACCGTCAGTGTGGCGCCAAGGCGTGTAGCGAGGTCGAGCTTGCTATCGTCGATGTCGACCGCGGCCACATTGAGACCCATGGCACGGGCATATTGCACCGCCATGTGGCCGAGCCCGCCGATCCCTGAGACGACCACCCACTCGCCGGGTCGGGCCTCGGTGGCCTTCAATCCCTTGTAGACGGTGACGCCCGCGCAGAGGATCGGCGCAATGTCGAGGAAGTCGACATTGTCGGGAAGGTGACCAACATAGTTGGGATCGGCGAGGACATATTCGGCAAAGCTGCCATTGACCGAATAGCCGGTGTTCTGCTGTTCGTGGCAAAGCGTCTCCCAGCCACCCAGGCAATGCACGCAATGCCCGCAGGCGGTGTAGAGCCAGGGCACACCGACCCGGTCGCCTTCCTTCACATGGGTGACGCCCGCACCGACGGCGGCGACATGCCCGACGCCTTCATGGCCAGGAATGAAGGGCGGGTTGGGTTTGACCGGCCAGTCCCCTTCTGCCGCGTGCAGGTCGGTATGGCACACGCCGGTTGCCGCAATCTTGACCAGGATCTGCCCGGGGCCGACCGTCGGGATCGGCGCGTCCTCGATGACCAGGGGCTTGCCGAATTCGCGGACGACCGCCGCCTTCATGGTTTTCGCCATGTCCGTTTCTCCTTTTGAGCGAGGGGTCAGAACAGGCCGAGCGCGTGCTCGTCATAGGAGACGAGCAGGTTCTTGGTCTGCTGATAATGGTCGAGCATCATCCGGTGATTTTCACGCCCGAAGCCCGACGCCTTGTATCCGCCGAAGGCGGCATGGGCGGGGTACTGGTGATAGCAGTTGGTCCAGACCCGCCCGGCCTCGATCGCGCGGCCCAGACGGTAGGCGGTGTTGCCGCTCCGGGTCCAGACGCCCGCGCCAAGACCGTAGGCGGTGTCGTTGGCAAGTGCGATCGCCTCCTCGACCGTCTTGAAGGTGGTGACCGCCAGGACGGGACCGAAGATCTCCTCCTGGAAGATGCGCATGTGGTTCTGACCCACGAACACGGTCGGCTGTACGAAATAGCCCTGGTCGAGCGCACCGCCCGGCAGCGCCCTGGCGCCACCGACCAGACACTGCGCGCCCTCGGCCTTGCCGATATCGATATAGCCCAGGATCTTGTGGAGCTGGTCCTCCGACGCCTGCGCGCCGACCTGGACCGACGGGTCGAGCGGATCGCCCTGGCGGATCGCGGCGACGCGCGCCACGGCGCGCTCGATGAAGCGGTCGAAGATCGACTCATGGATCAGGGCGCGCGACGGGCAGGTACAGACCTCGCCCTTGTTGAAGGCGAACAAAGTAAAGCCTTCGAGCGCCTTGTCGAAGAAGGCATCGTCCTCGTCGAGCACGTCCGCCATGAAGATGTTGGGCGACTTGCCGCCAAGCTCCATCGTCTGGGGGATCAGATGGTCCGCCGCGGCGTGCATGATCTGCTTGCCGGTGACGGTCTCGCCGGTGAACGAGACCTTGGCGATGCGCGGATTGGCGGCGATCGCCTGGCCGACGGTCCGTCCCGGGCCGGTGACGACATTGAGCACGCCGGGCGGCAGGATGTCGGCGGTGAGCTCGGCGAACATCAGCAAGGTGAGCGGCGTCTGGGATGCGGGCTTGATGACGGTGCAGTTGCCCGCCGCCAGCGCCGGGGCGATCTTCCACGCCGCCATCAGCAGCGGGAAGTTCCACGGGATGATCTGGCCGACGACGCCGAGCGGCTCGCGGAAATGATAGGCGATGGTGTCGGCATCGATCGTCGAGATGCCGCCTTCCTCCGCCCGGATGCAGCCGGCGAAGTAGCGGAAATGGTCGATTGCAAGCGGCACGTCGGCAGCGCGGGTCTCGCGGATCGGCTTGCCATTGTCGATCGTCTCGGCAAGCGCCAGCAGCTCCAGATTATCCTCGAGCCGGTCGGCGACGCGATTGAGAATCCTGGCGCGCTCGGCGGGCGCGATCCTTGCCCATTGATCCTTGGCGGCGTGCGCCGCATCGAGCGCGCGCTCGACATCTTCCGGCGTCGACAGCGCGAACTCGGCGATCTGGGCGCCATTGATCGGGCTCTTGTCGGCGAAATACTCGCCGCTCGCAGGAGCGCTCCAGCGGCCTCCGATGAAATTATCATAGCGGTGTCGGAAGGAGGCCGCCGCGTTAATGGTCCCGATCGCCTTCTCGAACATAACCTGACTCCATCTCTATCGATGGCCTGACGGAGTAGTCTCTTTGCCCGGGCGGCCTATAAGTAAGTTCCGCAGAAGGTAGTCTGGTATCGGTGTCGCGGGCTTTAAGGGTCGGACACGCCAACGGAGCCGATGAATATTCATCGACTCCTGAACCTATTCGCGCACGCCTGATCGGAATTATGCCGAGACAGGCGTTACTCGGCCGAGTCTTCTTTTGGCGAGGGCGGCGCTTGGCATTCCAATTCTGGCGTTACGCCCGGACGCGCTTTAGGCTCACCCAATCGCCTTTCTGAAGCGTCCCGTCCCTCACGCGGAAATGAGCATAATGGTCGTCGAAAATCTGGTCGACTTCGACATGACCGACAAGGCGGCGGTGGCGCGGCGTTGCGTGATAGACTTCGAGTATCTGCCCGATGTGCGCGCCATCGGCTTTGCCCAGGCAGGCCACTGTGCCGCCCGCATCCGTACGGACGATCTTGCCGCGCATGAACAAGCTATGGCCGATACCCTGTGCGAGGAGCGGCGTGCTGCCAAAGAGCAGAAAGCCAACAGCAGCACCGACGCCAAGATGCTTTCGCATCACTGTTTCCTCTCTCACGTTAGTTGCTCGGTCCCGGCTTTGAAAGCTGGGAGCACGGGGCGACGCTGGGCATCGTCAAAGAACTGGCCCGCCGCGGGGCGGCGGCGGGCCCTCAGCCCCGGGGGGTGTTTTATCGGGGCTGGAAACTTCACATGTCGCTCATCGGCTTGTCGGCCATGGGCTTGGCGGTCTTCTTCTTCGCGGCCGGCTTGGCCTTCTTCATCGGCATCTTGCAGCAGCCACTCTTCGCCTTACCGGCCATGCCCGAGCCGTTCGATGCTGGCGACCCGCCGGACATGCCGGCCATCCCCGACATGCCCTGTTGATCCTGCTGGGCCGGTTGCCCCTGCTGCTTCTGCGCGCCGGCCTGATGATCCTTCATCATCTGATCGTGCATCTGCTGCCCGCCATGATCCATGCCCTGCTGGTGGGCATGGGCCGGCGCAGCCTGCGCGGGCGCGGGCGTCGACTGGGCGAGAGCGGTGCCGGCGGCGAAGGTTAGCGTCGCGAAGAGGCTGACGGGCGCCGCGAGAAATGTCGTCTGTCGCATTGAGGGTCTCCGAGTGTTCTTCCTGTTGCCCGATCGACGTTCCGATCCCGGCAATTCCGAAGCTTCAATGCTGCTAGCGAGACGCTGTCTGTATACGTAAGTTACGAATCGAAATCCGATCGGCCGTGTGCCTGCTGGAGCAGGCGCGTAAAATGATGATCCGGGATCGATCAAAAATGTGACCCGGCCTGGTTTTCTCGTCCTGAGACCGGCCAGAAAAGCGATTGGCCCGCCGTGGGAACGGCGGACCAAGGCTTCGGTTGAAAGCGGCCATGATCTTGTCCGTCAACCTTGTCGTCTGATGGAATGATGGCAGGGTCAGCAACCACCGTCCGACCTGTGTGACATGCCGGAGGCGCCGTCCTGGTCCTGCGAATCCCGCATCGCCATTCGATGGCCCTGCATCATCTGGCCGTGCATCTGCTCCTTACCGTGAGCCATGCCCTGCATGTGGGCAGGATCGGGCTGGGCAGGCGCCGGCCTGGCCTTGAGGGTCTCCTCAAGATCGGGCATGCCCGGCGGCATCCCGTCCGCCAGCACCGGTCCGGCACTGACGGCGAGGAAGCCGAGAGCTGCGAGCGAAGCGATCATTGCCGTCTTCTTGCGCAAGTATCCATTCCTTCAAGTCTGGGTTTCTCGTTCGATCGAGCATATGCCCGGTCGATTGTCGCCCCTTCCGGAGCTTGCCCGTGAAATGGTGTCACCTTCCGCCTTGCTGTATACGTAATGTGCGAAGTCCGTCTCTGAGATGGCCATAAATTATCGCACTGGCATCGTTGTTGTGCCGATGTGTAACTATGGTTCGGACTCGAGAGCAGGACAGGTCGGCAACAGTGACTAATCCATGGCGGCCAGCAGACGCTCGAGAGGAATAGTGGCAAAAGTGGTGAAGCTGTCAGCAATGGCATAAGGCAGTACCAGCACCCGATTATGTACCATCGCGCCGCAGCTGTAGGCTACGTTTGGCACATAACCTTCGCGCTCATCCATGTCCGACCGCAAAAGCGGTAGCTTCGTCCGCGCCAGCAGCTTCGAGGGATCGTCACGGTCCAGCAGGCACGCCCCGATGCAATAGTTCCGAACGGCGCCGACTCCATGAGTTACGACCAGCCAGCCTTCGTCGATCTCGATCGGCGATCCGCAATTACCGATCTGGACAAACTCCCAAGGCCAGCGAGGTTCGATGGCTTTCGCTCCGCCACTCCAGTCGTGAATGTCCGCGGACGTCAGGAACCAGATATTTTCGTTATCCTCGCGCCCAAGCATGGCAAAGTGCCCGGCAATGCGTCGGGGGAAAAGCGCCATGCCCTTGCTACCGGTGGCATCCCCACGCAGCGGTCTGAGTTCGAATGTCCGGAAGTCCGGCGTGGACAACAACTCCTGCCGGACGGACTGGCCGCTAAATGCCGTATATGTACCGAAATAGGTGGCTCGGCCATCGTCGTCCAGGAAGCGGACCAAGCGAAGGTCTTCGATGCCACCACGCTGGCTGGGGGTTGTCGGAAAGATCACGATCTCCGAGAGATCGTGGCTGCCATCGCACTTGATCCGAATGCCCGCGTCCGGCCGGTCCTCGCCGGAGATGTTTTCAGTCTCCAGCACGAGCGGCATGGGGCTCGGAGGATTGATTGCTATGGTTCCGTCCGCGGCGCAAAACCCGGTGCGAAAGGTGACGGAGGAGATATGCCCCTCGCCCACGCCTCGCAGGGAAAGAATGAATCGGAGAGAGTTTTCAGGTACAGCAGACTGGTCAGGATGCAGGACGATGCTCGGATTGAAAAGCGCTGCTGCCTCATAGGAATATTCGTTGCAAAAATGGGCACCGATCAAGAGCGCCTGTTCATGGGTGACCTCGCAATCACAGACGATGATGCCATCAACCTCGTGGAACCGCCGCAAAAACAGGGACGGAACCTCACGATGCCTTCCCGAGAAATCATCAAGAATGCGTTGCAACTCATCGTGGAGCGATGCTGGGTCGAGCGCCAGGACGCGGTCGGCGATGCGCTGCGCACGTGGCTGATCCGGTACCGCATATTTATAGGTTTCCGTCGACGGCATATAGGGTCTGATCACTACCCTTGCTGGATTGGGGCGGAGCAATTCGGGTAGCCGGTTGACAAATTCGGCGGTTGACACTGACTTCTCCAATACAGATCGACCGTGGAGCGTTCACGCAATCGTAAAGATGGTGCTCGGCATTACCCGACTATCGGGTGGCGGCACGGAAGGCTCCGGCGATGGCGGGTGCGATGATTTCCGCCGTTGCCGGATACTCGGACTTTGTGCCACGTGCCATGATCGCTGTCCTGGCGTAGTTGTCGGACACACAAGCTGTGACCGGGGGCTCTGGCCTGAACGTGACTATGTGGGGCACGTGCGAAGCGCGCCGCTCAGCTCGACATGTCCGCCATCGTTCGGCAGCTCGCCGCGCATTTCTTGCAGGTGGCCGAGCAACGCGCGATCCGCTGGTCCGCGCTATGGCGTCCGCATTCCTCGGCGCAGCGCTCGCAAGCGTCGGCGCAGGCGCGGCAGACGATGCGGTGCAGGGCAGATTCCCGCAGCATCGAGTTGGCAGTCGCCTGGCACAGTTCCGCACAGTCGTTCAGCATGGCGATCAGCGACGCCGTAGCTGACGCGCCGCCTTGCTTCGTCAGCCAAGCGGCGGTTTCCAGGCACATGCGGTGCGAAGCCACGCAATCGTCGATGCAGTCCGTCATCGACATCGCCATCCCTTCCATTCGATGCTGCTGCGCCGCCGCCGGCGCAGCCAGCGTTCCGGCGGCGGCAAGGCCGGCGCCCGCCATCAGCAATTCGCGTCTCTCGATCATGATGCGCCTTCCATCTGCTATCGCTTGAGCGCTGTGCCGCATCCGGCGGCCTCAGCCGTAGCCGGCGACCCATCCGACGCCGCACGCGCCTTCTCCCGCGCCATCCGGGTTTCCTCCCAGGGCCAGTGGCCGTTGATCTCGACCCCGAGCGAGATGCTCAGGAAGGTCCGCACCAGCACAAGCCCGGCCAGCACGATGAGATCGTCGAGCGTCGGGTTGATCACCAGCGACTTGACGATGTCGCCGGCGACCAGAAATTCCAGGCCGAGCAGGATGCTGCGGCCGAGCGCCGATCGGAACGCGCTATAGGCCTCGGTTCGGTCGCCCGCCCTCGCCCGCCGCGCAAACAGAAAGGTTGCGAGCCCCGCGCCGACCAGGATGGTCAGCGTGCCCGCCAGTTCCAGGCCGATCACCGCAAGCCGGAAGAAGGCGCTCAGCCAGTCGGCCTCAATGGTGATCATACCAGCCTCGCTTGCGGATATTGTTGAAGCTGTCGGTGGCGTGACAGGCATAGCATTGGTCGACGCGCGCTTTCGATCCGGCTGCGCGCTGCGAGACCATGCTGAAATGCTCCATGAAGTGACTGGGCGGCGCCTTGTGGCACTCGGCGCACTGCGTCGAATTGACCGATGGATGGCGGTAATTGGCGATCTTCCAGCTGTCGGTCTTGTGACAGCTCGCGCAGTCGGTGCCGAACAGGCCCTGGTGCGGATCGCGGAACGCATGGCAGCTCGCGCAATTGAGCGCGGTCTCGGGGGTCAGGCTTCGAGTGTTTGTCGACATGCCCGCCGAAGGCTGCCGCCACTTTGCCATGTCGAGCAAGGCGGCGTGATCCATGCGGATGATGCCGCGCTCTCCCTCATGTTCGACGTGGCAGGAGGTGCACTGCGTCGCTTTCGCGTGGAACTGCGTCGACTGCTTCGTCCCGAAATCCGTGCCCGCATGGCAGGTGAGACAGGTCCGGGTTTCGACGCCCTTGCCCGGCGTGTGGCAGGCCGTGCATTGGCCGGCGAAGGACTGGTGGGCGCTCGAGAGCGGGCCGGGCGCTACGAGCTGCGCCACCAGGCCGGCATCCCTCGGCGCGTCCGATCGCATCCGGATCGCGACCGCGGCGACCATCACCAGCAGGGCTGCGATGAAGACGGCATAGGAAAGACGCTGCCAGCTCATAGCCAGCGCAGCCCGTAATAGATCGCCGCGCCGACGTGGAGCGCGAGCAGCGCGAAGATGAGACAGCCCAGCAGGATGTGCAGGAACCGCCATCGCGCGAACAGGGTGTTGGTCGCCTCTTCGGCGCGGATCGCGAATTCGGTATCGGCCAGCGCCGCGGCGATCCCCGCCCTGTTCTGGGGGTGCTGGCCCGCGGGCGCATCCCCGGCGACGAACAGATAGCGCCTCCAGCCCGACAGCGGCGCGGCTGCGGTATCGGCCTGCGCCGGCGCCGCCGGCTCCTCAAGGAAGGCGGCGCGAAGCGAGGCCAGTTCCGACCTGCGTCCGCGCAGCGCCCGACCAAGCTGGGCAAGCAGGTAGCGGCCGATGAAGCCGGTGATGACCGTCATCAGCAGGAGGACGGTCAGAAGCAGTCCGACCGGGCTTTCGAGCTTGTGCGCGGCGTGGACCAGACCCAGGATCGGCGCCAGCACGCCGGCATAGATGTGGATGGCGAGCAGGGTAGGCTTGCTGACGAGCCGGGAGAGCACTTTGTCGACCCAGGCGATGTGCTTGGCCGCGACATAGGGAAGCGTCAGCAGCATCAGCACGAGCGCTGCGATCCCGATGATCCCGCCAGCGAGGCTGCCCGGAAAGCGCGGTGACACATGCACGAGGTAGCCGAACGGGAACAGCAGCAGGAATGCGACCAGCAGGCCGACGGCGATGTCGCTGCGTTCGCGCATCAGGCTTCGACCACGAGCGGCGTGCCCGTGCCCTTCGCCTGGCACGCGAGCACATAGCCCTGCGCCTTGTCGGCGGGCGCGAGGCCGGACTCGACCTCCATCGTTACCTCGCCCTGCAGCAGCTTGACCACGCAGGCGCCGCATGTGCCCGCACGGCAGGCATAGGAGATCTCGACGCCCGCGCCCTCGGCCGCCTCGAGCACGGTCTCGTCCGCGGGCAAGGCCGCCGACACCCCCGACACGGAGAAGGTCACCGTGCTCGGCGCCACCTCGGCGCTCGGGGCCGGCTTATCCGCTGGCGCGGGCGCGGGTTTGACCTCGAGATCCTCGTGGTCGGCCGGCAGCGAGGCCGGACCGAACGCCTCGGTGTGCAGCTGCGCTTCGGGGACGCCAAGTTCCGCCAGCACGCCGCGCATCGCGCCCATCATCGCCGGCGGGCCGCACATATGGATCCGCCGGCTCGCGATCTCCGGCACCGCGGCCAGGATCATCTCGCGGGTGATCGGCCCTTCGGGGCCCATCCAGACGGTGCCGGGCGCGCGCTGCATCGCGGCGACGACATGGAGGTTGGGAAAACGGCGTTCGAGCCGCTCGAGCTCGTCGCGGAACACGAATTCCTCGGTCGACCGTGCGCCGTAGAAGAAGAAGATATCACCCTTCCACGCGGTGTCGGTGAGATAGCGCAGCACCGACATCATCGGGGTGATGCCGACCCCGCCCGCGATCAGCACGATGCTCTGGGCATCCGTTCCCGTGAAGGTGAAGGCGCCGAACGGTCCGCTGACCTTCAGCAGATCGTCGGCGACGACCTTGTCGTGCAGGTATCGCGAGACCACGCCCTGCTCCTCGCGCTTGACCGTCAGTTCGACATAGGCCCGCTGGGTCGGCGAAGAGGCGATCGTGTAGGAACGGCGCGCGGTCTTGCCCGCTTCGGGCTCTACCTCGACCTGCAGGAACTGGCCCGGCAGGAAGTCGAACGGCAGCCGGTCGGCGGTCGGGTCCGCGAGCCGGAAGGTCAGCACGCTCGGCGTCTCTCGCACGATCTGGACCACGCGCAGCTGCCCCGCCCAGCTTTTGGGCTTGCGCAGCGACGCCCCAGCGGGTGCGGCCGCATTGCTCGGCGCGAGCCCGGCGCTGTCGGCAACGGGTGCAGGCGCGGGCGCAACCCTGGTAGCGGGAGGGGCAGCCTTCGGCTCCGGCTTTGCTGGAACCTTGGCGGTGGCGACACCGCCGGCGATCGCCCCGATCCGCCGCAGGCGGAAGATCTGCAGCGCGATAAGCGTGGCGCTCACCAGCCCCAGGAACAGCATGAGAAGGAGGTGCGAGGGCGAGATGCCGAACCAGTGATCGGCATGGCCGGGCGCGGCCTGGTCGATGTCGAGCTGATCGCGCAGCCAGGCAAGCCCGACCTCCCGGGGCGGCTGCAAGCCTCCGATCGCGCCCTGCGCGGCGGTACCGGAGCGGAACAGGTCGGTCCCTTCGCGCATCCGGCGCGCCGCATCGAGCCGGGCCGAGACCGTTGTCGCACGCGCGCCGTCGGCCGAGGCGGCGTTGACCATCGACAGGCCCGTGCTTACCCGTTCCCCGGCCTGCGCAGCGACCCGCTGCCGGGCCGCTTCGTCGAGCGCGGGAAAGGCGAGCAACTGCGAAAAAAATGCGGTGCGGCGGGAATCGTGCCCATGTTCATTCTCGCCTTCGCCGTTGATCATGCGCTCCATCATAGAGTTCATCATCGAGGCCATATCGGAGGTGCCGACCTCGGGCTTTGCGGACATTGCGCCATCGGCCATCCCCGCACCGCCCGAAGTATCCCCATGATGTGCCGAATGGTCTTCGCCCTCCTGAGCGTGCACGCTCGCAGAGGGAAGGCTGAAAGCGAGCAACAACCCCAGACCCGAAAGGCGAAGGCTGGTCCAAACGCACATGTCGACCCCCTTCGCGCCCTTACATGTCCTTCATCGGCATCGCCGAATCCGCAGGCGCAGGCTCGGTCTTCGGAGCGCTGCTGTTCATGCCTCCCTGGCGCATCGCATCATGGTCCATGGCCTGCTGGTGATGCCGCTCCATCTCCTGTTCATTGGCCATGGCGTCCGAATGATCCATGCCGGCGGGATTTACGCTATCAGCGCCAGCCGCGGGTGCGGCGCTGTTGGCCGCAGCCGGCACCGTCTGATCGGTCTTGCGCTCACAGCCCGAAAGCGCCGCCATCGAGAGCAGGCTAACGCTGATTAGCGACAGTATGACTTTTCGATTTCCGACCATTGCTTCTTCCTTTCGTACTGGAGGAATCTCCGGGTGGGCCCGAGCCACCCGGAGCAGGAATCATTGTGCTTGGCGAAGAATCTTGCGGCACTGATCGTGCGACAGGTTCATGGGATTACGACCCTGCTGTTTCATCTCGCCATGGTCATGACGTGTCTGGAGACCCATATCGCCCTCCATGGCCCTACAGCTTTCGACCTGTGCGGAGGTAGGCGGCGTCGTCGCACAGGCGCCCAGAAGCAATGCTGGAACAATCCCAGCCACTATATGCATTCGTGTCATGATAAATCCCCTTTTAATAATGGTGTTTGTTCTTCCTGCGAGGCTTGCTCTTATATCTTTCGGTGATCAGATCTCCGCCTTTCCGTGAGGAACGTGAGAATAGGGCAATCGGAAACAGGAACTTCGCCCGGGCACTCATCGGCAAGCAATCGAAGCATGTCGCGAATATCGGACAGGCGCTTGAGCCGGACTTCGGCGTCCGTGATCTTGGCGAGCGTGATATCGAGCACGGCCTGCGCATGCGCGGTGTCCGATGCCCTGAGCGCCAGCAGCTGCCGGGCCTGATCGAGGGTGAAGCCAAGCTCCTGCGCCGAGCGGATGAAGTTGACGCGCTCGAGGTCCGTCGCGTCGTAGAGCCTGTAGCCCGCTGCCGTGCGCGCGGGCTCGCGCAGCAGGCCCATCCGCTCATAATAGCGGATCGTATCGCGGCCCACGCCTGCGGCCGCGGCCAGTTCGCCGATCTTGAAATTGCCCATGTCATCCGCTCGATCATGCCGGTTGGACCATGGTCCAGGGTCAAGCGGTTTCGCTTTGACCCCGAACGGTCTCCTCGTCGCCGGCGGCCCGCTGCCCCGACGCGTCGCATCAGGGCAGCCCGTGCCGCCGGGCCACCGGCTTGTCAGTTCTTGCGAAGCTCGACGATGTCGTGCTTGGCAGGCGTGCCGTCGGCGACGGACACGTGCGCGAAGTGATCGTCAAAGATATGGTCGATTGTCACATGGCCGACGAGCTGGCGGTGATAGGTCGGCGCCACGCCCTTGGACGGACCCGGATGGGTCACGACGCGATAGACCTCGAGCTTCTGGCCGACCTCGGCGCCATCGGCCTTGCCGATGCAGACGACCGTGCCGTTGCTGCCCGTGTCGACGATCGAGCCGCGCATGAACAGGCTGTGCCCGATGCCCTGGGCCATAGCGGGGACGGCAGCAAGCATCGAAATGCCGGCAAGCGCGACCATGAGAGTTTTTCTGACCATATTCACCTCCTTGGATGGTAAGCCACCGCCCGGACTTTGCCGAGGGGAAGAGCGTCTCTTCAGGCTTGGGACTACGGTCCCGGGTCCAGCCTCGATATACGTAGAGGCCGCAGCCGATCTTCTTCCCCGGGCCGGATCTTTATTGACGCGGAGTTGACGGAATCAGCCGTCAGCACTTCAAAATCCGCGCGGCGCGAGACTTTGGTTGGCTGCGCCCGCGAAACCCGCTAGATATCGAGGCCCGTGAAACGCCTGCTCGCCCTCCTGCTCGTCATCGGAGCGCTGTCCGGTCTCTTCGGAGCCCAGATGGCGGCCGCGCACAGCGTGCCGCAGGCGGCAGGCGCGCCGCTGGCCAAGGGCATGGATGCGGACTGCATGGCGATGATGGCCAAGCAGCAGCCTGCGCCCAGCGAAAAGCCCTGCAAGGGCCTGACGCTCGATTGCATCGCCGCGATGGGGTGCGTGATCCCGCTGGTCGCAGCGGACCTGGCAGGCGGCGTTGCGCCTGCGCGTCTCTACGACGCGCCCAGCTTCTGGACGACCGACACGATATTGACCGGCAAGGCGGTTGCGCCCGAGCCGGATCCTCCCACCAGCCTTGCCTGATTGAACGAGCACGGGCTGCGCGCATCGATCGATGCGTGCGCGCCCGGTTTCCTTCTTTTCAGTCAAAGGTTTTCGTGATGATCAAACTGCTTCCGGCCGCCCTTGTGGCGGCCCTCAGTCTCGCCGCGCCTGCGCTTGCAACCGACGCGAGCCGCACGCCGCAAGGCCATTGGGAATGGCGGTCGGCGCCGCAATATGGTCCGCGGGCGACTGGCCCTGCGCGTGTCCGCATATGGGTGCCCGACAGCCGGGACATGGCCAGCTGCGATTGCGCGATGATGCAGGCAAGCGCCGCCGACTGCATGCGCGGCGCAGTCAGGTCGGACAAGGGCTAAACCCGCTCCGGAGCGGCGCGTCACATCTTGGCGCGCCGCCTCTGTCATGAGGGGATGATATCCATGATCATGATGCCGAGGCGCGCTGTGCGACGCCTGTTGCTCTCTATCGGTGCGACGCTTGCGAGCGCCTGGGCCGTGCCGGTGTCGGCCGGCCCGCTCACCTACGAGCAGGCAGTGAGGCTCGCTGCCGCCAACGCGCCAAGCCTCAAGGCGCGCGCGGCGGCGACAGCCGGCGCCCGCTCTTCGGCGGTCGCGGCCGATCGCCTGCCCGATCCGACGCTCGACCTGGGCCTGCAGAACTTCCCGGTGAGCGGCCCCAATGCCGGCAGCTTCACGCGCGACGATTTCACCATGGCGACGATCGGGTTCAGCCAGACCTTCCCCAATCTCGCCAAGCGCCATGCACGCGCCGCGCGCGCCGCGGCCGATATCGGTATCGCCGAGGCGGGCGAGCTGGTCGAAGGCCGCAACGTGCGGCTCGAGACCGCCCTCGCCTGGGTCGATCTCTATTATGGAGAACGCCGGCTCCGGCAGCTCGACCTGCTCGATGCCAGCCTCGACGACCTGCAGAAGACCGTGACCGCACGCCTGGCGTCGGGCAGCGCGCGCCCGAGCCAGGCGCTCGAGCCCGACCAGCTCCGCGCCGCCATCGCCGATCGCCGCGCCGAGATGGCTGCGGTGGTGGCGCAGGCGCGGGCCCGGCTCGCGCGCTATACCGGCGACCCCGACCCGCAGGCGACGGGCGACCCGCCGATGCTCGATGTCGATCCGATCCGGCTGCGGGCCGGGATCGATGCGCTTCCCGCCCTGCGCGCGCAGGACGCGCGGATCGCAGTCGCCGAAGCGGACGTGCGTCTCGCGCGCGCCGACAAGCGCCCCGACTGGAAGGTCGGCGTCACCTATGGCCGGCGCGATCCCATGTACGGCGACATGGCCTCGGTCGGCGTGTCGATCGACCTGCCGCTGTTCGCCGGCAAGCGCCAGAACCCCAGGATCGCTGCAAGCGAGAGCCTTGCGCAAGGGGGTCGGTTCGACCGCGAGGCGATCCGCCGCGAGCTGGTGGCGCAGCTCGACGCCGATCTCGCAGACCATGCCATGCATCTCTCCCGGTTGCGCAATGCCCGCGAGACGCTGGTGCCACTCGCCAGGCACCGCGCCGAGCTCGACCGCGACAGCTATGGCGCCGGCAAGCTCGACCTTGGCGCCGCGCTGCTCACGACGCTCGGGCTCGCGGAGGCCGAGGTCGAGGCGCTCAACCGCGAAGCCGACGTCGCGCGCGACGCGGTCCGCATCACTATCACCTATGGGGAGGAGCGGCCATGACGCTCGATAAATCCGCGCTGCGCTGGGGCGCATCGATCCTGGCTGTCGCGCTGCTGGCCGGCGGCACAGGCTATTGGGCTGGCCATCGCCAGGCACCGCAATCGGAGGCGACCACGCCCGCCGGGGCAGGCAAAGTCCTTTACTGGTACGATCCGATGTTCCCCAACCAGAAGTTCGACAAGCCCGGCAAGTCGCCCTTCATGGATATGCAGCTCGTGCCGCGATACGCGGACGGAGGAAGCGCCGGCGCGGCCCCCACGGTCGCCGTCGATCCCGCCGCGCGGCAGAGCCTGGGATTGCGGGTCGTCGCGGCGAAGATGGGCAGCCTTGCCTCGGCCCTCGAGGTCACCGGCACGATCGACTTCAACCAGCGCGACGTCGCCGTCATCCAGGCGCGTTCGGGCGGGTTCGTGAGCCGCGTCTATGCGCGAGCGCCCGGGGACGTGGTCCGCGCCGGCGCGCCGATCGCGGACCTGCTCCTGCCCGAATGGGGCGGCGCGCAGACCGAATATCTGAGCGTCAGGCGGCTCGGCAAGCCCGATCTCACCGCGGCCGCGCGCCAGCGGCTGCGGCTGATGGGCATGTCCGACGGCCTCATCGCCAGCGTCGAGCGGAGCGGTCGGCCGAACGGCGTGGTGACCATCACGACGCCGATCTCGGGCACGATCCAGACGCTCGACGCCCGTGCCGGCGTGACGCTCGCCATGGGCCAGACGCTCGCCCAGGTAAGCGGGCTCGGCACCGTCTGGCTCAATGCCGCGGTGCCCGAAGCGCGCGCGGGCGATGTCCGGGTCGGCCAGAATGCCAGCGCCACGCTGGCGAGCTTCCCCGGCGAGCGCTTCGCCGGCCGGGTGATCGCGATCCTGCCGACGACGCAGGCCGACAGCCGCACGCTCACCGTGCGGATCGAGCTGCCCAACCGGGACGGGCGGTTACGGCCGGGCATGTTCGCCAGCGTCGTGCTTGGCGGCGATGCCAAGCCGGCGCTGCTGGTGCCGAGCGAGGCGGTGATCCGCACGGGCAAGCGCACGCTCGTCATGCTCGCCGCAGGCGACGGGCGCTATCATCCCGCCGAGGTCCGCATCGGCCGCGAGGCGGGCGGTGAAACCGAGATCCTTGCCGGCCTGTCGCCCGGCGAGAAAGTCGTCGCCTCGGGGCAGTTCCTGATCGACTCCGAGGCGAGCCTGTCGGGAATCGAGGCGCGGCCGATCGGCGGCGGTGCGGCATCGGCGACCATCGCCGCGCCGAGGTCGAAAGCCACGCTGTACGAGACGACGGGCAAGATCGAGCGGCTCACGGCCAATGCGGTGACGCTCAGCCACGAACCGGTCCCCGCGCTCGACTGGCCCGCGATGACGATGACCTTCGCGCTCGCCGATCCGGGCATCGCGCGCGGCTTCAAGGCGGGCGACCGGGTTCGGTTCGGGTTCGACCGGCCCCCGGCGGGACCGACGCTGCGGCGTATGGCGAAGGTGGCGGGCCGATGATCGCCCATCTCATCCGCTGGTCGGTCAAGAACCGCTTCTTCGTTCTGATCGGCATGCTGGCGCTGGTCGGCGCGGGCCTCTGGGCGGTACGATCCACCCCGATCGACGCCCTCCCCGATCTGTCCGACGTGCAGGTCGTCATTCGTACCAGCTACCCGGGTCAGGCGCCGCAGATCGTCGAAAACCAGGTCACCTATCCGCTCACCACCACCATGCTGTCGGTGCCAGGCGCCAAGACGGTGCGCGGCTATTCCTTCTTCGGCGACAGCTTCGTCTATGTGATCTTCGAGGACGGCACCGATCTCTATTGGGCGCGCAGCCGCGTGCTCGAATATCTGAACCAGGTGCAGGGGCGCCTGCCGGCGAGCGCGCGCAGCGCGCTCGGGCCCGACGCGACCGGGGTTGGCTGGGTCTATGAATATGCGCTGGTCGACCGCACCGGCCGGCATGACCTGTCGCAGCTGCGCGGTCTGCAGGACTGGTTCCTGCGCTATGAGCTCAAGACCGTGACCGGCGTCGCCGAGGTCGCCAGCATCGGCGGCATGGTCAAGCAGTATCAGATACTGCTCGATCCGGTGAAGCTCGCGGCCTACGGGGTGACCCACGCCCAGGCGGTCGAGGCGATCCGGCAGGCCAATCAAGAAGCGGGCGGGTCGGTGCTCGAGCTGGCCGAAGCCGAATATATGGTGCGCGCCTCAGGCTATCTGAAGACGCTCGACGATTTCCGCGCGATCCCGCTGAAGACGGCGGCCGGCGGCGTGCCGATCCGCCTCGGCGACGTCGCCACGATCCAGATCGGCCCCGAGATGCGGCGCGGCATCGCCGAGCTGAACGGTGAAGGCGAGGTCGCAGGCGGGGTCGTGATCCTGCGCTCGGGCAAGAATGCGCGGGAGACGATCGCGGCGGTCAAGGACAAGCTCGCGGACCTCAAGAGGAGCCTGCCGCCGGGCGTCGAGGTGGTGACGGTCTATGACCGCTCGCAGCTGATCGACCGTGCTGTCGAGAACCTCACCCACAAGCTGGTCGAGGAGTTCGTCGTCGTGGCCCTGGTCTGTGCGCTCTTCCTCTGGCATGTCCGCTCGGCGCTCGTCGCGATCCTCACCCTTCCCTTGGGCGTGCTCGCCGCCTTCGTCGTGATGCGCTACCAGGGCGTCAACGCCAACATCATGTCGCTCGGCGGCATCGCCATCGCGATCGGTGCCATGGTCGATGCGGCCGTGGTCATGATCGAGAACGCCCACAAGAAGATCGAGCGCTGGGAGCAGGACCATCCGGGCACGCATCTCGACGGCGAGACGCGCTGGATCCTCGTCACCGAGGCGGCGGCCGAGGTCGGGCCGGCGCTGTTCTTCAGCCTGCTGATCATCACGCTGTCGTTCATCCCGGTGTTTACACTGGAGGCGCAGGAGGGCCGGCTGTTCGCGCCGCTCGCCTTCACCAAGACCTATGCGATGGCCGCCGCCGCGATCCTGTCGGTGACATTGGTGCCGATCCTGATGGGCTGGCTGATCCGGGGGCGGATCCCGCCTGAGCAGGCCAATCCGGTCAATCGCTGGCTGACCGATCTCTACCGGCCTGCGATCGACTGGACGATGAAGCGGCCCAAGACCGTGCTGCTGATCGCGGCTTTGGTGTTCGCGACCACGGCCTGGCCGCTCAGCCGGCTCGGCGGCGAATTCATGCCCAACCTCGACGAGGGCGACCTGCTCTACATGCCCTCGGCCCTGCCCGGTCTCTCGGCCGCCAAGGCGAGCGAACTGCTCCAGCAGACCGACCGGCTGATCAGGACGGTGCCCGAGGTCGAAAGCGTGTTCGGCAAGGCGGGGCGTGCCGAGACCGCGACCGACCCCGCCCCGCTCGAGATGTTCGAGACGACGATCCAGTTCAAGCCCCGCGACCAGTGGCGACCAGGCATGACGCCCGAGAAGCTGATCGACGAGCTCGATCGCCGGGTGAGGCTTCCGGGGCTCGCCAATATCTGGGTGCCGCCGATCCGCAACCGCATCGACATGCTCGCGACGGGCATCAAGAGCCCGATCGGGGTCAAGGTGTCGGGCAGTGATCTCGCCGAGCTCGACCGCATCGCCCATGATGTCGAGACCGTGGCCAGGACCGTGCCGGGCGTCAGCTCGGCGCTCGCCGAGCGGCTGACCGGCGGACGCTATGTCGATGTCAACATCGACCGCGCCGCCGCTGCGCGGTTCGGACTCAACATCGCCGACGTGCAGGCCATCGTCTCGGGCGCGATCGGCGGCGAGACGATCGGCGAGACGGTCGAGGGCCTCGCCCGCTATCCGATCAGCGTGCGCTATCCGCGCGAATTGCGCGACAGCCTCGACGGGCTGCGGGGGCTACCGATCCTGACGCCCGCGGGCCAGCAGATCACCCTCGGCACGGTCGCCAATGTCACGATCGCCGAAGGGCCGCCGATGCTCAAGACCGAGAATGCCCGGCCCTCGACCTGGGTCTATGTCGATGTGCGCGGGCGCGATCTCGCCTCGGTGGTTGGCGATCTGCAACGCGCGGTGGCGAGACAGGTTCGGCTCTCGCCGGGGGTCAGCATCGCCTATTCGGGCCAGTTCGAATATCTCGAGCGCGCGGTCGACCGCTTGAAGCTGGTCGTGCCCGCGACGCTGCTGATCATCTTCGTGCTGCTCTACCTCATCTTCGGCCGCTTCGACGAGGCTGCGCTGATCATGGGCACGCTGCCGTTCGCGCTGACCGGCGGCATCTGGACGCTCTATCTGCTGGGGTTCAACCAGTCGGTTGCCACCGGGGTCGGGTTCATCGCGCTCGCCGGCGTCTCCGCCGAGTTCGGGGTGGTGATGCTGATCTATCTCAAGAATGCGCTGGCCGAGCGCACGGCTAATCCGGACGCCGCCGAGGTGAAGGCCGCGGTGCGCGAAGGCGCGCTGCTGCGCGTCCGGCCCAAGGCGATGACGGTCGCGGTGATCCTCGCCGGCCTGCTGCCGATCCTGCTGGGATCGGGCGCGGGCTCGGAGGTGATGAGCCGGATCGCGGCGCCGATGATCGGCGGCATGCTGAGCGCGCCGCTGCTGTCGATGTTCGTCCTGCCCGCCGCCTATCTGCTGCTGCGCCGGCCGAAGACCGACCCCATCCATCAACCCGCTTCATCATGAAGGAGACGATTATGAGACATGCACGACTGACCCTCGCCCTCGGCCTTGCCGTCCTGACCGCCGCGTGCGGCAAGAAGGGCGAGACCCCGGTTACAACCGAAACCAACCAGGCGGCGCCTGCCGCGACCATGAGCGGCGACATGGGCAACATGTCGATGGCGCCTGACGCGAACGCCGCAATCAAGGCCAAGGGCCATGGCACCGTCACCGCGATCGACAAGACGGCGGGCACGATCACGCTCAACCACGGCCCGATCCCCGAAGCCAAGTGGCCGGCGATGACGATGGCGTTCAAGGCGGCGCCCGCGATCACCGATGCGGTCAAGGTCGGCGACAAGGTCGATTTCGACCTCTCGCTCAAGGGCAGCGATGGCGAGGTCACCGCGATCACAAAGCAATGATCCGCTAAGTTCGACCAAAAGAAGCTGGTTGCGTCGCCGCTCCGGGGCGGCGACGCCCCTGCCGGCCGTCTGCCTGGCCGTGCGCCCGGTCTACGGATGCGATCGGCAACGCCCAACGCCAGCCGCGTTTCCCTGCGCGATCACAGGCAGTTTGAGCAAGCTTCGCGGATCGCACATTGAACGTGCAAGCCGCCCTTGCCCGCGATAGCCTGAGCGGCAAGGAGCCAGTTCAGGATGACCGAGCCAGTATGACCTTGTTACCCACGACACATCATGATCTCTTGAGCGAGCTTGTCCGTCGTTGGCGAGACGATCCGGGCGCCACCTATCGCTCCTGGTTTCTTTGGGACGAACGCCTGAAAAACTTCCGCTCCATCCGTCGGGGGCTGCAGCAGGTGGTCGTGGAAATCGAAAGTGGGCGGTTCGGCGTCGCCTATCGCGGCTCGTCACTGGAAACGGTTGTCCACTCGATCGCCGAACAGCGGCAGATCTTCAAGGGCGCCGACCATGCCTGGCTGTGGAAGCCCAAGCTGCGCATTCCCGACATTTACGAAAGCCCGGACAATCAGCGGGCGTTCGGTCGCCTGCTCGACAATTGCTCGTGCTGCGATACCGCCGAGGAGATCATCAGCCACATCCGCAGCATAGACGCGCTCAAGATCAAGGGGCTGGGGCCGGCGGCGGCCAACCTGCTCTATTTCCTTCACCCGACGCTGGTGCCGCCCTTCAATACCGCGATCGTCAAGGGCTACAATGCCGTCACCGGCGCCAAGGTGAAGCTCGGGTCATGGGATCATTTTCTCGCCATGCGCGCCGGCATCCTCGACCTCAACGACCGTTACCGCGAGTTGCTCTCCAACGATCTCGGCGCGATCGGCGGACTGTTGTTCGACATTGGCTCGGGCCGCTATCCCGCGCCACCGCTGGAGGATGACGCAACGGCGGCCGACGACTGGCTCGGCAGATTGGAACATGCCAGAGCGGAGGCAAGCCGGCTCGACAAGACAGCCGCCGCGCAGGGCGAAACCGATCGCACGCACGCCGAAATCCAGGCCTGGCTGCGCGACCTCGGCCATGCCCTCGGTTACGATGTGTGGATCGCCGCCAATGACCGCGGTCGACTTCACGCTGGCTGCCCGCTTGGACAGGGATGCCTCGAGCGCCTTCCAGACGCCATTGCGACCTCTCCCGGAGCGGACTCGATCCGCCTCATCGACGTGTTGTGGCTGGCGAAGGGTGGCGACGGCGTCGCCGCCGCGTTCGAGGTTGAACATTCGACCTCGATCTACTCGGGGATCGTGCGCATGCTCGATCTGGCGCTGTCGGGGAGCGATCTGCACGCTGCCGCCGGGCTATTCCTGGTCGCACCGAATGCGCGCGAGCAGGACGTTCGCGCGCAACTCCGTCGCCCGGCTTTCAGCCGTATTGCCGATCTCGACTTCGCCTATCTGCCCTATGGCGAGCTGGAGAGAAACAGGGACGCGATCGCTCGTTTTGGAACGGGATTGAAGGCCATCAAGGCGATCTCAAGCCCCCTTCCCTGAAAGGGGGCGTTTGCGGGAGGGGGCGGAATCCTACGCCAAGCTCGCCCAGATAGCCGGCGCGAGATCTTACTTGTTGCTGCCTTCTACGGTCGCGCCAGAAAGGCGACGGCTCAGTTCTATCCGGCGATGGCTACGCATTTTGAAGGTGTCTGGCCCAACGCGCCGATACTCAATGAAGCCGAGAGAACGCCAAAATCGCTCTGCCGCTTCATTCGCTTCCAGCACGGCCAACCGAATCTCTGTGGCACCTCTCGCAGCGGCCCAGCTTTCGACCGTCGAGTAAATTGAGCGTCCGACGCCACGACCACGCTGTGCGGCATCTACGATCATGAAGCCGAGATACCATGTGCCATCACGCGGATAATCGCGGAGGATGGCCGCGATTGCATATAGGCCGCCAGGCCCCTTCCATCCCAGGACAGCTTGATTGTGGGCGCTCTTTTCGGGCGGCACATCGGAGAAAAGCTCGCGAGCATCGTCCAGCGTGGGCGCGGCCCCGTCCTGCAACAGGAAATAGTCGCTGCAACGGTTGTACAGGTCTGCAACGTCTGCGGCGTCCGCTTGGGTAAGTTTGATCGGGGCTCCCGTCATCATCATCGCGTTTTGGCAGCAAGCACGCGCTGACCGTAATCCCGGAGTTCCCCGTTGGGACCGACATAGCGGTAGAGAGTGACGCGCTCGATCCCGAGTTCCTTGCAGAGGTCGGAAACGGACGTGTCGCGTTGGGCCATAGCAGCCTGAGCGAGCCGCACCTGGGCCTTGGAGAGGGCGAACTTGCGGCCACCCTTGCGTCCCCGCGCGCGGGCAGCGGCCAGGCCAGCCATGGTGCGCTCGCGGATCATATCCCGCTCAAACTCCGCCAGTGTGGCAAAAATGCCGAACACCATCCGGCCCGATGGCGTCGTGGTGTCGATCTGCGCGCCCTTGCCGGTGAGCACCCGCAGACCGATACCGCGATCCGACAGATTCTGCACCGTGCTGACCAGGTGGGTGAGCGTTCGGCCGAGCCGGTCGAGCTTCCAAACGATGAGGACATCGCCGTCGCGCAACGATTTCAGGCAGGCGGCAAGACCGGGGCGATCATCACGGCTACCGGATGCACGATCATCATAGATATTGCCTGGCTCGACACCGGCAGCGCGAAGGGCATCGTGCTGCAGGTCGAGCGACTGCGAGCCGTCGGCTTTGGACACGCGGGCGTAGCCGATCAGCATGGATCACAAACGAAGGTTTGAGGCGGTGACGAACATGAGCACATAAGATTGGGCTATTGTGTATCTTAACCAGCATCTCAATCAAGCTATCTCAAACCGTAGCTCGGAAAGAATAAGGAGCATGTATGCCGCGTCGCGTGACCCTGACCGATCGACAGCGCGAGGCGCTGCTTCACTTGCCGGTCGATCAAGGTGAGCTGCTGCGGCACTATACCCTCAGCGATGAGGATCTCGGGCATATCCGCCAGCGCCGGCGCGCCCACAATCGTTTTGGCTTCGCGCTGCAACTGTGCGTCCTGCGCTACCCGGGCCGGGTGCTCGCTCCTGGCGAGTTGATCCCGGCGCAGGTATCGGATTTCATCGCGGCCCAGCTCGGCCTGACCAGCGACGATCTACTCCTCTATGCCGCGCGCGAGGAGACCCGGCACGAGCATCTGGCGGACCTTCGCCGAATCTACGGCTATCGCTCCTTTTCGGGGCGGGGCGCACGGGATTTGCGCGAATGGATCGCTCGGGAAGCCGAGGCGGCGACATCGAATGAGGATCTTGCCCGTCGCTTCGTTGCGGAGTGTCGCCGCACCCGCACGATCCTTCCCGGCTCCTCGACGATCGAGCGCCTTTGCGCCGATGCGCTGGTTGAGGCCGAGCGCCGGATCGAGGATCTTATCGCCCATCGCATCACGCCAACCCTGAGCGAGAATTTGGCTCACCTGTTGGAGGATACGGTGGATGGTCGCGTCACGCGCTTCGTATGGCTGCGACAGTTCGAGGTTGGCGCAAATTCAGCAGCCGCTAACCGGCTGATGGATCGACTGGAATATCTTCAAAGGTTCGATCTTCCGGCGGATTTGCTGGACGGCGTGCCGGCGCATCGTGTGACCCGGCTTCGCCGGCAGGGCGAGCGCTATTACGCCGACGGCATGCGTGATCTGCCCGAAGACAGGCGGCTTGCGATCCTCGCTGTCTGCACCCTGGAATGGCGGTCATCGCTGGCCGATGTCATCGTGGAGACCCACGATCGCATCGTAGGCCGTCTCTATCGGGCCTCCGAACGCCTTTGCAACACCAGGATCGCCGACGAAAAGGCGGCCGTTCGGGACACGCTGAAGTCCTTTGCCGAAATCGGTGGTGCTTTGCTTGGAGCGCAGGACGATGGCACGGCCCTGGACGGGATAATCGCCACCGGGCCTGGCTGGGAACGGTTCAGAACCCTTGTCGCCACGGCCTCCGCGCTGACCAACGTGCTCGCGGCCGACCCGCTCAGCCGTGTGCTGGACGGCTATCACCGTTTCCGCCTCTACGCGCCCAGGATGCTGCGCCTGCTCGACATGCAGGCGGCGCCGATCGCCACGCCTCTTCTGACGGCCGTTGCGATGCTGCGTAACGGGATCAAGGTCGATCCGCCGGTGGATTTTCTACGTCCCAACTCGAAATGGCATCGTCATCTTCGCGCTGAGCCCAGCGGCGACCACCGGCTTTGGGAAATCGCGGTGCTGTTCCACATCCGCGACGCCTTCCGGTCCGGTGACATATGGTTGGCGGGATCGCGCCGCTATGGCGACCTCAAGCAGCTTCTGGTCCCGCCACAGGCGATAGAGCAGACCGCGCGGCTCGCCGTGCCGCTGCGACCCGGCGAATGGCTGGCCGAGCGCAGGGCTCGACTGGATACACGGCTGAAGGAGTTTGGCCGCGCGGCGCGAACCGGCACGATCCCAGGCGGCATCATCGAGAACGGCAAGCTGCACATCGACAAGCTGAGGGCCGACACGCCCGAAGGGGCCGAGGATCTCGTGCTCGATCTCTATCAACAGCTCCCGCCCGCGAGGATCACCGATCTGTTGCTGGAAGTCGATGAGCGAACCGGATTTTCCGAGGCGTTCACGCATCTGCGCACCGGCGCGCCCTGCAGCGACCGGATCGGCCTGATGAACGTGTTGCTGGCGGAAGGCGTCAATCTCGGTTTGCGCAAGATGGCGGCGGCGACCAACACGCACAGCTTCTGGGAATTGCTGCGGATCGCGCGCTGGCATGTCGAAGGCAGCGCCTATGATCGGGCGCTCGCCATGATCGTGGAGGCCCACGCCGCCCTGCCCATGGCCGCCTTCTGGGGACAAGGGCAATCGGCATCCAGCGACGGGCAGTTCTTCCTTGCTACCGAGCAGGGCGAGGCGATGAATCTGATCAACGCGAAATATGGCAACGTCCCGGGCCTCAAGGGATACAGCCATGTGTCCGATCAATATGCGCCGTTCGCAACCCAGGTGATCCCGGCAACGGTCAGCGAGGCTCCCTATATCCTGGACGGGCTGCTCATGAATGACGCGGGCCGCCGCGTTCGCCAGCATTTTGCCGACACGGGCGGCTTCACCGATCATGTGTTCGCCGCCTGCGCCTTGCTGGCGTCACCTCAAGCTTTGTACGCTGAACAACGATTTTCCGGACATAATGTGAACATTGGTGTCAGGCAGCGGCGCGAAGGTACTGGTAGAGGGTTTCGCGGCTGATGCCCATGTCGCGCGCGATGGTCGCCTTGCGTTCACCGGCGGCAACGCGGCGGTGCAGATCGGCAATCATCTCATCCGAGAGCGACCGTTTCCGCCCCCGATAGGCGCCGCGCTGCCGAGCGATCGCAATGCCTTCGCGTTGCCGTTCGCGGATCAGGGCGCGCTCGAACTCAGCAAACGCACCCATGACCGAGAGCATCAGATTGGCCATCGGGGAGTCCTCCCCCGAGAAGGACAGGCTTTCCTTCTCAAACTCGATCCGGATACCTCGCTTGGTGAGGCCCTGGACCAGCTTGCGCAGGTCATCCAGATTGCGGGCCAACCGATCCATGCTGTGGACGACGACGGTATCGCCTTCGCGGGCGAAAGTGAGCAGAGCCTCAAGCTGGGGGCGGTTGACGTCCTTGCCCGATGCCTTGTCGGTGAAGGTCCGATCGAGCGACTGACCTTCCAATTGGCGATCCACATTCTGATCGAACGTGCTGACCCGGACATAGCCGATCCGTTGCCCCTTCACTGCGCACTCTCTCCATCAAAATGTCAGGTTGAAATCTATGATACGCAACGACATTCGTCAACAAATTCCGTTTAGTACCCTAATCTGACAGAAACCGCGGTAGCGCCCTGACGTCCGGTTAGGCTATACTCCAAGCTGACATCACAAAATCAAATCCCTCAAAGATGGCGTCAATTGCCTTGATGGGGTAAAAACTGGAGTGCTTCCAGGATGGGACATTCGGCAACGTCATCTCCAGTGCATCTGGCTAACGTGGTCGCCAGCGTCACCTCTATCTTCTGCAAATCTGCAATGCGGCGGCGGACATCTTCAAGGTGGAGTTCGGTTCTCGCCATAACCTCCGCGCAGGTTTGTGCACCGGTATCGGTGAGCGACAACAATGACCGTATCTCATCCATTGCATAGCCAAGGTCGCGCGCGCGCAGGATGAACTGCAACCTTTGCACCAGTTCCGGCGAATAGACGCGGTAGCCGTTGGAACTGCGAGGCGGCCCCGGCAGCAATCCCACCTTCTCGTAATAGCGGATGGTTTCGAGATTGCAGCCTGTTTTCCGGGCAAGCTGGGCACGCAAGATGCCGACCTGTTGCTCCATGAAAATACCTCTTGAGTCTGTAGTGGCTACAGAGCCTACACTGCGAATCACTCAGTTGGAACAAGGGATTCAAGCCATGGTCTCAACGCCGGAAGCGGGACAGCCAGCCCTCACCGAAAACCACGAGCCGAAGCAGGCAAACTGGGTTGCGGCGGGCGCATTGATCGGCGCGGGGCTCGCCTCGGCTTGCTGCGTCGTCCCGCTACTGTTGGTTATGCTCGGAATTTCCGGCGCGTGGATCGCCAACCTGACGGCGCTCGAACCTTACAAGCCCTATGTCGCAGGCGTAACGCTCGCGCTGCTCGGCTACGGCTTCTGGCATGTCTATTTCAAGCCGAAACCGCCCTGTGAAGACGGTTCCTACTGCGCTCGTCCACAATCGGCTTGGACCACCAAGGCGGTGCTGTGGCTGGGCCTTGCCGTCGCCATCCTGGCGCTCACCATCGACTGGTGGGCACCCTGGTTCTATTGAAAGGAAATACCCATGAAAAAGACAGTATGTATCGCTATGGCCGTGCTGGCTATGGCTGGCGGCGGGGTCGCCTATGCAGTTAGTGGCACGGCGCAAGATCGCCCCGCGGCTACCGCAACCGCTCAGAAGCAAACCACCTTTGCCATAGAGAACATGACCTGCGCCACCTGCCCGATCACCGTGAAGAAGGCGATGGAAGGCGTCGCCGGGGTAACGGCGGTCACGGTCGATTTCGCAGCCAAGACCGCGCGCGCAACCTATAACCCGCGCCGCACCAATGCTGCTGCGATTGCCGCTGCATCAACCAACGCGGGTTATCCGGCGCGCGCTATTCAAAACTGAGCGGGGCGCCGCCAGCGCCTCAAGAAAGCGATAAGCAATGAACGACTGTTGCAACCGCCCCGGGCAGGAAGGATTTGACGTGGCCGTCATCGGCGCGGGTTCTGCCGGGTTCTCCGCCGCGATCGCCGCTGCCGATCTGGGCGCGAAAGTGGCGCTCGTCGGTCACGGCACGATTGGCGGCACCTGTGTCAATGTTGGCTGCGTTCCTTCCAAGACGCTGATCCGCGCCGCCGAAGCGGTGCATGGTGGGCTTGCCGCCGCGCGCTTTCCCGGCCTTGGGGGCGCTGTCCAGATGGATGACTGGTCCGTATTGGCGGCGTCGAAGGACGATCTTGTCACGACGCTGCGCCAAAAAAAATATGTCGATCTGCTGCCCGCCTATGACGGTGTGAGCTATATCGAGGGCAAGGCACGCTTTGCCGATGGTGCGCTGATTGTCGGCGATGCGCCCATGAAGGTCGGCAAGGTCATATTGGCGATGGGTGCGCACGCCGCCGTGCCGCCGATTCCGGGGATGGACAGCGTGCCCTACCTAACCAGCACATCGGCGCTGGCGCTGGATCGCTTGCCCAAATCGCTGCTGGTGATCGGTGGCGGGGTGATCGGGGTAGAACTGGGACAGATGTTTTCGCGTCTGGGCGTTGATGTCACCATCTGCTGCCGAAGCCGCCTGCTCCCCGAAATGGACCCGGAAGTGAGTGCCGCGCTGAAAAACTATTTGGAAGCCGAGGGCGTGCGGGTTTGCGCAGGTGTCGGCTATCAGCGTATCGCCCAAACACAGAGCGGGGTCGAATTGACCTGCGAGGGGCATTGTGACACCGTCGCGGCGGAACAGGTGCTCATCGCCACCGGACGCCGACCCAATAGCGACGGGCTTGGGCTGGAGGAGCGCGGCATAGTGCTTGCCCGTAATGGTGGAATCGTCGTCGATGACCACCTCGAAACGTCGGTTCCAGGCATTTACGCGGCGGGCGATGTAACGGGACGGGACCAGTTCGTCTACATGGCCGCCTATGGCGCAAAACTGGCCGCGCGCAACGCGGTGACGGGCAACCAATACCGCTACGACAATTCCTCCATGCCATCCGTCGTCTTCACCGACCCGCAAGTCGCCAGCGCCGGCCTCACTGAAACGACAGCACGGGCGCAAGGCCTGGACATCAAGGTTTCGCTGCTCCCGCTCGATGCTGTGCCAAGGGCACTGGCAGCACGCGATACGCGGGGTCTCATCAAACTGATTGCCGACAAGGCGAACGACCGTTTGCTGGGCGGCCAGATCATGGCACCCGAAGGCGCGGATTCGATCCAGACACTGGTGCTGGCGATCAAACACGGCATGACCACCCTGGAATTGGGTGCAACGATATTTCCTTACCTGACCACTGTGGAAGGCCTCAAACTGGCGGCCCAAACGTTTGATAAGGATGTCGCCAAACTGTCTTGCTGCGCCGGGTGATTGCTCGGGGATCAACCGGCAACGAATGGCCTCCCTCCAGTGCAAGCCGCTTTGGTGTCAATTTTGTTATTCGCCTCAGCGGGAGAGCAAAATGGCACGACGCCGACTTCTGACCGGAGACGAGCGCCGGCGCCTGTTCGATCCTCCTGTCCAAGAAACCGCGATCATTGGGCATTATACCCTTTCTGCGGAAGATGTTGAATTGGTTGGGCGCCGCTATGGTCCAGCAAATCGCCTCGGTCTGGCTGCACAAATCGCTTTGATGCGACATCCCGGCTTTGGTCTGCAACCCGAGATCGGGCTTCCCGACGTCATTCTTCAGTACCTCGCGGCACAGTTATTCGTCGATCCTTCCTCCTTCTCTGCATATGGTCAGCGCGCGCAAACCCGTACCGATCATGCCGATCTCGTGGCGCGTTATCTTGGCATACGCCCGTTTCGACGCGGCGACCTGGCACTTGCCCTGAATCTTGCCGCGCAAGCCGCCGAGTATACAGACAGAGGTGAACCGATTGTTCGCGCCCTCATGGTTGGCCTGAAGGGTGAGCGGTTCATTCTTCCGTCAGGCGACACACTGGAACGCGCCGGTCTTGCTGGCCGGGCACGCGCACGCAAAGCTGCCGCAGCCGCAATCGTCGAAGGCCTCAGCTCTGCTGAACTGACACGGCTAGACGAACTCGTAATCAACAACCCGGATTTCGGCATGACACCGCTGGCGTGGTTGCGTAATTTCGAAGAAGCCCCGACTGCGGCCAATATCAATGGCTTGCTTGAGCGCCTGCGCTATGTTCGCGGCATAGGTATCCACCCGGTAGTTGGGGGCGCCATTCCGGAATTCCGCTTTGCCCAATTTGTCCGCGAGGGCGGCGTGGCACCGGCATTCCTGCTTTCGGATTACAGCGTCAATCGCAGGCGGGCGACGTTGACGGCCGCAGTGATCGACCTTGAGGCCAGACTTGCCGATGCCGCGATCCAAATGTTTGACCGACTTATCGGCGGCATGTTCACGCGCGCGCGGCGTGGGCGCGAGCGTCGCTACCAAGATAGTATTCAGTCGGTGGGGCAACTCATGCGGCTGTTTGGCGCCACGATTACAGCACTTGATGAGGCTGTCCAGAATGGCGGCGATCCGCTCGAATTGATTGACGAAGCGGTGGGCTGGCACCGGCTTGTTGCGGCAAAGGCCCAAGTAGATGCCCTTGCTGATCTTGCCGGCGAGGACGCACTGGTAACGGCAACCGAGCGTTACGCCACGCTACGGCGTTTCAGCCCGGCATTTCTGGACGCCTTCACCTTCAAGGCGTCTGGAACAGGGACGGCACTGATCAAAGCCATCGATGTCATTCGCGATGCGAACACACGAAAGTCGCGCGACCTTCCCGATGGCGTTCCACTGCCATTCCCCAATCGGCAGTGGAAGCGTCTCATCACCGAAAGCGGCCGTATCGACCGCCGACGTTATGAAATTGCGATCATGGCAACCTTGCGTGATCGTTTGCGCGCCGGTGATGTATGGATCGAGGGAACCCGCAACTATCAGCGCTTCGATGCCTATTTGCTGGGTCGGCGCGACGCCGCCAAAGTGGCGGATGTGCTTCCGTTCGATTCAAATGCTGCATCCTACCTCGCTGACCGGGCACGAAATCTTGACTGGCGGCTGCGCCGATTTGCCAAGCAGTTGAAAACAAACAAGCTTGAGGGAGTGTCGCTCGAACGAGACCGGCTCAAGCTTCAGCAAATGCCGCCTGTCACCCCACCGGAAGCTGAAGCCCTCGATCGCAAGCTCGATACCCTGCTTCCCCGCGTGCGCATCACCGAGCTGCTGCTTGAAGTCGCCGAACGCACTGGTTTTTTGAACGCATTCCGTGACCTGCGCTCAGGCAAGGAGCACGACAACCCCAGCACGGTACTCGCCGCAATTCTGGCTGATGGCACCAACCTCGGGCTGGAGCGGATGGCCAATGCCAGCGAAGGCGTCAGCTATGCCCAACTCGCATGGACCCACAACTGGTATCTTTCACCCGAGAACTATCAGGCCGCGCTGGCCATGATCATCTCAGCCCATCACGAATTACCCTTCGCGCGGCATTGGGGCGCTGGCACCAGTTCGTCGTCCGATGGCCAGTTCTTCCGGTCGGGGCGGAGCCGTTCAGGGGCGGCGGACGTCAATGCCAAATATGGCGCCGAACCTGGCGTGAAAATCTATTCTCACCTTTCCGATCACTTCGCATCATTCGGATCACGGATCATGTCCGCGACGGCAGGTGAAGCGCCTTACGTGCTCGACGGGCTTGTCCTGGGCGCCGGCAACCTTCCGTTGCATGAGCACTATACCGATACCGGCGGCGCCACCGATCATGTTTTCGCACTCTGCCACCTACTCGGGTTCCGCTTCGCGCCACGGCTGCGCGATATTGGCGACCGCAAGCTGGGTTCGATCGCTGCGCCATCGACATACAAGGGCATCGAAAATCTGATGGGCCGCACCATCAAAACGGCAGCGATCGAGGCCGATTGGGATGACATCGTCAGGATTGTCGCCTCAATCAAGGATGGCACGGTGGCGCCGTCAGTAATCTTGCGAAAACTTGCCGCCTACAAACGCCAGAACAGGCTGGATTTTGCATTGGCTGAACTGGGCCGTATCGAGCGCACTTTGTTCACGCTCGATTGGCTTGAACAACCGGAACTGCGACGTGCCTGTCAGGCCGGTCTCAACAAAGGCGAGGCGAGGCACACGCTTGCCGCCGCCATCTATACCAACCGGCAGGGTCGGTTCACCGATCGCTCGCTGGAAAATCAGGAATTTCGCGCATCTGGGCTGAACCTGCTGATTGCGGCGATTTCCTACTGGAACACGGTCTATCTCGACCGGGCCGCCCAGCACCTCAACGCTGTCGGCACGACGTTCGATGCGGCACTGCTTGCGCACCTTTCTCCGATGGGCTGGGCGCACATCAGTCTGACCGGCGATTACCTCTGGGAGCAGGCCAGGCGACTTCCAGCAGGTGAATTCCACCCACTCAACGAGCCAATGGCGCGGTTGAAGCGTGTAGCGTAGCCCATGTTCCGCTTATGTCCGAGAAATCGTTGTCTGGCGAACAAACCTTGAGGTGACGCCTTGCTCGGCTACAGGTTCGCCCCCCGTATCCGCGATCTCCCTCAGAAAAGACTCTATGCCTTCACGCCCAACGCGACGCCGGCCAATGTGCGAGCGCTGGTCGGAGGTAAGATCAATGAACCGCTCATCGAGCGCAACTGGCCCGACATCCTGCGCATCATGGCGACGATCGCAGCGGGGATCGTCGCCCCCAGCCAGATTCTTCGCAAGCTCGCCTCTTACCCGCGCCAGAATGAGCTGGCCCTCGCATTGCGAGAGGTGGGCCGCATCGAGCGAACCCTGTTCATGATCGACTGGATTCTTGATGCCGGCCTCCAGCGCCAGGCTCAGATCGGCCTCAACAAGGGTGAGGCCCACCACGCCCTAAAGCGCGCCATCAGCTTCCACCGCCGAGGTGAAATCCGGGATCGATCCGGCGAAGGCCAGCACTATCGCATCGCCGGAATGAACCTGCTCGCCGCCATCATCATATTCTGGAACACCATGAAGCTCGGCGAGGTCGTCAATACCCGGGCCGCCAGCGGTACCCATATCGCGCCTGATCTACTCGCCCACGTCTCGCCGTTGGGATAGGAACACATCAATCTAACCGGGGAATATCGCTGGCCCAAATCCTTAGCGTAGGATTCCGCCCCCTCCCGCAAACGCCCCCTACGATTGAGAAGCGCGGCGGAATCTCTTAGATTGATCGCTGGAGGCTTTGTTCGCGGAGACGCGCACATTGCCTTCTTTTCGTTTTAGGAAGCGCTGCCCTAAGCGACAGAAGCCAGAGCTTTGACAATGCGGCATTCCGCGATGGAGCCGACCATGTATCTTGATCCTATCGGTGCAGACACGCGATGATGGCGGTCACGACGGCGGTGGTTTCCGCGACGTCGCGCACCCTCACTGTGTCGAGGCCGATTTCAGCAGCGGGATAGTCATTCCCACCGGGGAATATCGCATCCCCAATGAACAGCATCCCGTCGAGCGGGACACCGCTCTCGGCACTCAGGCGCTTCAGGCCATAGCCCTTGTCGATCCCTGCTCTGGTCACGTCGATCGATGTCGTGCCACCGAGATTGATCGAGAGCTCCGGCAGCTTCGCGCGCAACGTGGCCTGCAACGCGGTCCTCTTCTTTCGGTCAGGATCCCACGCTTCCTTTTCCTTCAGCGGCGCTGCCTGCCCCAGGCCCGAAAAGGTGATCTGGCTGCCCCGGTCCTCGATCCGTTCGCCCCAGATACGTTCGTCGGCGAGACCGGCATCGGTCAGCGCCTGATCGAAGGCCGTGCGGATCTTCGCCTTCTCCGCGTCGTCGAACAGTTCGGCATAGACCGCGCGCCAAGCGCCATTGATGAACCGATAGAGTTTCGTGCCTGTGGTCGGCATCAACCAGAGACGGTCGAGCGCGACGCCGGCAGGAAGGCGCGAGGCGATCTGCTTTTCGAACTGCGGCCAGTCCCCGCCCGAGATCACCGCCACATCCGTGATGGCGAGCAATCGGGCGAGGATTGCGGCCATATCCTCCGATAACGGCCGCTTGCTCTCGGCAAGCGTGCCGTCGAGGTCGAAGGCGATCAGCCACTTCATGCCGCCTTCCCTGCCGGATCGCGGTAGGCGAGCAGCCTGAGCGCATTGATGACGACGAGCAGCGTCGATCCCTCATGAACCGCCACCGCTGGCCCAATGCCGAGGCCGAGGATGGTAGCAGGCACCAGGAAGGCGACGACACCCAGGCTGACGAAGACGTTCTGCCGGATGATTCCACGGGTATGGCGGCTAAGACCGACTGCGAATGGCAGGTGCGCCAGATCGTCGGCCATCAGCGCCACGTCGGCTGTCTCCAGCGCAACGTCCGACCCCGCCGCGCCCATCGCGATGCCGACCGTGGCGCTTGCCATCGCCGGCGCATCGTTCACGCCGTCGCCCACCATCGCGACCTTGTCTTCGCCGGCGAGCTTCTTGATCGCGGCAACCTTGTCTTCGGGCATGAGGTCGCCCCACGCTTCGTCGATCCCGACTTCGTCGGCGATCGCTTCGGCGACTTTCTGGTGATCGCCGGAGATCATTATCATCCGCGACACGCCCATCTCGTGCAGCCGACGCAACGCGGTCTTGGCAGCTTCGCGAGGCGTGTCCATCAGGCCGATCGCGCCCAGGTCGCGGTCCCCCTTGCGGACCACCATTGTCGTGCGGCCGTTCTCGCGCAGCTTCGCGATTGCGTCCTGCGCGCCCTGCCCCAGCGCCGGAATGCCCTCACTTCCGAACATCTCGGCCTTGCCGATCCACACCGTCTCGCCATCCACGCTCGCGGTGACGCCCCGACCGGTCAGGCTCTTGAGGTCGCCGGCAGTCGGCACGGCACGATCGTTCAGACGTTCGCGGCCGTCCTTGACGATCGCTTGGGCCAGGGGATGGTCGCTCAACGCTTCGACGGCGACAGCCAGCGCCAGCAACTCGCCTTCATCGGCGCCATCGACGGGCACGACATCAGTGATGCGCGGACGACCTTCGGTCAGCGTGCCCGTCTTGTCGAAAGCGATCGCTTTGAGCGACCCGAGGTTTTCGAGCGGTGCACCGCCCTTCACGAGCACGCCGCCCCGCGCTGCACGGGCAACGCCCGACAGGACCGCGCTCGGCGTTGCGATCGCGAGCGCGCACGGGCTTGCCGCCACCAGCACCGCCATCGCGCGATAGAAGCTGTCGCGGAACGGCTCGTCGACGACCACCCATGCGAACAGCAGGAGCACTGACAGGACCAGGACGGCGGGCACGAAGATCCGTTCGAACCGGTCGGTGAAGCGCTGCGTCGGCGACTTCTGCGTCTCCGCTTCGCTCACCATCTTCACGACCTTGGCAAGCGCGCTTTCATTGGAACGGCGTGTCACCTCGATCTCGATCGCGCCGCCGCCGTTGATCGTACCAGCAAAAACCCGGCTTTCCGCGTCGACTGCATCGGGCTTGGCGCGTGCCGCTGCGGCATCTGCGACCGGCACCTTGTCGACCGGGATGCTTTCACCCGTGACCGGGGCCTGGTTGATCGCGCTGGTGCCCTTGATGACGAAGCCGTCGGCAGGCAGGCGCTCGTTCGGGCGGACGATGGCAATGTCCCCGACGACCATCTGCTCGACCGGGATTTCGCTGGTCTGCCCGCCGCGTCGCACGGTCGCGGTTTCGGGCGCGAGCTTCGCCAGCGCCTCGATCGCCTTCTTGGCGCGGCCCATTGCATAATGCTCAAGCGCATGGCCGAGGCTGAACAGGAACAGCAGCAGCGCACCTTCGGCCCATGCGCCCAGCGCAGCGGCGCCGGCCGCAGCGACCAACATCAGCGTGTCGATCTCGAACTTCTTCATCCGGAGGTTGTCGATCGCCTCGCGCAGCGTGAAGAATCCGCCGAAGAAATAGGCTGCGATATAGCAGGCGGTCGGCAGCCATTCGGGCGCGCCAGCGACCAGCCTCTCGATCGCGTAGCCGATCCCCAGCAGCGCGCCACAGGCGAGCGCGAAGATCAGCTCGGTATTGGGGCCGAGAAATTCGGCGTGGCTATGGTCGTGGCCATCGCCGGGGCCGTGCTTCTCTTCGCCCGCGCCGTGGCCCCCGGGGCCGTGGTCGTGGCCGGCATGTTCATCGGCAGCGACCCGCTTGCCCACCCTCACCTTCAGCTTGCGAAGCGCAGCGCGCACCTCCTCTTCGGTGGTTTCGCGGCGATCATATTCGACCCGGACAGACCCGCTGGTGCTGGCGCTTGCCTGGACCACGCCGGGCAAGGCGCACAGCGCATCGCTGACCGTGCGCGCCCGACGTTCGTGGTTGATCCCCGTCACCTGCCAGATCGCATGGCCGTAGCGCTCGGTGATTTCGGCACCTGCGGCGCGCACCATTTCGCGCAACCGTGGCAGCGGCAGCTTGGCGGCATCGAAATGGATGCACAGCGCCGCTGGCGTGTTGCCGTCGAGACAGATCACATGCGCCCGCTCGACACCTTCGCGCTTTGACAGGGTTGATACGAGACGGTCCAGGCAGGCATCGGCCGCGTCAGGAAGGTCCGGCAACAACACTGGAATGTCGAGTTCGAGCTTGTCGTTCATGACGACCTCCTTTCGCTTTTCTTGGTTTCGGCGCGCGCGTCGCGCAGGATTTCGACACCGCCCTTGATGGCGATGATGGCGGTGGCGAAGCCGACCAGCAGGTCCGGCCAATTGGTACCCAACCACAGCACCAGCACGCCGGCGATCAGGATGCCGCCGTTGGAAATGAAGTCGTTGAAGCTGAAGGTGGTTGCGGCCCGGAGATTGACGTCCGGATCCTTGAGGCGCTGGAGCAGCCGCAGGCAGAGGTAATTCACGACGCCGGCGATCGCGGACATGACCATCATGGTAGGTCCGATGGGCTCGCTGCCCTGCACGTAGCGCCGTCCGACATCGATCAAGATGCCGCCCGCGAAGATCAGCAGCATGACGCCCGAAGCGACCGCGGCGCGTGTCTTCCATGTCTGGCCCCGGGTGAGCGCCACAAGGCTCAGCGCATACACAGCCGTATCGGACAGGTTGTCGACGCCGTTGGCGATCAGCGCGCTCGAGTCCGCGAAGAAGCCGGAAACGAAGAAGCCCGCAGCGATCGCCGCGTTCAGCAGCAGGACGATCCACAGTGTGCGGCGCTCCTGCCCGCCATTGTTGTCGTTGCCCGGGATCATCCCATCATCTCCTCAAGTGTCAGCAGGGCCAGGAAGCCGACGAAAAACATCGAGCTGATGAGCGGGGTGTCGGGTTTCTCGTGCGCCTCGACCAGCAACTCCTCCGTGACGAGGTAGAGCAGCGCCATCAGCCCGAAGCTGAGGAAGCCGGCGATCATCACCGGCGACAGCGCGGCGACCGGCACGGCAGCGAGCGCGCCGATCGGCAGCAGCAGGGCCAATGCCGAGACGATCACGATGATGCGCAAGCGCGAGCGATAGGTTTCCGCCAGCTCGTCGGTCAGCGTCAGTCCCAGAAATAACACTTCCAGAGTGAGCGCGATCGTCAGCAGGAGACCTGCCTTCTCGCCCGCCACGAAAGCGAGGCCGAGCACCAGGCCGTCCACCAGAATGTCGATGCCGATCGCGGCGAGTAGCGCCATCGGCCCCTTGAAGCGGGCCTCAAGAGCCTTGAGCCCCAGCATGGTCGCGACGCCCGCCGCCCCGCCGATCAACGTCGCGCTGGGCGATGCCTCATGCTTGACCTGCGGCAGGATTTCGGTCGCTGCCGCCGCGAACACGACGCCGGCAGCGAGATGCTGTAGGCCCGCCACGAGGCCAGGTTTCAACTTGGTGCGGCTCGCGACAATCGCGCCGAGCACGACCGCCAGCACAGGCGCAAGCGTATAGAGCAGTGCCTGCATTTCCTAGGACTCCTCCGGGGTTCGGTGGCAGACGCGGATCTTCCCGCGTCGCGTGAACGCGATCGATCCGCCCGCCACGACAGCCCGCGAATGGTCGCCGCGAAACTCGTCACCGGTTCGCTGCGCGCGCAGGATCTCGGTCCTGCCCTTCGGCAGCCAGGTGACGGCCATTTTCAAGCCTTCATCGATGAAGTCGACATCGGCGCGTGTGCCGTCGTCGCAGTACATGATGCGCTGCGCGATTAGTTTCGACGTCAGATGCTTTTCATGCGCCGGCTCGGTAGGCTGGGTCGGCGCTGGATTACACGCCCCTATAACCGCCCCGGAGACGAGAACGACGCCGAGGCGCGCGATCGCCAGACCGGCCCGATTCAGGCCGCACAAGGTTGTCACATTTGAAATCGACGTGTCAGACATCGGTCTCTTCCGACGAAGCGCCCTGTGGCGTTCGAAGGCAGGGCAGTTCATCGCGTGCCTTCCTGCTCGCAGATCCGGGTACGGCCATCGCCTTCCACGATGGTGAGCTGCGACCCCTTGAAGGTCGCGGTGGCTGTTTCGCCGACATATTGCAGGCCCTGCGCTGGCGCGGTCAGCATCATCGGCGGTCCCCCGTTGGAGCGCCGCAAATCGATCTGCAGGCCGTTGTCCTTGTAATCGACGAACAGCGGTTCCCCGTCGGAACAGCGATATCTATGCCGCCCCATTTCCCCGGTCGTCACGGCGCTGTCGGACGAATGGATCTGCTGCTCCGTTGGCGGGGCTGGCGGCTTTCTTTCCGAGCACGCCGCGAGCCCGACAACGAGGATGACGGCGGGCAGCACCCGCTTACAGTGCATCATCATCGCGCCTTCCTCCTGTAGCGGAAGGGGACGCGCTGACGATTGATAGCCCGGGCAGGCTGACCTACCCGCCAGCGGAGATAGGTTGCGAGGCGATCGTCAGATTCGACCATCAGGGATCGCAGGCGGCGCAACATCATCGCCGCGAACGGCAGGGAGAGCGCCCCGCGCAGCGTGCAGCTATGCGTTAGCCTGGTGCCGCCATCGTCCCCCGCCAGCTCGTACCGCTCTTCGAGCGTGAACAGATAGGGGATGCCGCAGGACCAAGCGAAGGCGTGCGGTTTATCGAATCGATCAATCCGTGCTGGCGTCCGAATTGGCCGGGTGATGCCCTGGATCGCAAAGGTGCATTCTGTGTCGCCGAGCCGGGACGGATCATCGAGAAATACGAGCGGACTCCACGCCCGGCGATGATCCGGATCGGTGAGTGCCGACCAGATGCGCAGTGGCCCGCCGTGAAGCATCGAGCTGGTTATGGTGCGAGGCATATCCCCATCTCCCAGAGATGGGCGGGGCGATCGCGGATCGCCCCGCCCATCCATCAGGCCAAGTTGTTCACGAAGGTCTGACCGTGGTCGTCCCCTTCATGCTCCTCATTGTAGTGCTCGGGTTTCTCGATCACTTTCTGCCCGAACCGGGCATAGAGTGTCGGCAGCACGAACAGCGTAAGAAGCGTCGCCGAGATCAGACCGCCGATGACGACCGTCGCCAAAGGCTTTTGAACCTCTGCGCCGGCGCCTTCGCCCAGCGCCATCGGCACGAAGCCGAGGCTGGCGACTAGCGCGGTCATGATGACGGGTCGCAGACGCTGCATCGCGCCAACATGCGCGGCTTCCTCGCGGCTCATCCCTGATCGGATCAGATCTTGGATCGAGCTGACCATGACGAGGCCGTTGAGGACCGCGATGCCCGAGAGGGCGATGAAGCCCACTGCCGCCGAGATCGAGAAGTCCATGCCCCGCAGGAACAGCAACAGGACGCCGCCCACCAGCGCGAAAGGCACGCCGGTGAACACGATCGCGGCGTCGCGGACCGATCCCAACGCCCCGTAGAGGAGCAGCAGGATCAAGATGAAGCAAGCCGGAATGACCAGCTTCAGCCGTTCGCTTGCCGATTGGAGGTTCTCGAACTGGCCGCCCCATTCGAGATAGGTGCCGGCAGGCAGCCGGAGTTGGCTGCCGATCGCCGCCTGCGCATCCGCCACGACGGATCCGACGTCGCGGCCACGCACGTTGGCTTGCACCACCACGCGCCGCTTGCCGTTCTCGCGGCTGATCTGGTTCGGACCATCGACCACCTTGATCTCGGCGACGCTGGACAGCGGTACATAGCCGCCGCCTGCCACCGGCACCTGCACCTGTTGGAGCAGGCCGATGTCGGCACGCTGCGCCTCCGACAGGCGGATCACCACGGGGAAGCGACGGTCGCCCTCGAAGATCTGGCCCGATGTTCGCCCGCCGATCGTCGCAGTCACGGTGTCCTGCACATCCTGAGCCGTAACGCCCAACCGCGCCATCGCGTCGCGGTTGACGCGAATGTCGAGCATGGGAAGACCGGTCGTCTGCTCCACCTTCACGTCCGCTGCGCCTTGCGTTCTGCGCAGCACCGCCGCGATTTGCTCGGCCGTCCGGTTCATCTGGTTGAAGTCGTCCCCGAACACCTTCACCGCGATGTCGCCGCGCACGCCGGCGATCAGCTCGTTGAAGCGCATCTGGATGGGCTGGGTGATCTCGTAGGCATTTCCCGGAATCTTCGCGAGATTACCCTCGATCCGGCTGACCAGCTCCTCCTTGGGAAGCTCAGGATCCGGCCAATCCTTGCGCGGCTTCAGGATGACGAACATGTCGGTCGCGTTCGGCGGCATCGGGTCGGCCGCCAGCTCGGCGGTGCCCGTCTTGGAATAGACGAATTGCACCTCCGGCTGCTTCGACATCATCCGCTCGATCGGCACCTGCATCGCCTGGCTCTGCTGGACCGACGTTGCCGGAATGCGGAGCGACTGGATCAGCAAATCGCCTTCGTCGAGCTGCGGCAGGAACACCGAGCCGAGCGTAGTGAAAGCAAGCGCCGCCACCACAAGGCTTCCCACACCCGCACCGATCGTCAGCGTCGGGCGCTTCATGGCCCGGTCGAGACCGGGTTCGTAGCGCTTCTTCAGCCACGTGATGATGCGGCCGTCCTTCTCCTCGACCTTCTTCGACAGCCAGATCGCAATCATCGCCGGCACGAAGGTGAGAGAGAGGATGAAGGCGAAGGCGAGCGCGATGATGACGGTCAGCGCCATCGGTCCGAACGTTTTACCCTCCACGCCGGTCAGCGTGAGCAGCGGTACGTAGACGAGGATGATGATTGCCTGCCCGTACACAGAGGGACGGATCATCTCACGCGCAGCGGCTGCCACGGTCGCGAGCCGTTCCTTGACGCTGAGCAATCGGCCTTCATGATGCTGTTGCTCGGCAAGCCGGCGCAGCGCGTTTTCGACAATGATGACGGCGCCGTCGACGATCAGACCGAAGTCCAAAGCCCCAAGGCTCATCAGATTGGCCGAGACCCCAGCGCGCAGCATACCAAAGCCTGTCAGCATCATGGTGATCGGGATGACCAACGCCGCGATCAGGGCCGCACGGAAGTTGCCGAGCAGCAGGAAGAGCACGACGATGACCAGCACCGCGCCTTCGGACAGGTTTTTCGCGACCGTCTTGATCGTCGAATTGACCAGCTCGGTGCGGTTCAGCACCGGCTGAATTACGACGTCAGGAGGCAGCGAAGCGTTGATCGTCTTCAGTTTCTCAGCGACCGCGGTCGACACGATGCGGCTGTTCTCGCCGATCCGCATGATCGCCGTGCCGACGACGACTTCGGTACCGTTCTCCGATGCCGAACCCATGCGGATCGCCTGACCCGTCTTCACAGTCGCAACTTGTTCGACCGTGATCGGCACGCCGTTACGTGTCGCGATCACGGTCCTGGCCAACTCGCTGGCATTGCGAACGAGCGCATCCGAGCGAACAGCCAGACCTTCGCCATTGCGATTGACGAAGCCACCGCCGACGCTGGTGTTATTGCGCTCCAGCGCATTTCCCAGGTCCGTCAGCGTGATGCCGAGCGAGGCCAGCTTCTGCACGTCGGGCACGACGAGGAACTGCTTGGCGTAACCGCCAATCGAGTCGACACCGGCGAGGCCCGGTGTGGTCTTCAGAAGCGGCGTCACGATCCAGTCCTGCGCGGTGCGCAGGTAGGTCGCCTTGTCCTCTTCGGTCGTCAGTCGCTCGCCCTCTGGCGTGATGTAGCTGCCATCGGGCTGTTGGCCCGGTTCACCGGGCTTGTGCTTGTCGTCCTCGCGATGATCGAGACGAACGGTGTACATGTACACCTCGCCCAGGCCTGTCGCGATCGGACCCATTTCAGGGTTCACGCCGTCGGGCAGATTCTCTTGCACGCCCCGCAGACGCTCGCCCACCTGCTGGCGGGCGAAATAGATGTCCGTCGCGTCCGAAAAGACCGCCGTGATCTGCGCGAAGCCGTTGCGGCTCAACGAGCGCGTATATTCCAGGCCGGGGGTGCCGGCGAGCGCGGTTTCGATTGGAAACGACACCTGCTTCTCGACCAGCTCGGGCGAGAGGGCAGGCGCGCGGACGTTGATCTGGACCTGATTGTTGGTGATGTCCGGCACCGCGTCGATCGGTAGCCGGTAGAGGGAAAAGGCGCCGATGGCGGCGACGATGACGGTGAGGAGCAGGACTAGCCAGCGCTTCTCGACCGCCCAGGTTACGATACGGGCGATCATGGCTTAATCCTCGTGGCTCGCTTCGCCCTTGCCGATCTCGGCCTTGAGCGTGAAACTTCCGGTGGTGGCGATCTGTTCGTTGCCGGTCAGGCCCGACCGGACGATCACCGTGTCGCCCGACGCATCGCCGAGCTGGACCGGGGTCGCCTTGAAGCCGGTGGGCGTGCGCACGAACACGACCGACTTGCCCTCGAAACTCTGGACCGCCGTCGTCGGCACGCGGACCGCCCCGCTCCCGCCGCTGCCCGTGAGCTGCACGGCTGCCGTCACAGGCTCGCCGACCCGCCATTCGCCACCGCGATTGTCGAGGGTGGCGAGCGCAGGCACGAGCCGCGTCTGCGGATCAAGCGCCGGCGACACGAAGGTCACGCGGGCGGTCGCCTGACGGCCTGCCGCCTTCACCAGCACCGTATTGCCGGGACGCACCCGGCCCGCATCCTCGGGCTTGAGATTAAGCGCGATCGACACCTGGCTCAGGTTGGCGATGCGATAGAGTTCGGCATCCGCCGCGACCGTTTGTCCCAGCGTCACGGGGCGCGCAATGATCTGGCCCGAGATCGGCGCGGCAATGCCGAGCCGGTTGAGCCCGCCGCCGCCGACACCCGCCGCCGAAACCATGCTCTGCGCCTGCGTCAGGGCGATCCGCGCCTCCGTCGCCGCTGTGCGGGCGGCGATCAGATCCTGTTCAGGGGAGACTCTCTGCGCGAACAGCCGCTGTTCGCGCGCGAGGTTCGAATTAGCGAGCTGAAGCCGCGCCCGCGCCGCCTCGACCTCGCCCTTGATCTGCGCCGCCTCGCGGCTTTCGATGACCGCAATGGTCTGGCCGCGTCCGACCGATTGGCCGAGGTTACGGGTGAGCGCGACCACGCGTCCCGCAATTGCGGCCGAGACGACCTGCGTTCCCTGTGGGTCGCCCTCGATGATCGCGGGCAGCTCGATCGTCCCGGCCCCGCCGATGATCGGCCGTCCGACCTGGACGCCCGCTGTGGCGATCTGGTCGGCACCCAATGTGACGACGCCTTCACCGGCATGACCGCCTTCAGCACCGCCCTTTTCCGTGCCCGCTGCCGTCTCATTGGCAGCTGCGCCTTCGGCAGTTGCCTCGTTTCCGCCATCCTTGCCGCCGCAGGCAGCCAAGAGCAGGGCGAGCGACGCCGCGCCCGCGAGATAAAAGCTCTTCATCACTGATTCCCCCCATTGGGCGCACGAGCGGTCAGTCGCTCCACTTGCGCGCGGGCATTCTGGTAATTGGCAAGCGCGTCGATCGCGGCGACCCGCGTTTCGGCGAGCGTGCGTTCAGCATCGAGCAATTCGAGCTGGCCGAACTTGCCCTCGCGATAGCCGATCCGCGCGATGCGGGCGGCCTCCTGTGCAGCCGCCAGCGCCGGCCCCGACGCCGCACGAGCCGTCGTTGCGGCATTGGCCGCCTGCGCCTGCGCGTCCGTGATCGCCTGTTCGATGTCGAGCGCGGTCACGCGGCGCTGCGCATCCGCCTGGGTCCGCTGCGCGGTCGCCTGCGCAATCGCGGCGCGACCATTGTTGAACACCGGGATCGGGATCGACACGCTGAACACCGCCGCCATGTCGTTGGTCGCTTCCAGGCGGCGGATCGACGGCCCGACGTTCAGGTCAGGCACGCGATTGGCGCGCGCGAGCCGCACGCCGGCTTCGGCAATGGAGAAATCCGCGTTGGCTGCCGCCAGCGCGAGTGTGCCGGTCGTGTTGACCGGTGCCAACGGCCCATAGACGTTCACATCGGGAAGGCGATCGAGCAGCGTGTCATCGAGCAGGCCGTCGATCGGCCGTCCGATCCGACGCGCCAGATTGGCGCGGGCCGCCTCGGCCAAGCGAAGCTGCCGCTCCACATTGGCGTCGGCATTGATACGCGCGACATCCGCGCGCTGTTGCTCGAGTGGCGATGCCCGCCCTGCCTGCACGCGAACGCTCGCGGCCCGCAGCGCATCGCTGGCGATCCGGGCCTGATCGCGGGCTGTCATTACCCGGCGATCGGCCGCGACCGCTTCGACATAGAGCTGCGTTACCTGAAGCCGGACATCCGCCGCGATGATCGCGGCCTGGATCTCGGCCCGGGACAATTGCGCATTGGCGACCGCGACGCGGGCGCCGCGCTTGCCGCCTAGCTCGATCGGGATCGCAAAGCCGACCGTGGTTTCCGCGCTGCGGACCCCCCGATACGGCCCGGAGCCGATGACATTCTCGACTTGGCCTTGAACCACCGGATTGGGCCGCAAGCCGGCGACTGTGCGACCTGCACGGGCCGCGTCGATTCCAGCTGTCGCCGCTTCCGCAGCAGGGGCCGAACCGCCCGCTGCACTGACCGCTTGGTCAAGCGTGTAGACCGGCGCATCCTGCGCAACAGGCGCGGACGGTCCGACCTGCGCCTGCGCCATCGTGGCGCAAGACGCTGCGGCCAGCATGGCCGCGAGGATACGATTCATGAAAATAGGACTCCTGACGATGATCGACAGGGGCGCGCCAACGCACGCCCAAATCGGACGTCAGGCTTGGGGGGGCCTCAAATGGACCATGCCGGTGCGGCCGTCGAGCGACGCAGAGGCGGAGATTGTCGGCTTGGGCACTGTGAGGACGGGGGTATATTCCATCGTCGTGCGCGCAGGCGCGCCGACGTCGTGTCCGTGACAATAATTGTGATGATGCGGGACATTCTTGTCCGAGTCCGATGGCACCTGATCGATGTCACCGGCGGTATGGACCGTGAACTCAACGCCCGCGATGCTTCCCCCCGCCAGATCGGCGGCATGGGCCATGCCGGAGAAGCTGGTCAGGACCAGCATCAGGCATGTCAGGAAAGGCAAAAAGGCTCGCACTAGCTTGCCTCTATCACGGAAGGGTTTTCATGTCATTGCACTAATTCGAACCAAGGGTCACTGAGCCGGAACCCGAGCGGGATCGGTCGCGCCCGTTCCAGGCGAACCCGACCGCAATGGCGACCGCCATCAGGAGTTGCGCCAGCACCGATTGCCAAGTGGGAAACACGCCGAGCATCGACAGCCGTGGCACGTCCGCGAGCGGTGCGATGTTGATAAGGCCGGCTTCCTGGAGCGCGGCGACGCCTTTACCCGCCAGCACGACGGTCAGGACCGCCATGAGCCAGGAGCTATAGCGGAAGAACTGCGCGATCGGCAGCTTGCGACTGTAGCGAAGCATGGCCCAAGCGATCAGGCTGAGCAGTCCAATCGCCGACCCGGCCCCCGCGAGAAGCATCCCGTTGTCACCTTGCGCCGAAAGCGCGGCATAGAACAGGATCGTCTCGAAGACCTCGCGATAAACTACGACGAACGCCAGCCCGAACAGGAACCAGCCCGACCCGCCCGAGAGCGCCCGCGACATCTTCTCGCGAATATAGCGCTGCCACTGATCGGCCTGCGCCTTGCCGTGCATCCAAATCCCGACCGAGAGCAGCACGACCGCGGCGAACAGCGAGCCAAACCCTTCCGTCAGCTCCCGGCTCGCACCGCTGATCCCGATCGCATAGGTGGCGACCGCCCAGGTGATCCCGCCCGCGATGATCGCGCTGACCCAGCCGCCATGCACGTACCGCAGCGCCTCGCCGCGCTCGGCTTTACGCAGGAACGCGATCATGGCGACAACGATGAGCAGGGCTTCGAGCCCTTCACGCAGCAGGATCGTGAACGCGCCCAGGAACGTGGACGCTTCGGTGGCGGCATCAGGCGCGAGCGCCGCTTCCGCATCGTCGAAAAGGCCGCCCAGTACTGCGACCTTCTCCGCGAGATCATCGGGCGACGCGCCCCGGTCGATCGAGGCGCGGAACTCCCCCATCGCGCCCTCGATTCGACCCATCAGCGTCGCGTCGCGCGCGGTGAGTGTTGGCTCGATCGGCTCGAACCCATCGAGATAGGCCGACAGCGCCAGCTCTTTCGCCATGCGCGCATCGCCGCGCCGCGCAGCCGCCACGCTTTCGGCGAGTTTGGCGCGGGCGACCGCGAGCGAGCCGGGAGCCTGTTGTATCACCTGTTCGGGATGACGACGCAGGAACGCGAGCACTGGGTCAGCCTTGGCGTCGCCGATCGCCGCGCCGAGCGCGGCCGGGGTGAGCGCGACCAGGGTTTTCAGGTCCGGAATGCGCCGGCGAAGGGTCGGGTCGGATTTCCAAAGCCGCTCGCCTTCGCGCGCCTGCGCATCCGTGAAGGCGAAGCTCCCGGCTCGGAATGCTAACGCCCAGCGCTGATCGTTGGGCAGATCGGCGAAGCTCTGCATCGCGGTCCCGTCGATGCCTTGCGTCACCACCTGATAGAGCGCGAACACGCTGCGCTGGCGCGCGCGCTCGGCATCGGTGAAAGCAATCGGGGGCGTAGCGAGCTTGGCGGCGTCAGGGCCACGGCCGTTGCCCGTCATCCCGTGGCAGGACGCGCAGGATTGTCGGAACAGTGCATCGCTGGAGACGAGGTTCGGAGCCTTATCGGGCGCGAGCGGCACCGGGTAGGCGCGCAACAGATCGGCCGCGAGCCCGTGCGCCAATGTTGCCACCTGTTCAGTCGGTCCCTTTTCCGCGATCACCGCCTGGAGGTTGGCAGCCCGCTGGATGAGGGCTTGACGCTCCGGCTTCGCCGGCAGGCCCTGAAGCCGTGTCGAGACCGACGCGGCGAACTCCGTCATCTCGGCATATTCCGACGTGCTCTTGATCCGACCGTTGGCGACCGCGCCGCCATAATCGACGGCCATATAGTCGAGCAGCCGCCATGCGGTTTGCACGTCGCCGGGTTCGGCGATTGCCGCAGCAGGGATCAGCAGCGCCGCGAGCGCGGAGAGCAGCCGCAACGAGAGCATTGCCCGGATCAACGCGAGCAGACGCACTACCGCTCTCCCAATTCGCGCCGAGCGCCAGTGACGATTTCATAAGCGGAGTGGAGGAACAGGAGGGCGATGAGGCCGGCGACGGCGAGGTCCGGCCAGGCGCTTCCTGTCCACGCCACCAGACCGGCCGCGGCGATCACCGCCACGTTGGCGAGCGCGTCGTTGCGGCTGAACAGCCAGATCGCGCGAACATTGGCGTCCCCTTCCCGGAAACGCGCAAGCACCAAGGCGGACACGACATTGATCGCGAGCGCGACAACGCCGATTGTGCCCATCAGTTCGGCATCGGGCGCGGTTGCGTTCAGGGCGCGCCAAATCGCGAAACCGATTACGCCCACGCCAAGCGCACCGAGAAACAACCCCTGCGTCAGCGCGACCTTTGCCCTCGCCCGTGCGGACCAGGCAAGCGCGAGAAGACCGATAAGGCTGATCGACCCGTCCCCGAGAAAATCGAGGGAATCCGCTTTCAGCGCTTGGCTATCGGCGATGAACCCGCCGAACAGCTCGGCGACTCCGAAGCCGAGGTTGAGCACCACGACGGTCAGCAGCGCACGGCGATAGGCCGGATCGGTTTGCGCGCGCGCGGGCTCCCCGTGGCACCCGCAGCTTTCGGTAGAAGCATTCATGCGGCCTTCCTTACCACCTCCAGTCGCTGTAGAAGCAAGCGAAATGTGCGACACGTTCGCATAAGCAAGGATGGCATGATGAAGCCGGTGATGATTGGGCAGCTCGCCAGCGAGACCTCGACGAAGGTGACGACGATCCGCTTTTATGAGTCGATCGGGTTGCTCCGATCCGCCCCTCGCACGGCGTCGGGTCGCAGAACCTACGATGCCAGTGACATTGAGCGTTTGCACTTCATCCGCAACGGTCGCCGGCTTGGCTTCTCCGTCGACGAGATCCGTTCGTTGATGGGGCTGGCGCAGAACCCGGACCAGGATTGTGGTGCCGCCTCAGCTATCGCTGCTCAGCACCTCAAGGATGTGGAGGAGAGACTGGCGCAACTCGCGGTGTTGCGGGATGAGTTGGCAATGCTCAGCCAGAGCTGCACCAAGGCGCGCATGGCCGATTGTCGGATCATGAAGGCGATCGGCAAAGGCCACCCTCAAGCCGATCAATAATAATCGGCCAGCCTGAGCTCGCGCACATCACCCGAGGCCATCGTCAGCTTTACGAGGGTGCCAGCAGGCCGGGAGCGCACTTGCCAGAGCTCCCCACGCGTATAGTTCGCATCGATCGAATGGCCGTTCACCGCCACGATCCGGTCGCCGACCGCCCAGCCAGCCTTTTCCGCGGGACTGTTCGCCGCCACATGAACAACGGTGAGCGCCGTTGGTGAGGCTGCGAGGCCAAGGCCGCTACGGTCCTTCAGCATCGGCAGGCGACGACGAGGACCGAGTGGCCGGAGCCACACGAATCCGGCGGTCACGTCGAACACCACGTCGAATTGAGCGATCAGCGGTAGGCCGACATTGCCAACCGTGCTGGTGGAGAGCCAAGCTCTCATCCCGAGTGTGGGGACGTTCGAGACGCCAAGCCCTTCGATGTTGATGTTCTGGATCGTGAAAGCATCGTTGATACGCACACCATCGACGCCGCCGATCGCCGCGGTCGAGACGAGCTTCCCGTTCAACAGCCCTTGATCGCGGGCATAGGCCGACGAGAGCATCAGCGCGGCCGAGCTGCCAAGATCGATCATCAAGGGCACGGGAGGCAAACCCGAGACGGAAGCTCGAATGAACAGCTCCTGCTTGGCACCGCGCCCGAGCGCGACAGCGCGCCAGTCGGGACCGGCGAGAAACGTGCCTGACTTGACGACCGCCATACGCCTTTTCGCGAAATCGAGCGCGATGCAGCTACCCGTGAACATATCGGCACCGAGGAGGATATCGATCGGTCGTCCGAAGGCCGCCGACACTGAACTCAGATCACCAACGACGGCAAAGGGTAAGCGACGGGTTTCGCGGGCGAGCTGTACGTCGATGTCGCGGACCAGCAGCACCGGGGCCTTGGCGCTCAGCCCGCTAATCATGCGCCGCTCACCATCGTTCAAGCCGAGCTTCGCCGCGAGCGCCGTGCTCATGATCGACGCGCCGCTGCCACTGTCGAGCACCGCCCGCACCGGCACTCCGCGCACTTGTGCCGAAACAAGGAGGGTATCACCCGTGCCGACTTCCAGCGGCTCCCATTCGAGGTGAGCCGCACCGAAGTTCCACGAGCCCGCAGACCGGGAAGTCTGTCGCGCGAGCGTTGGAGAACCGAGCACCAAGCCGGTTCCACAGGCCACCAGCCGCGCCACTAATGAGCGTCGAGACATACCGATTGCTTCAACACGGGCCGTCAAAAAGCCACCTCCAGCCCCCCGTCCGCAGGAGAGCAAATTGCGGTTACATGCTCCAGCCACTGGAGGAGCAAGTGCTTTTGGTGCGCCCGAAAATCCTCAGAAGCGCTTGGAGAACTTTAGATGAAGGATGGTGCAGACCGCTTAGATGCCTTCCCGATAACGAACGGTTCCGGGGGACGCTGGGCCGATCGGGACCGCGAACGGTGTAAACGCTCGCGCTAAGTGGCGGCATTCTGATCGCGCTATTTGTCGGCGAGCGTCGCTACGCGGCTACCGGCTTGGTCTCGGCCGATCGCACATAGGCGTAGAGTTTTGGCTTGGAGATGCCGAGCATCGAGCAAATCTTGGCGATCGGCATCGTGTTCTCGTGGTAGAGCCTGACGGGCAGGTCGCGCTTGTCCTTGCCGAGTGCGGCCGGCCGGCCACCCTTCTTGCCGCGAGCGCGGGCTGCGGTGAGACCGGCCTGGGTCCGCTCGCGGATCAGGTTGCGCTCGAACTCCGCCAATGCCCCGAACAGGTGGAAGGTAAGCTTGCCCGACGTGGTGGTCGTGTCGATCGCCTCGTGCAGGCTCAGCAGCCCGACCTTTTCCTCGTCGAGGTAGGTCATCCATCCGATCAGATCACGGAGCGAGCGGCCGAGCCTGTCGAGGCGCCAGACCACCAGTGTGTCGCCGGCGCGAAGCAGCTCCTTCACCTTTTCCAATCCAGGGCGAGCGGCAGTCGCCCCGGAGGCCTTGTCGGTGATGACCTTCTCGCAGCCGGCAGCCTTCAGCGCATCACGCTGGAGGTCCAGGTTCTGCTCGGCGGTCGATACGCGGGCGTAACCGATTTTCATGCGTAGGGCCGGTGGCGCCCCGATCGGGCGCGGTTTGGGAAGAAAGTCGTCATCGGCAGGTCTATGTTGCCCTAGTTTTCTTTACCGGGTAGATTTACGTCGAACAGGCCGGTTTGGCAACGCGAGCGGACTCGCATGGCGATGGGCAGGCAAATCTCCGTTTTCCTTACCTGCGACACGGACCGTCGGCGGTGACGCATCCGGCGCTTGTCCCGCCGCTGGCGATCGAGCGCTACCGCGTCCTTGAACCGCACCTCGCCGATGGCATCCCGCTCGCGGACCTCGCCCGCACCGGCACGCTGAGCGAGCGGACGTTGCAGCGCTGGCTCGGGCGCTACCGTGCCGAAGGACTTGCCGGTCTCGCGCGTCTGCCGCGCAACGATCGGGGCAGGCTGCACCTGCCGGAACATCTGGTCGAACTGACCCGCACTCTCGCCACCAAGCGCCCGCGACCCCCGGTCGCCGCCATTCACCGAAAGGTGCAGGAACTCGCCATCGCGCATGGACACCGAACCCCCAGCTATGCGGCCGTCGCGCGTGTCGTCACGCCGATACCGGCAAGCCAGATCGCCGCAGCCTCCGATCCGGCCGTCTACCGCGACCAGCACGAGCTAGTGCATCGGCGCGAAGCCGCGACCTCGAACGAGATGTGGCAGGCCGATCATACCGTTCTCGACATTCTCGTGCTCGATGATGCCGGAACCCCGGTGCGTCCTTGGCTGACCGTCATCGTTGACGATCACAGCCGAGCCATCGCCGGTTACTTCCTCAGCCTCGATGCCCCCAGTGCCCTCAACACGGCGCTCGCCTTGCGGCAGGCGATCTGGCGCAAGCCCAATCCCGAATGGATCGTCAGCGGCATTCCCGAACAGCTTTACGTCGACAACGTCCTAGGTTGGGAAGCAGCGGCGGGAAAAGGCCAGCAGGTCTCGTTGCGCCGAGCGTGATCGGCGCTGATGACTTTTTGATCCAGATGGCTTCCATCGTCAAGGAATGCGCTCTCGGCCATAGCAAACACAGGATCCAGCGACCGCACCGGTCGTGGTCCTCACCGTCCTTAAAATGAGATGCGGATGCCAGATGGAAGGCCCGAACATTATCTACAGGGTCGCGGCTGCGCCCTCACGGCTCCACAGAGAGGGGTCCTTCCATCTGGTGTCCGTCCGTTCGACGAACGGACGGTACTCGGTTCCCGTCTTGATGACGGCGTGCGCGACGCGCGCCATCTTGGCGGTGAGTGCGGTCATCGCCTTGCGGCGGCGATCAGGGTCGTTGCCGTGGCCGGCCACATAGCGACCAAGCTTGTCGCGGAAACTGTTGTCGCGCTGGCGAATGGCGACCTGGGTCGCCATCCAGAAGGTGCGGCGTAGCCGGGCATTGCCGTACTTCGAGAGCTTGGTTCGGCCTCGGAAGGTGCCTGACTGACAGGTGGCCAGGTCGAGCCCGCAAAACTTCAGGAACTGGCGATGATGGTTGAAGCGCCGAAGATCGCCAGCCTCGGCGAGGATCGTCAGCGCGTTGATCGGGCCGATCCCGGGGATCATGCGCAGGAGCTGATAGTCGCGGTTCTCGCTGAGCATGGCATTGGCGGTCCGCTCGATCTCATCGCGTTGCCGGATCAGGCTGCGGGCTTGTGCGATGACCATGCGGAACATGGCGACCGCGACGGATTCCTCGTCGACCGGCAGTGCAACCGAGGCGCAGGCCGTCTCGTAGATATCGTTGATTAAGCGGGCCTTGGAGACCTTGCGGCCGACCAGTGACCAGGCCTCGCGCGTGAAGGCCTCCTGACCGAGCGTCGTCATGCTGGCCGGTGTCGGAAACCGTTCGAGCAGAGCCAGGAACCAGTCGGACCGGCTGTTGCCCGCAAAACGTTCGATCTCGGGAAAATACAAAGGCAGGTAATGGGTCAGGATGCGGTGCCAGGTCTGCGTCTTCGCCTTGGAAATGGCCTCGTGCGTCTTCGACATCTCCTGCAGGTCGTTGATGCCGGCGGCCAGCGGGTCGACGTAGCGCTGAGTGGCGCCGATCTGGAGCATGTGCAGAATTACCTGGGCGTCTTTGGAATCGTTCTTGTCCCAGCCATTATGCAACGCCTCACGCGTCCGTGCCAAGGCGACCGACGAAATCAGGCGCAGCTCGAAACCCGCAGCTAGCAGTCGGTGCGCCAGCGTACGGTGGTAGTTGCCGGTGGCCTCAAAGCCAACGACGATAGGTCTGCCGATGGCTGCCAGATCGTCCGCGAGGCGGTCGTAATCAGCCTTGGTAGCCATGACTGTCATGCGGCGACGTCGTCCGCCCTCCGGGCGTTCGATCAGCACTTCCTGGCGGTGCTTGGACATATCGATGGCTACCAGCACGGCATCGGCCGGAGTAGAACTGCGCTTGGTCATGGTCGGTCAGTCTCCAAAGTGTTGAGTCGACAACTTCACTTTAGAGACCTGCTGGCCGGTCATGGCCGCCTTGATGAAGCCGTCGGGCGCTACGCGCCCTTGTCTCCATCAAGGCGAATGCTGCCTTCGAGGGGCAGCTTCCCAATGTGCTACGGCTCGGATTTCATCTCCGAGCATATCGAGCAGGCGTGCATCGCCCTCAAAATCCGCCTCATCCATTCGCTGCCGGGGCGTCCTCGCGGGCGCGGCAAGATCGAGCGGCTGTTCCGCACCATCAACGACATGTTCCTGCCCGACCTGCCCGGCCACCTGATCGCGGGCAAGCCGCTGTCGGCGCCAGTGCTCACGCTCGACGAGCTGCGCGCCCGCTTCGAGGCGTTCGTGTGCGGCGTCTATCATCGTCGCCCGCATGGCAGCACCGGCGAACCGCCGATCACGCGCTGGCAGAAGGGCGGGTTCCTGCCCGCAATGCCCGACAGCCTTGAACAGCTCGACATGCTGCTCGTGCACGTGCCCAAGCCCCGTAAAGTGCTGCGCGACGGCATCCGTCTGATGGGCAGGCGCTATGTCGAACCCACGCTCGCGGCCTTCGTCGGCGAGCAGGTCGAGGCGGTCTATGACCCCCGCGACCTGACCGAGATCCACGTCTACCACCAGGGCCGGTTCGTCTGCCGTGCGCTCAGCTCCGAGCACGCTGGGCACCCGTCGTTGCGCGCGATCCAGCGCGCCCGGCGCGGCGCGAAGGAGCGCGACAAGCAGGTGCCTGCCCCCACGGAGACCTTCGATGGCGACCAAGAGGATACGGCTTCCCGGCCCACCACCTACCGAGGGCTCCGGCTCTACGCCGCTGACGATTGAGTTCCTGGTCGAGCAGCCGTTCCTGGCGACCCGCGAACATGCCCGGTTCGTCGAGTTTGCCGAAGCCTGCGCGCACTACCGCTATATCGGCGTGTGTCATGGCCGGCCGGGCGTCGGAAAGACGCGATCGGCGCGCGAGTTTTCCAGCTTCCCCGACCTGGGGGAATATGCCGCGCTCCGTCCCATTGCCGCGCTCCTTGGCGAAAAGGTCGCTCGCTGCCGCGCCGTCTTCTACACCGTGTCGGTCAGCAACACGCCCAAGACGATCGACGCGGTGTTGGGCCTCAACCTCATTAAGCTGGGCTATGCCCGGCTGACGGTCGCGGGCGGCTCGCAGGACGAAATCACCCATGACGCCGCCCGCATCGCCTGCCCCCTCGTCATCGTCGACGAGGCCGACCGCCTGACCATAAAGTCGCTCGAACATCTCCGCGACATGGCCGATCGCCACGGCTTCGGGCTGATCCTGATGGGTATGCCGGGCTTGGAGAAGCGCCTCGCCCGCTATGCCCAGCTCTACTCGCGGATCGGCTTCGTCCACGAGTTCAAACCGCTTACCGAGACCGAAATGCGGCTGCTGCTCGCGACCCACGCCGGCGATTTCGGGATCAGCTTCGACCCGGCCCAACTCGACGCGATCGAAGCGCAGGCAGCCGTGATCCGCATCACGCGCGGCAACTTCCGGCTCATGGAGCGCCTGTTCGCGCAGATGCGGCGGATCATGACCCTCAACCGCGTCGAGGAGGTCACCGCTGACATCGTTCAGGCCGCGCGCGATTGCCTCGTCATCGGACCCGGCAACTGACAAATAGCGCGATCAGAACGCCGCCATTTAGCGCGAGCGTTTACACAGATTTTCCGTGTGGTCCCGATCTGTCGCGGAACTTACAAGTTTTGCGAAACCTCGCGTCCCTGGCGCGGCAAGGCTACGCTTACTGGTTGACGGGAGTGAGTCGTATGGCCCGACGCGACCTTCTGACAGGAGACGAGCGCCGAGCACTGTTCGGCGTACCGCTCGACCGCGCCTCGCTCGCCAAGTTCTACACCGTCATGCCCGAGCATCGGTCGCTGATCGAGGCGAGGCGTGGCGACGCCAACCGGCTTGGCTTCGCGCTCCACTTGGCGCTTCTGCAGTATCCAGGCTTTGGATTACGACACGACGAGGTGGTGCCCGACTTTCTGGCCCATTACATAGCGGACCAACTCGGCTTGCGATCGAGCACGCTGGCTGGCTATGCCCACCGCGCACAGACCCGGCTCGAGCACGCCTGGGAAGCAATGGGAAGTCTGGGCCTGCGCGGCTTCGAGCCCGGCGACGTGGGGCGCGCACTTGACGTCGCGACCGAGGCGGCGAGAGGAACCGAGCGCGGCATGGCCATTGCGACTGCGATCATCGACGACCTTCGCGCAGGCCGCATCGTTCTTCCGGCGCCAGCCCGCATCGAGCGGATCGGGATCGCAGGAAGGGCAAGGGCGCGCAAGCTCGCGGCCGACATCGTGGTGGCCGCACTCACGCCAGGGCAGGTCGGCGCCCTCGACGCTTTGCTGGTCGCCGATCAGAAAAGTGGGGTGACCCCGCTCGCGTGGTTGCGCGACACGGGCGACAGCCCATCCGCCCGAAATCTCGCCGGCATCCTCGCTCGCCTGTCCTACGTCCGCGGCATCGGCATCGACGCGCGGGTGGCCGAGAGCATCCACGAGCGCCGATTTCGCCAACTCGTACGTGAAGGAGCAGTTGCGCCGGCATTCCTCCTCTCGGACTATTCGCTCCGTCGCCGGCGAGCGACCTTGGCCGCGGCCATGATCGACCTTGAAGCCCGGCTCGCCGATGCCGCGATCGAGATGTTCGCCAAGCAGACCGGGCTCCTATTCGCCAAGGCGCGAGCCTCGCAAAAACGCCGCTACGAGGCGACCACCAAGGACGTCGGCCGCCTCATGCGAATGTTCGGATCGACGATCGGTACGCTTCGTGTCGCGCGCGAAGACGGGCTTGATCCTTGGTCTGCGCTCGAGACCGGCGTTGGCTGGGACCGGTTGATGGGTGTGGCCGATGAGGTGTCCGCGATCGCCGATCTCGCTCGTGACGAGCCGTTGGTCAGGGCGTCCGACAAGTACATGACGCTTCGTCGATATGCGCCGGCTTTCCTGGACGCATTCCGGTTCAAGGCCACGGGGTCGCGCGATGGCGTGCTCGCGGCCGTAAAGCTGGTGCGCGAGTTGAACGCGACCGGCAAGCGCGAGGTGCCGATCGACGCACCCATGCCATTCCCGAAGAGCTGGAAAGCCGCGATCACGGAGGGCGGAAGCATCGATCGGAGACGATATGAGACGGCAACCGTCGCTATGGTGCGCGAGCGGCTTGGCTCGGGAGACCTGTGGGTGGAGGGTACCCGCGACCACCTTCGCTTCGATGCCTATCTGCTGCCCCGCTCCGAGGCCGCAGCAATCGCCGGTAATCTGCCTTTCGACACCGACGTGGACCGCTACCTCGACGGACGTGCCAAGTTGCTCGACTGGCGGCTGCGCCGGTTCGGCAATGCACTGAAGCGCGGCACGCTCGACGGCGTCGAGCTGAGGGGCAACGAATTGCGCGTCACCCCGGTCGCGGCAACGACACCCGCGGCAGCCGACCAGCTCGATGCACTCGTTGATCGGATCATGCCTAAGGTCCGCATCACCGAGCTTCTGGCCGAGGTGGCGAGACGCACCGGCTTTGTGTCAGCTTTCCCCGAACTCCGTTCGGGGCGGACGCATCCCAATCCCGAGGCCCTTCTTGCGGCCATCCTGGCGGACGCGACCAATCTCGGGATCGAGCGAATGGCTAACGCCAGTCAGGGTATCAGTTACGCGCAGTTGGCGTGGACACACAGCTGGTATCTCTCGGACGAGAACTATGCGGGCGCGCTGCGCCACCTGATCGATGCGCAGGCCGCCCTGCCGCTCACCCGGCTCTGGGGAGACGGCACCACGTCGAGTTCGGATGGGCAGTTCTTCAGGAGCGGTCGCCGCGGGTCCGCCGGTAGCGTCAACCTGCATTACGGCTCGGAACCCGGGCAGAAGATCTATACCCACGTCGCCGACACCTATGCCCCGTTCCACGCCCGGCTGATCTCGGCGACCGCGGCCGAGGCGCCCTACGTCCTCAACGGTTTGGTCGCCCACGGAACCGGCATCGAACCGGCCACCCATTACGCCGACACCGGCGGCAGTTCCGACCATGTGTTCAGCCTGGCGCATCTGCTCGGTTTCCGGTTTGTCCCGCGCCTGCGCGACTTGGCAGACCGCAAGCTCGGCACATTCGAGGGCCAGAGTCGCTACCCTTCGCTGGCGCCCCTGATCGGCCGCCCGATCAACACCTCGGTGATCCGCGAGAGCTGGGACGAGCTGGTCCGTCTGGCCGCATCCATCAAGGCCCATGCCGTGCTGCCGTCGGTCATGCTGAAGAAGCTGGCCGCGCACCGCCGTCAGAACCGTCTCGATTTCGCGCTCCAGGAGGTGGGCCGCATCGAGCGCGCACTGTTCACAATCGACTGGTTGGAATCGAAGCAGCTCCGGCAGCAGTGCCAGGCCGGACTGAACAAGGGCGAAGCGCGGCATTTCCTCGCCCAGGCCGTCTTCGCGCACAAGCAGGGCCGGTTGCGGGATCGCACGTTCGAGGACCAGGCGCTCAAGGCATCGGGGCTGAACTTTGTCACCGCCGCCATCATCTATTGGAACACACTTTATATGGGCCGGGCAGTCGATCACCTACGCCGATCGGGCGAGCCTGCCCCCAACGAGTTGCTTGCGCATGTCGCGCCGCTGGGCTGGCGGCATATCAGCCTCACCGGCGACTATCTTTGGCAGAACACCGGCCATGGCGTCGATAACGACGGCTTCAGGCCGCTCAATCTTGGCGTCGAACCCATCGACCAAGTTGCATGAAGGGGGTCGAAGCTCATCTGACCCCGCAATGTTGCCTCTATGTTCAACTTACCGCTGTCCGTGTAACAAACCTTGAAGTGCCCCCTTCGTCGATCTATGGTCGTGAGGTCGTAAGCTTGGCTGGTCTTACAAGCGCCCCCATCTTCCGTCTGCGGGTGATGCCGTCTGTCGGGTACAAGGTCGTATACGCGGTCAGGACAACTCCCCGCGGGATAGATCTTCGTCGGACAGAAAATTCTATTCAATCACACGTCGAGGCCGATAAACTGCTCTATGGTTGTCTCCGGTCCGATGTTGCGTCCGGCTATGCGGTCGTGAATCCGTATTTCATCCTATCGGGGGCAACCCCCGTCAAACACATCGCAATCGCCCCGGGGCGCGTTACCCCGCGAAACTCTGTATAATCGCAAGGGCCGCAGGATGGATGCCGAACAGGCGGGTTGCCCTGTGCCAAAAGTCATCATTGGCGGTGGGCAGGGCCGCCGATTCTTGTATTGGCAAGTCCGGACAGATACCATCATTATTTGCTCATAAGGGCTGAGGCTTGACTCCCAGCTTCTGTCCATCCCAGTCCAAGCGACTTCTGTATGGCAACATAGCTGGCGGTGAGGGCCGCAACCGCACTGTGCAGGTTTGCCTCTGCAAGCCGCTGCTGGCGGTCAGCCTCAAGAGCGTCGCCTCTCGAAATGACCTGCCGCGCATAGCGCTGCCGCATCAGCGTTGCCGCTTCATCTGCTGACCGCTTGATTTCGGCAAAAGCGGCGACGTTTCGCCTTTGCTGTGCAAAGCGCGCAAGCGACGTCTCCGCATCCTCAAGCGCGCCGAGCACTACCTGCCGATATTGTGCCTCGGCTTCATCGCGACCAGAGCGTGCCTGTGATATCGCCGCTGACGTTCGTCCAAAATCGAGCAAGCCCCATTGCAGCTGAGGGACGGCGATGTTGGAAATATTGCCCAGATCTACCAGGTCTCCGATCGACGTGCCGCCAATCCCGAGAATCCCCATGAAGCTGATTTTCGGAAAACGAGCTGCTTCCGCGACTCCTATCCGGGAAGTTGTGGCAGCGAGACTGCGCTCCGCAGCGCGGATGTCGGGACGGCGACGCAGGAGCGCCGAAGGGTCTCCGATCGACACCCGCGCAGGGGGCATCGGGATATCGCGCCGTGGCGTCAATAGCGGATCGAGAGATCCCGGCGCTTCACCGGCGAGAACCGCTAGCGCATTCATATATATTACGATCTCAGCATCGGCTGCGGCGAGATCGCTGATCGTGGCCTGAACCGCGCGGTTCGCTTGGCCGACAGTAAAGGCCGGGATTGTGCCTTGCCCGAAACGCTGCCGGGCTAGGGCGAGCTGCTGCCGCTGAATGTCGAGACCTTCGCGAAAAGCGGCGGCGCGCTGCTGCCGGTCACGAAGATTGGTATAGGTCTGCGCGACTTCAGCGCTGAGCTGGACCTTTGCGTCTGCAACATTATACGCCGCTGCCGCCGCCAGCGCGTTTGCCGCTTCGATTTTTCGCACCTGCCCGCCCGCGAGATCTATTTCCCAGTTTGCGTTCAGACCAAGGTTGTAGAAACGCAGAGACGTGTCCGCATCCTGGGCGGATGAAGGCGCCGGAACAGGTGTGGGTGTAGTACTTCCTTGACTGGTCTGGAGATCGATCCCGGGAAGATCGGCAAATATGGCCGTGCCCTGAGCACCAGCCGTCGGCAGGCGGTTTGCTCGCTCCTGGCGTACAGACGCACGGGCTTGGCGAAGTCGGGCCTGCGCAACATCAATCGAGGGATTCGCGACAAGAGTGCGCCGCTCGAGCTCATCGAGAACCGGATCTTGCAGCGTCGCCCACCATTCGGCGAGTTCAGGCTCGCTGGTCGATGCATCTGCTGGTTGACGAACGAATGTTGGCCGCGGCGCGGCTTGGCCGAGCTCTGGTGGTCCGGAATAGTCCGGGCCGACCACACATCCACCAAGGAGCAGCGGAAGGATGAGACCACTTAACTTTGCCATTACCACCTCAATGCATCGTCAGCGACATCCCCTTGGGGAGCGGGCGAAGGAAAAACACGAACGGGAGCGTCACAAAAGTCGCTACCGCCATCGTCAAAAATATGTCGTTATAGGTCATGACGAACGCCTGCTGCTGAATAGTGCCAGCGAGCGACTGAAGGCCGGCGTCCATATTTCCCAGAGTATGAGACATCCCCGCGATATACTCCTGCACGCTTGGATCGTTTGCCCACAGCGTTTCCTCCATCCGTCGGCTGTGGAGTGACATGCGCTGGTCCTGGAACGACGTCAGGGCCGCCAGAGCGAATGAGCCACCGAGGTTTCGCGCAGCATTGAAGATGCCCGAGGCATCTCCAGCATCCTCCTTGCTGACTGAGGTAATGGCGGCTTGGTTCAGAAAGAGCATGACAAAGATCATCCCCACCCCGCGCAGCAGCTGACCGGTAGTAAAGGCTTCGCCTGCGGATTCCACTGTGAGACTGGTGTTCACAAAGCAGCTAGCAGCCATAAGCGCGAGGCCAGCACCAACGGCCAGCCTGATGTCGACAAACCGCATCAGAAACGGTACGAATGGCATCACAAAGAAGGCAGGAACGCCCATGAGAAAAATGACCTGTCCGGTCTCGAGGGCATTATAGTCGGCGATAAGCGACAGGAATTGCGGGATGACGAAGGTCGATCCGTACATCACCATGCCCAGCGCTAGCGCCATTATAACGACGCTGCCGAACTGTCTGCTCATGACGATTCGCAACTTAAGGACGGGCTTTGTTGCCCGGATCTGTCCGATCCCCAACATCACAAACCCTGCTACTGTTATAAACGTCAGCCGGATGATAAGCGTCGATTCGAACCAGTCTTCACGGTGCCCCTCCTCGAGCACGATCGTCAGTCCTCCAAGGCCAAGGATCAGGCCTATAATACCCAACCAGTCGGCCTCGCGAAGATAGACCCAATTCGTACGTTCGTGCGGCAGGCCGAGCAACAGGAGCAAGAGGAGTATCCCGCAGACCGGCACATTGACGAAGAAGGCATAATGCCAGCTCAAATTTTCCGTCAGCCAGCCACCGAGCAAGGGGCCAAGAACGGGCCCCAAGATTACTGTCATTCCGAAAAGGGCCATCCCGATAGGCTGCTGGGGTGGCGGGAGTCGCTTTGCGACAATCGTCATGGCGGTCGGTATCAGCAGCCCTCCCATAAGGCCCTGCCCGGTTCGTCCGATGATCATCGTCATAAGGTCGGTGGCGATGCCGCATAGGATGGAGAACCCGGTAAAGGCAGTCACGGAAATGAGAAGGAGGGTTCTCAGTCCCAAAAGCCGCTCCAGCCAAGCGCTCAGCGGAATGACGACGATCTCGGCAACGAGAAAGGCGGTGGCGATCCACGTTCCCTCAGTGCCGGTTGCTCCGATTTCGCCTTGGATCGTTGGCAGTGCCGAGTTGACGATCGAGATGTCGAGGGTCGCCAGCAGTGCGCCGAGCGAGCCGGCAGCCACAGCGATCCAAGCGGTCAAGTCCGCACGCGCGGAACGAGCTGCGTCTGGAGATGCTGTGACCGTGACCACTGTCAACGCTTCCGGCTTACGGCCTGACGGAGTCGATCCATCTCTCCTCTGGCTGAACGCGTATCGACCGTTACTCCAACCGACATTCCCGGCACAAGGAGCCTGCGCACTTCGAGAGGAGCATCGATTGCAATGCGTACAGGCACGCGCTGTACGATCTTTGTGAAGTTTCCGGTCGCATTCTGGGGGGGGAGCACCGAGAACTGGGCGCCCGTGCCAGGAGCGACACTGGCAATACGCCCGGTCAGTTCGACGCCAGGGAGCGCATCGATTTCGATGCCAACAGGCTGGCCGACGCGCATAAGCCCCAGTTGAGTCTCTTTGAAATTCGCCTCTATGAACAATCGATCGACAGGAACCAGTGTCATCAGGCGCGTACCGGGCTGCACGAATTGCCCGACACGGACAGCCAGGTCGCCCACACGGCCATTGATGGCAGCCTTAAGCACTGTCGATTCGACGTTGACGCGCGCCACCTTGAGTTGGGCACGCGCGGCCTCTGCTTGCGACTGGGCCTGACGTACCTGCGCGCTCAGTGTACCGACACGCCGTTGCGCGGCAATCAGCGCGGCATGCGCAGCATTGGTTCGCTCGCGAGCTTGCCGTGCCTGCGTCTGAAGCTGCGCGAAACGCTCCCCTGGCTCGGCGCCGGATGCGGCAAGCGGCTGATATCGCGTAACCTGCTGTGCGGCGAAAGCAGCCTCGGCGCGCGCCGCGTCGAGCTGGGCTTGCGCTTGCGCTATGGTTGCCTGTTGTTCGGAAATCTGAGAGCGCGTCGTATCCCCCGCAGCCGTTGCCGTTTCGATCTGGCTGGTAATCTGTTCAGTCTGCGCCCGATATTCGCGGGGATCGAGTTCAGCTAGAGACTGCCCCTGCCGAACCGTCTGATTCTCGATAACGAACACCCGTTCAACATATCCGGCGATCTTGGGCGCTGTGATGACGGAATCCGCCGCAACATAGGCGTTGTCGGTCACCTGCATGTATCGGCCCCGGTTCTGATGATCCAAGTACCAGACAAGGCCACCAATGAGCAGCAAGATCGCGCTAATGAGCATCGCCAGGCGAACGCGTGGCGATTTAAGCGGGGACGCTGCCGATTCGCCGAGGCCCTCAGGATCCGCCGAAGCAGTGGCCGACTTGTCCGCCATATAAATTACAATTCCCCATGATGCGCGGTGCGGTTCTGCTCTTGCAGCATTAAAGGGCGCTCGGCAATTGCATATTATATGGAACCTCAGCGTTTACGCCCCTATCATTCGCTCTTGCCCGACGCCGCTGGACCGGTACTAACCATCAGCCGCCCTATCAGGCTGTAGCTCCCCCCAACTTCACGTCAGAATCAGAATATACCGAGGAACGATTTGTTAAGCTGGGGCACAAATACAGAAGCTGAACGCGCATGATGCCCACCATTTCGGCGAGAAGATTACTGGTGCCTACAGGACGGTCGATAAAAACTGAGCCGAGATCCGATGTCCAGGTTCAATCCGCGCAACGATGGGCTATCGTGATATGAGCAGCGCCATCCGAAAATTGCCGTGCCACTTTGATTGGATGGGTGCCGTCACCTTGTCCGACAGCGATATTATGGGCGGTCTCGACCGCTAGTACTTTCTTGTTAGTCTCGCCGGAGTTATTGCCCTGCAATGCCAAGCTCACGAGATAATGCGCAGCCTCACACAGCGGCATTGAATTCAATAGCGTCAGCTTTCGTCGTTAATTTTTACTACCCGGACAGCGCCGTGCGAGCGCTGTTCCACGAAGAAAGCCGCGGCGCGCGAAGCCGGCGTCGATTGCTGACGCCAGGCGTCTTTCGGCCGGAGCTGCGCCCGAAATCTCCCGAACTAAGCCCCGAAACGGTATGATTGTGTTAACAATAGTTTTTCCTCCAGCCTCGGCTAGCCGACCAGGCCTGTTCTCTTTTTTGTTGTTGCCGACGGCAAAATCAGGTCCGAGGACGCTATCGAGCTCCGTGGTTGCGGCCTTGATCTGCGCACAGGATTTCAAACCGGAGAGGCCATATGGATTTTCTTGCGCTCTTTCCAGAATAACTGGAATTTCAGTTTTGGCCGCGCCAATATCTTTCGCCGGCTGAGTGACGATTTCCCGACCGCGGTCAACTGTCTCATCTTTTCTGGCGGGTTGCTCGGGGCTTTGTCCAAGAGCCGCCATGGCAAAAATAAGTATCATCATCCGCCAAATATCCTGAAGACAAGGTTGAAAGCATAAACACGACCGCTGTGGGGTTCACTGTTGCCGCGCTTGAAATAACAGCAGATGCCCACAAGGGCATGACGATCACATTGAGTGGCGCCCGTGAAGAACGGGCGCCACTATGATCATTGACCGCCGGTCAATGCTGAAGGAAGAAGTGCCTTCCCGTTGGTGAGTTCTTGCTCAAGTGTGGGAACGGCGGTGCCCGCGACTTGCTTCAAGGCTGGGTCGGTGCCGTCTTGCGCATAGCCTTTGTTGATGGCCCATGCCGCCTGCAGTACCTGGGCGGACTGGGATAGATAAAGATTATCGAAGCTGCCGCGCGGCGTCTTCTGGAGCAGCTTCACGAGTGCGGCTCTGTCGGAGGAAAGCGATGACGATGGCGCTTTTATCGTCCGCTGATCGTTGCGCAGCGCCGCCATGAGAGCTTTCTGGGCGATTTGCGCTTCTGTCTGAACACGTTTGGCATAAGCCTTCACATCGTCACGCTGGGCCTTGGTCACGGCGAGCTGCGCCGCTTTTATTTGATAGAGGTTCGCATCCGATGCAGCCATCACAAACGCTGGCTCATTCTGTCCAGCTATCGGTGTCGTGCCGGTATCCATGCTCGACATTGAACCTGTGTTCGTTGGCGAAACAGCTTGGGCAAGAGCCCCTGAACCTGAAAGCGCTAGCGCGCCCGCGGCCATAATGACTTTCAGCATAGTACCTTCTCCGTAGAATAGATTGCGAGCGGTCAAGTGGCCGCATCACGTTAAACGTGACCACGTCGTAACGATGCTGTTGGATAATCGTTCCACCATCACCCGCATTGCATAAATTGAATTGTCAAATCAATAGCAATTGAATCGGCAGCAGATTCCATTGGCTAATCGGATAGAAATATTAGGAATTGCAAGATTTGACTTATCACATGGTCGATATGCTATCGCTTATTAAGACCTGGAACCCGATATTCACTATCTTACTTAATTTGGCTCCGATCGGGTCGGTCCTTCAAATAAAAACAAAACTCGTAGATACCTACGAAGGTATCCGGCGCATGGCGATTTTGTACATGCAATTACGCCCGAAAGTTGCTGAGATCGGCGACAGGCTCATGATCAATTTATCTCCTGCTTGCGATCCATCCGATCCTTGGATGTATCTAGCGCGCGCTCTGTGGAATGCTTCCGCGCTGTATCCGCGGACCAATCCGTCAATTCTGTGGTTGAGCGAGCTACTGCACGATCGAAAGCGGCGACTATCCCACTTGTGGTATTTGCGGAAGCTGGCTCCTGCACCAAGAAGCGCTTGGCCTCGACGGGACGACGATCAGAAAGATCAAACAGGGTTGCATCGCCTTCGATAATGACAGTGGGCGGTGCTTTTTCACCCCCATCTAGGGCATACCTTGCTTCGAATCGCTCGATATCAATCTGCAGCGCATGCGATGCCCCGGTGGCGTTTCTCACGCCCGTCAGGCGCACGTCAGGTGCCCGCGCCGCATATTGACGCATCAGCGCCTGGGTGAAAAGATCGGGGACCGGCGCCACCCAACGAACCCCCTTGAGGTAGAGCGCACGCTCCCCCCGCGTGGTGAGCATGCGATCGCCCTCCACCTCCTGCGAGAACCGGGGGCGAAGCAGAGATACAGAGCGAGTCGGGAGCGCACCCTGCATCCCGGTGACGGGCGTGGGGTCAACCACGCCAAACCTGAAAAGGTCAGCGCGCTCGCCGCCGCCTAGCAGGTTTCCACAGCTAGCCAGCAGCAAGGCGCTCGACAGAAGTGCAAAAGTCCGATTCCTGGTTGATAATGTCACTTAGGCAACTCCAGTTCAGTACCCCGGCTTTTGGCCAGAGCTTCGCGGGGACTTTGTCGGATCCCGCGAATTAGCCCGTCCAGCGATTCAGCTGTTTCTTGCAATGTCAGCATAGTCGCATTGATATTAGGGATCGTGGTCGTGCCGATATCGGCGCTTTGCGTGTCGAGTTTGGCGATCACGCCGCGAGCCTCATGAACTGCCGATTTGAGCTCGTTTGCCGCTTGGGAGATGTCGGCGAAGGCGCGCTTGCCATCGCCATCGGCAATCTGCCGAACGGACGAGGCCGCGCCCTGAATATCGTCAGCCGCCCGATCCAGTTTGGCGAGCGCAGAACCGGCATGGGCGAACATGGTCCGATTGGCCGCCAGTTCCGCCGTAGTCATTCGGACATCGCGAATGGCGCCGCCGATGTTGGCGATATTACGGTCAGACAGGACCTTGTTCACACGGCTCAGTGCCTCGGTCGCGCTTGCCACCACCTGTCCGCCGCCTTGCAGCAACGAAGACATAGCGTTGGGCTTGCTGGGGATGACAGGTCGCTTACCGTGATCATTGGTCTTGAGAAGGGGCTTGCTCGGCGTGCCAGCGCTGATTTGAACGATGCTGACCCCTGAGATGCCCTGACTTTCAGAGGATGCGACCGAATCTTCGCGGACCGGTGTCCCGCGCGTCAGTTCGATATCCGTGATAACACGGTTGGGGTCGCGTTGGTCGAGGCGGATTCCGCCGATTTCCCCGACCTTGATGCCGTTGAACTGCACTTCGCCTCCAACGCTTAAGCCTCTGACCGGCCCATGAAACACGATCTGGTAAGAATCACTTCCTTTGGCCGAACCGCCGAGCCAGACAACAAAAACAAGCGTGGCGATAAGCAACGCGATGGAGGCGGCGCCTACCAGAGCATAGTTGGCATGGCGTTCCATCAGCTTTCTTTCTCTTTTTTGGCGGCACGGCCTCGCGGTCCCAGAAGATAGCTCCGGATCCACGGGTGATCTGACCGTTCAAGTTCTTTGATCGTTGCAACAGCGGCGATTTTCTTGTCAGCGACAACCGCAACGCGGTCGCAAATCGCGTACAGAGTATCGAGGTCGTGGGTGATTATGAACACGGTGAAGCCAAGAGCATCCCGCAATGTTCTGATAAGATCATCGAATTCGGCTGCAGCAATTGGATCGAGGCCGGCAGTCGGCTCGTCGAGAAAGAGGATATCCGGATCCAGCGCGATTGCGCGGGCTACCCCCGCGCGCTTGCGCATTCCGCCAGATAGCTCGGCAGGCTTCAAGCAGCCTGCATCTTCCGGCAAACCAGCAAGCTTGATCTTCAGCCTTGCAAGATCGTGCACATACTCATGTGTGAGTTTCGTATGTTCTAGAAGTGGCGCCTCGACATTTTCCTGTACGGTGAGAAAGGAGAATAATGCGCCTTGCTGGAACATCACCCCAATCCGACGCTCGACTTCACTGTGCGCTTGCGGATCGCGGATGTCCTGCCCGAATATCTCGACGGATCCGCCATCGGGCTGCTTGAGGCCCAGGATAGTGTTGAGCAGCACCGACTTACCGGAACCCGATCCGCCAACCACACCCAATATCTCACCGCGCTTGACCTCAAGGCCGAGATCCTCATGGATGACCTTGTCGCCAAAAGCCGTGCGCAGGCCTTTGACGCGAATGGGCACGTCTTCGGCATCGGTTTCCAGAGGCGCGCTCACAGATCGAGCGCCATGAAGATCACCGCGAAAATCGCATCGAACATAATGACCATGAAGATTGACTGGACGACCGCGGATGTCACATTTTGACCAAGGCTTTGGACATCGCCGCCGACCATAAGGCCATGCCGACAGCCCGCAGCAGCGATGATCAGAGCCAGAAACGGCGCTTTGCACATGCCTATCCAGAAATGCTTAATGTCTACCGTTTCGAGCGTACGCTGGATGAAAAAGACCGGGCTGATATCAATCGTCACCCAACTGACCAACAGTCCGCCAGCAAGACCGCCGATATCCGCGCAGAAGGTCATGAGAGGCATCATGAGAAGCGCGGCTAATATGCGCGGGATTACCAGCGCATCGAAACGGTCCACACCCATAACCTGCATCGCATCGGTTTCCTGGTTCATCCGCATCGAACCGATCTGAGCGGCAAAGGAAGATGCGGAACGTCCAGACAGAAGGATGGCGGTGATCACTACGCCGAACTCGCGCAGGATGGCCACGCCCACCAACTGGATCGTGAACACCTCAACGCCAAGCGTTGTCAAAAGGTTGGTGCCAACAAGCGCAATGACCGCGCCGATGAAGAAGGTCATGATAAAAACTATCGGAAGCCCATTAATGCCCGCGTCCTGCATGAAAGCGACAAGCGGCGTCATGCGCAATCGGCGAGGATTGCCAAGCGTACGGCCGAGCGCGATAATAAGCTGTCCAGTGAACACCAGCATCTGGTAGGCGTCACCGGCGGTCCCGATTACCTGACGGCCGAAGCGCTCGAAAAATCCTAGAACACCAGTGACGCCAGCCTTACCGGACGACTCTTGTTCAAGGGCAGGTCGAACAAGGTCTATCAGCCTTTGCAAATCCTCTCTTTCGCCAAAGTCAATTTCGGCGCCTGGAGCCATGGACCGCAAAAGTAGGAGGGCACCAGCAGTGTCGATCCGCCCTAGAGCAGAAAGATCGAGACGCTGCACGTCTAGACTCCTGGCCGCCTGGGCATCCAGGCGCCCTTCCGCATCGCCCAAAGCAAGCGAAGTCCAGTCACCGCTCACATGCAGAGTCTGGCCGCCACCCTCGTCAATATGCCAATCTGCCGCGATCATCGCACTGGCAGCATGGGAATTGAACAGCGGACGATTTCGGCTGCTGCTGGCATCAACGCCACGCAGCGCATATCTTGAACTACGCCATGGTCAAGCATTGGGGTCTCACGATGACGATCGAGCAATGGCGCGCCAAAGGCCAAGAGCGGTCAGCTTCGTCGCAGTCATAACTTTATCCTCTCCTCTTGCCATGCCATCAAAGATTGAGCAAGGACATAACATATGGAACCTCAGGAAGTTCATTTGCGCGCGCTCGCGACGGCCTTTGGCTGGACCTGGTACAGAATGCGGCGGCTGATCGACGCGCACCTTGCGTCCCAAGGTGCATCGATGGCCCGTCTTAAGCTGCTAGTATATCTCGCCGAGCAACCCAGCCGCTCAACCGATATTGCAAGCTTCTTCGATCAGGCCCCGCGCACGGTAACCCAGGCGATTGACTGGTTGGAGCAGAATGGTCTGGTCACACGCTCGCCCGTTGAAGAGGACCGCCGTGTAAAGCTCGTGGAAATCACGGACGCAGGCAGGGCGATGCTGGAGCAGGCCCTGCCACTCTACGATGGCATTGTGGCAAAGACCTTCGGCAGCTTGACCGCGGAAGAACTGGAAGCATTGGATAGGGCGATCCTTCACCTCGACAAGGTCGTGGATCAACTCGAAACGCAAGCTGGCTTCCGCCAAGGTCGGGTCCCCACGCTCAAGGCACATAACGATGGCTGATCCTCATTTGATGGACGGGCCTGAAGCGGTCGCATTGAAGGAGCGGGAGCGGTTCGCACAAATCCTGCTTCTGTTCGGGCGACATGGCCTCAAGGGAATGGCCTCCCGGCTAGGTCTCAGACTGGGTGGTGAGGAACCATTTGATAGCGCTCGACCAGAAGCAGTCGTTGCGCTGCTGCAAGATATCGGTCCTGCGGCGGTCAAGTTCGGGCAGATTCTTGCAATGCGAAGTGATCTGTTGGAGCCCGATTGGATCGATGCGCTTTCGAAACTTCAGGACCGGGTTCCGCCGCTGCCGTTCGCCACCGTGCGACCACTTATCGAAGAGGCGATCGGCGGAACTGTGGAAAGCTATTTCGCCTCGTTTGAAGACGAAGCGATTGCGGCCGGCTCGATCGCTCAGGTCCATGCAGCAACGCTGCTCGACGGCCGGGACGTTATCGTCAAGGTCCGTCGTCCCGGGATCGAGCGGATTGTCGACGCCGACCTTCGGCTGCTGCGCCGCGTCGCCCGGATCGCAGAGCGCCGCATCCCCGAGATCGCGCGACTCAAGCCGGACGAACTGCTGCGCCACTTCGCTGAAAGTATCGATCGGGAAATGGACCTCGGCGCGGAAGCTCGCGCCAGCGATACGATCGGAGAGTATCTCAAAGCTTTCGGCGTGCGAACGGCTCGCTTCGACTGGGAGTTGTCCGGCAGGCGTGTCAACATACAGGAGCGGTTTCGAGGCCTCGCGGCAAGCGATCTGGAGGCGGCACGGCAGGGCGACCTTGATCTCACGAGCCTCGCCAGCACCTATGCGCAGGCGATCCTCCACATGATCGTCATCAATGGTCATTTCCACGCCGATCCCCACCCCGGCAACGTCTTTTTCCTGGAGGACGGAACGCTGGCGCTTATCGACTTCGGAGCGGTGGGGACGCTTCTGCCGAGACGCCGGGAGGAATTGGTACGGCTTGGCCTGGCGATCGCGGCGGCGGACACAAGCGGGGTCGTCGATATTCTGCTGCTTTGGGCGGGCGACCCTGATGTTGACCGTGTCAGGCTGGAAGAGGCCCTGGACGAACTGATCAACCGTTTCAGCAATGTTCTGCTGGAGCAAATTGACCTTACCGACATTTTCAAGATGGTCTTTGCGATACTGCGCGACTTTCATCTCGCGCTCCCGCCCGATCTGGCACTGGTGCTCCGGACGCTGCTCACAGCAGAGGGATTTGTCCGGCGCATCGATCCGACATTTGACATCACTCGAGAACTGGCTCCGCTGGCAAAGGAACTGATGCGCGAGCGAACGAGTCCTGCGCGATTGCGTGGCGAAGCGGGCAAGCTATTTGCAGCGCTTGGAAGAGCCGCCTTGTCAACGCCGAGCCTGGTGGGACAGATCGAGAGAGTTGCGCGTACCGGGTCTATCACCGTCAGTATCGCACCCAGGGATCTTGAACGATTGCGCGGCGATGAGCGCAACAGCAGAGCCACTCCCCAGCTCTACCCCGCAGCATTGGGAATATGTGCTGCAATCCTTTTCGCCTCGGAACCGATGATCGCCGGGCTGCTGGCGGTGCTTTCCATTGCCCTGGCAATTGGCGAACGAGTGAAGCGGCGATGATCACGTTCCAAATCTCGCGAAAAGTCAAAGCTTATTTGTCGCGCTGCCGGCTCCAGGATTTCTAGGTCGCATGGAAACGCGTTCGAACTGGTTGAAGGTGAGCCTTGTTGTCGGCCTGCTCATAGCCGCCGTCATTGGGTTCACCCTGTGGCTCATCCAGTCGCGTGAGGCTGACGGGGCCACGTATGAGGTGCAGTTTAAACAATCGGTCGACGGCGTTCAAATCGGATCGGGCGTCAACCTTCTTGGTGTTCCCGTCGGGAAAGTAACCCAGGTCCGGCTCCAACCTTCAAATCCGGGTACGGTGATGGTCCGGTTCGTCCTTACCAAGGACATCTTACTCCATCGCGGCGTGACAGCGTCGATCGATAAATCATTCTTCGATGGATCGGCAGAAATAAGCCTGGCGGGAAGCAACAAGCGTGAACCGGCACTTACAGTTCAAGCGGGACAGCCATTCCCGCTTGTGCCAGTGAAGACCGGCGGTCTCCTGAGCGGTGATCTCAATCCAGGCGAGATGATCGCCAAGATATCGTCAGGTGCCGAGAGCATCTCAAAGAAGCTGGACCCTGCCGGTCAGCGATCAATCGAGGAACGTCTTGGCCAACTCGCGCTGCGCTCGCGGGACTGGAAAAGCGATGCCAGTCAAATCGCGGCGGAGGTCCTGCAGGAAGACAGGATCCATTCTCTAGGGAATGTGATGGCTCGGGCGGGAGACGACGCGGAGAGGCTTCGCCTGAGGCTCGAGGCATCGCGGGGCGGTCTTCGCGACAGCCTCGGCCGGCCCTTGCATGATGCCGAAGGCAAGGCCCGGTCTCTGGGCCTATCCATTGCACACGCACGGCCCCGGATCAGGCAATTGGAAGGGGATGCGCAACAAATCGCCGAAACCGCCCGCTCCGTTCGCGAACCAGTTCGACGCGTGGGCGATGCGGCCAAGAAGATTGACCGGGAAGGCTTGGGATCTCCCAAACTACCTGACTACCGGCCCACGACTGAGGAACGGAAATAGATGATCGCGATCGACCGCTCAGGAACGGACCAACCCTCGTCTTCATGCACAGGCGCGCAATCAGCTTCTGTGAAGCACGAAGTCAGGACGATAGAACGACCCTCTCAATTCTTCGCGCGTGTGTGGATGCAACGTCCTGAAGTGGCGCAAAGGCAACGCCAAAAATGGACTAAGGGGTTTATCTTCAATCGGGCCTGCAAGACCGAGACTGGTGGATGACCGGGAAGAATCGCACAATCGATGGAGCCGCTGGTATCAGCCTGGCTGTTGAAGTGAAGGGCGAGTGCGGGGCGATGCCCGTCTTGCTTGCCCACGGGGCGGGTCAGACTCGCCGCGCCTGGAAGCGGGTAATGCAAGATCTGGTCGAGGCGGGGTTTCGCGCTATCGCTATCGACATGCGTGGGCATGGCGACAGCGACTGGTCGAGCGCAGGTGCCTATGACGTGCGCGACTTTGCGGCCGATCTCGTCGCGGTAGCATCAAGAATGGATCGCAAACCGGCTCTGGTAGGCGCCTCCCTTGGCGGCCTTGCCGGAATGATAGCCGAAGGAGACCTCGCCCCAGGCAGCTTCGCGTCGCTCACTCTTGTAGATATAGCCCCGCGTATCGATCCGGGCGGCGTGATGCGGGTGGTCAGCTTCATGCAAGAACATGTCGAGACTGGCTTTTCGTCTCCGGAAGAAGCTGCACAAGTCATTGCGCGCTACATGCCTCATCGTCGCAAGCGCAGAGCGGGTGATGGCCTGCGGCACTATCTCCGGCATAAAGAGGATGGCCGCTATTACTGGCACTGGGATCCAGCATTTATTAGCAATATGGTGGCTGCACATTGCAGCGATACCGCGCATCAGGAGCAGCAAGTCAATATATTATACAAGGCTGCCGCTAATTTGACGCTACCGCTTCATCTGATCAGGGGCGGATCTAGTGATCTTGTCTCGAAAGGCGCTGTCGAACATCTACGCGAATTGGCGCCGCATGCTGAATATACCGACATAATCGATGCCACGCATATGGTCGCAGGCGATGCAAACGACGCCTTTTCTGCCGCAATTCTCGGCTTTTTAGGGCGCCAGTCGACCTCCTAGAGGGACGAGCATGGGAGAAGAGATTTTGCTCCAGATCATCGAGGGTCGGACGACTTGCTGTGCAGAGCGCCATACATTGGTGGGTTTGCCTAAGATGACACTCGGTAACTGGCTGCTGCCTCGCTCACTGGACTGCTATCCATAACGAAGGTGACGAAAGTTGACGACCAAAAATCTGACCGGCATGCTGGCCAAAAAGATGCCGCAGGAAACAGGCACCGCGCGCACAAAGGGCGAAACCCTGTTCCAGCTATTCTTTGCGCTCATCCAATGGCCTTGGCTGTTGAAAAGCCTTTATGGGGGAAACAAAGCTGAAAAAAATGCTGTTCTTGAGCGTATAAACCTTGAACAGGACGCCTTGCCTCATCTTGGCAGCTGGAAAGCAGACACTTACCTTCTTCACAGGATTGTTGATGAGATTGAAGTCCGACAACCGAAAAATGTTGTGGAATTAGGTTCCGGAGTAACTTCGCTGGTTATCGCCAAAGCATTGTCGCTTCACGGTGGCGGGCATTTATACAGCTACGATCAGTATGAACCGTTCGTTGAGCAGATGGGCATTTGGCTCGCTGAGCACCACCTGTCGGCAAGTTTCAGCCATGCTCCGCTGAACTTTCGGGACAAGGCCTGGCCTGGATTATGGTATGTCTTGCATCACCTTCCAAAGACAATTGATCTGCTTGTCATAGATGGACCGCCTTGGTCAATACATCCCTTTACCCGAGGAATGGCGGAACGCCTTTTCGAACGTATCGCACCGGGAGGCCTTATCATGCTCGATGATGCAGCAAGACCAGGAGAAAGATACGTGGCGCGACGCTGGAGGAAAACCTGGAGAGACTTCGAGTTCAAGTTCGAAGGCAAGGGCGCCAAAGGCCTGCTAACGGGACGGAGGATCGACGGATCAGATAATCGCCAAAAGTGACGCTGCAATGCATTATCGACTTCCGTTGCTGATTCGGTTTGATCATTCCCAAGGGTTCCGGACGAGTCTTTGAAGGGCACGTCCGGAGCCTTTTGAGCACCAATGCTGCATTGGAGCGGATCATCTTGCCCATCCTCGAAGCATGGCGCAGCATGCGCAGCCAGACCGCAGAGCTCGGGAAGCAGCTCGTTTGCGGGGCACCAGAGCGACGCGTGCAAGCTGGCAGTCATAATGCATCAGATGCTGAAGACTGGCGAGCTGTTCGACAGGTCAGCAAACGCAAAGCCTTAAACCAGTTCACGAGGAAGCTAGAAGGAAAAACCATAGCCGATCACGCCGGTATCCGGCGCCCGGTCGTCTCGTCGGGACGTTGGTCAGGCCATTCCGTCCAACAACGTTCCAGTTGCAATTACTGTCGGCAAAATGCGCGCACCACACTGGAAGGCCTCTCTTGCGAAACCCATCATGCGGCGGAACATGTCGACCGCGCAGACAACCATGCTCCTGGCAGCGCCCACCTTAAAGGCGCCAGGGTACCGAGCCTGTCGATCTTTATGACTGCAGCTGCCTGTCATCCCGCCACGGCAGCCCAGTGATGTTGCGAAAAGGTGCTTGCTCAGCGGTTCGCGATTAGACAACACCTTGGGCACAATCTAAGAAAGCCGTTGCACCGCCCCGTGCTGGCACCAAAGAAGGCCTCGAAATACAAAGGGGCTAGGGAGCAGCTGTCGATACCGGGCGCGGTCATTTCAACCTGTCCATCAGGCGGCCGACGGCGCCCGCTTCGGCGGCCAAATTACGGTTGTAGCTCAGTGGCATTCGTGGCGACTTCCACCGCAAAGCATCCATGATACCCGCGAGATCCTCGCCACTCGCGAACAAATCCTGGTTCAGCCCGATCCGTGTCGAGTGCGCGCTGATCCCTTTTAGCAATCTGGCCAAATCCTCGGCTGTCAGATCGGGCAGCGCGCCGAGGTCGAACGCCCGCTTGATGATCGACCGGAAAATCGGCCCGATCGAGCCCGGGTGGAGCGCCAGGCTGCCGATGTCATATTCGACGCGCGCCTTCACGGCAGGCTTCGAGAGTGTCTTGCGCAGGTCCCAAGCCTCACGACCTGAAATGCTGTCGATCGCCCGACCGCGCACGGCGGCGCGCGCCTTGTAGCGCCGCACCTGCACCCGCCGGAACAGCGGCCCGGCCGATAGCTCGGCAGCCTCGGTCCAGGCCATGATCGCCGCGACGGTGCGGGGGCTAAGATAGGCGGTCGCCCCCTCCCCGTCCTGATCGCCCTTACTGCGCAGGATCTGCAGCAGGCGTGACTCGGGGTCGATCGCCTCCTCGATATGCTCGACGGCCACCGCCACGAGTTCGGAGGCTCGCAGGCCGGTATCATAGGCCGCCGACAGCAATGCACGATCGCGAAGGCCCGGCAGATCGTCTCCGCAGCTCTCTAGCAGCGCGCGGATGTTGAGCCCACGCGCCTTGTCACGCTCGACGTCGCGCACCGGGCCCTTGAACCGCAGCGGCCGCGCCTGCTTCTGCGCCGTCCCCTTCTCACGGCGCACGGCCTGCAGCCGCAACTTGACCAGCGGCGCCGGCGTCGGATCCTGGCGGTCGAGCAGTTGATGAATCTTGGCGATCGACGCCTTGTACCGGGATAGCGACGCTGGACGGCTCCCCTTCCCCGCCCGCGCATCCAGATAATCGGCCACGGTCTCAGCCGTCGCCGGCAGCGCGATCCGGTTGGTGCGCCGACACCAGCTGTCGAATGCTTCGATGTCGGACTTGAGCGCGCGGATGCTGTGAGGCGACGAAGCGGCCTGATAGGCGGCGATCAGCGCCTCGTTGACGGCAATGCGCTCGCCCGCGCGCATCTGCACGATCGTCCAGGCAAGGTCGGCCGGCGCGCTAACGGTTGGCAGGATCGCCTCAGGCGCCGCCACAGCGTTTTCTGACCCTTCTAAGCCGGTTTCGGTGCCCATCCTGCGCCACGCTCCTCAGCGGCCCTTGTAGCTCACCTAATAAAGAGAGGTCAATTCCGCTTATGCGATAACTGCAATTATCGCATATGAACTTTTCGACGATAGCATGAGGCGAAACCAACTGCTGACTTTGGTTTCCTCACGCGCTAAGCGTAAGAGCGATGCAGGAGATCGTCGACCGCCGCGCAAATGACCCAATGTTGCTGCTCGGCCGGCTCGACGGCCGGCTTCATCATAGTACAAGCGCCGACATTTTCCTTGCGCGATCGCGCCTTCACGGCGCCGCGGCGTTAGCAGGTCTCGCCGGCGTGCCGATCGCTGTCGGCGACCTGCAGGATTGGATCGCGGGGCGAAGCGCCCCTCCCCGCGCCTCCGAAGGTCTCAACGATCCGATATCGGTGGCGTCCATTTTCCACCTCGCACTAAGTCGGGACGAGGATGTCAGAGACCCGGTTGGCCGCGCATCCCTCAATGCTCTCCGAACCATCCTCGACGACCGTGCAGAGGCTGAGCGCTATGGTGGAGACGATCTCGCACACTTCGGCCCGCTCTGGCGTCAGGTGAAGTCTGCGGCGGATGCACCCTTCCCCGTCGCCGATCTCCGGTCCATCGCCGAGCGCGTGTTCGCTCTTGCCGAAATGACCGAGCGTCTTCCGGTCGGCGCCTCGGAGGTTGTTGCGATCGACGGACGCTCGTTGGAGCTTCCTCCCCGCTGCCGCGATCGCAACTGGCTCGTCGCGACCGCTCTTCCTCGCATGCTCTACCGCGCTGGCTTCACGAGCCGCATCATCCCCTCACTGGTGCCGCTCCCCAAGTTCATGCCCCCTTCCCCTGCCGCGCTGACCGGGTTCCTCGCTAAGGAGATCGGGCAGATCAGCGCGGCGGGGCTCCGCGAGCTTTCCGCAATTGAGCATGACGTCGCCAAGCTCACCAATTTAGGTGCAACTCAGCGAAGTCGCCTGCCGCTTCTCGGGCGCCTATTGATCGCCTATCCAGGGCTCCAGGCATCCTCCGTTTCGAAGCTGCTGTCTGTGACACCTCAGGGTGCCCGAAAGCTCCTCGCGGCGCTGCCCACCACGCCTGCCGCGCAGCGCCGGCTGCGGGCCGAATAGCGACCGGGACGCCCTCCGTACTGAAACGCCGTCTCGCTTGTTTTGCTCAGCTCGCCGGCAACAGTTCTTCGATCGCTTTCATGAGCTCGGCCTTCGTGGCGCCGGTCCGGGGCACGATCTTGATCGTGATCCCCCCACCTCTGGCACTGGCATAGCGCAGAATCGTCTTTCCGCCTTTGCCCGTGATCTCTCGCTCGCCAGTCTCCTTCTTCTTTGCCTCAACGGTCGCACGAACAAGTCGCTTCGCCACCTCGGGTCCGGTCAGACTGGAACCACCATTCCTACGCTCGGCCTCGATGCGCTCGGCCTCGTCTCGCATTCGCTTCAGAGTTTTCGGTTCGCTGGTCAGCGGTTTGATATCGCGCGCCACTCGAACGGTAATGTCGTGGGTGTCCGAAAATGCCGCCACGATCTCCTCAGGAAGCCTCGCAACATCCAGCAGGCGGCTCAGCCATGACCGCGAGAGGTTGAGATGCTCCGCCATCTGGGACTGGGAGTTCTCGTAAAACTCCGACAGCGCTCGCGCATATTCCTTTGCACGCTCCCAGTCTGAAATGTCCTTTCGCGACCGATTTTCAACGTCCGAAACCCGGAATGCCTCTTCATCCGTGACGGTCTGGATCGTGACGAGATAATCAAATTCTGGATGATGATGTTCGCGGAGCCACTGGACGGTCCACCACCGGCGAACGCCAGCGATGATCTCATAATCGTAGTCAGGATCGTCCTTCAGACGACGCACGATCGCCGGGATGCGCTGCCGCTTCGCCGCGAGAAAGGAGTCGATCAGATCGCGACAGCTCTCTTCGGACAAATGGTCCAGGTCGCGATTGTGCATCCGCCAGGGACGGCAACGAGCCGGGTCCACCCACTCCGTTCGATCGGTAACCGTCTTGCCGCTCGCTATCCGCGCCAGGGTCTGGCTTCGGCTCGCCATGATCCCTTCCGAGGGGCTCGCATTGTCAAGCTCGGCCTCATTATCCAGGCCTTCGGTGAACATCGAGCCGAAGCCCTTATTTCCTTTTGTCATCGGCTCGCTCCTACTCGAATTTCCGGCATCTTGGAGACCCGATTTGTTGGTCTGTTGCCACGTGGCAACAAACCGAAATTCGCCTCGCCTTCGGCTCCCCTTTTCTGAGGGAAAACTGATCCTGGAATTTGGCTCATGATACTGTTTATAAACGCTTTCCTTGCTCGGTTGCCACGTGGCAACAACGCATCATTCTTAGCAGATTTCAGCCCCATAGACGGCGAACAATTGCCCGCTGTTGCCACGTGGCAACTGCTGCTCAAAGCTGCCCCCCTGCCCGGCTCGGCCAGGTCCGCAAAACGTCTTCTTCGATGTCTCGGCAAACCTCATTCAGATGCCTCATGCACCGGTTGTAAACCTCGTGCGAAGTGACGGGCTTTTCCAGTTCAAAGACCGTCTTCATCCGCGAGCTGGCATTGTCGATCTCCGCACTGGTGACCATCACCGAAGAAGACATTGAGCCTCCGAAAACGCTCCGCATCATCGAAAGTATCTCACGATGCATCGACTTGCTGTCGTCGACCCGGCTGCCGACGAGACGGATGAAATTGTAAGCCGGGCGCCCCCTCCCCGCGAGCTGCTCGAGCTGCTTCATCGTGGTCTTCGCCATGTCGATAAACGACACCGTCGATGCGAAGTCGACCAGGCTTGGCGGCACGGGGATCACCATCGCATTGGCTGCTTGAAGGACCGCCATGGAGACCATGCCGAGTGCTGGAGGCGGATCCATGATCACCACATCGTAATCTTCTACCACCGAGTCGATGGCCTCGGCGATCAGGTCGATGATGTTCAGGTTCTGATTGCGCGCGAGGTAGCCGGCGATCTCGTATTCGAGATTGTAGAGCCGCAAATTCGCAGGGATCAGATCGAGCCCATGGAAGTGGGTCTTCCGAATGATCTTTCGCACACCCAGCAATTCCGGGTTATGGAAATGCCCATAGAGCGTGTCGTCCTCCTCCAGATCGACGTCTGGTCGGTAGCCGAACATCATTGTCGATGAAGCTTGGCTGTCGCAGTCGATAAACAGCACACGATAGCCGTTGATCGCGAAGTGCTGAGCCAGGTGCAGCGCGATCGTGGACTTGCCGACACCGCCCTTGAAATTGCAGACCGAGAGAATGGCGGGTGGATCTTCCGGGCTGCGCCACGGACGCGTTCCGAACACCTCACGCATATGATCGAGTTCTTCGAGCGTATATTGGACGCGATGACCGGAAGCCGTCCGCCCACGCTCCGGCAAACGCCCGTCGCGTTCAGCTTCTCGGATCGCCGACGCGGTGCGTCCGACAAGTGATGCAGCCTTGGAGATAGGGAAGGTGGGGGCTCGCTTCTGCCCTGTCTCTGGATCGACCGCGCTGTCGCGGATCCGCTTGAGGATCGTGAGCGCTTTACGGTGAAGCACATCCAGGCCACCTTCCAGAAGGTCATCGGCGGGGACATTTGTGGGATCAGTGGCCATGAGATTCCGCTTTTGTGGGTTTGATGGCCCACAATAGCGACGTTGGCAGTTTCGAGCAACGATTTGGCCATCGAACTTACAACTTTACCGATGATCTCCGAGCCGTTTCGGATTTCAAGGTAATGCCAATGCGCCCTGGTAGAGACGCACCGATGATCTCCGAGTCGGTGCAAGCTTTCCGAAAACTTGCTGCGTCCGGCTGCACCGAGCGATGCCCTGTGGATAAATACCGATGATCTCAGTACCTTCCGATGATCTCGGTGCGTCCTACCAATGATCTCGGTGCCAACAGACCGATGATCTCGGAGCGCATACCTATTACATGAATCCCTGAATCAATCCGATTCGCGAATCGGCTTCAAAATTTCGATTTTTGAAAGTGGGAAGGGGCGATTCGGCAAAAGCGGCACCGAGATCATCGGTCGAATTGCAACTCTCACCCCTGATTTCCCGCCAAAACTGCCAACAGGGTTGATTTCGAAACCCAAACCTGTTGAGACAGCGCCATCACAGACCCCGGAGATTCGGGGAAGGGCGGAACAATGAACGGAGATCAGCATAGGCCGATTGGGCACCAATATGCACTCGCCATGATCGATGGCGGTGCAGAGAATGTCCGGAAGCTTGCCTCCACTGCCGGAACCCAATTGACGCTCGACGCCTTCCTGCGAGTCCACGACGAAGAGCCTGTCCCGGCATTTCTCCATTCCGCGCTTTGCGCCATGTCGCTCCCGACCAAGCGCCCGAAGGACGACACGCTCCCGATTATCCGGGAAGACGGCAAGTACGCGCTGGCAATCAACCCTCGGCCGGTTCTTCAAAATATCGATGGCAAGTCGGTCATGAGAAGCCTGGGTGTTCCATATGGGGCCTATCCCAGGGTTGCGCTCATCTATCTGCTTTCACAGGCGGTAATGAAGCGTTCGCGCGACGTCTATCTCGGCCGCAACTTCACGGAATGGATGCGGCGGCTTGGCTATCAAACGGTGTCCTATGGCCCCGTGGCACCGCAAATCTGATGCGCGAACAGGTCGACCGCTTGCTGGCGTGCGAGTGGCAGATTCGCTGGGATGGCACCGAAACGGACGACAACGCCTTTGCGGTCCGCGATGTGAAGATCTCAAATGAATATGCTGGTTCACTCGACAAGAACGGCACCTTCGCGCGGGAAATCCGTATGTCGGAGGTCTTCTACAGTCACCTTATCGAGCACGCTGTCCCATTAAACGAAGTAGCGATCCGGGAGCTTAAAGGGACGCCAACGGCGCTCGATCTCTATACCTATCTTGCCTATCGCCTCCCACGGATCGGCTCCGACAAGGGGCAGATCATTTCTTGGGATCAACTGGCAAAGCACCTCGGCAACGAGGCTGACAGCAAGCGCTTTCGTCAAACGGTGCGGGAGACGATGCAGCTCGTCTCGGCGGTTTATCCCAACGCGAACGTCGATCTCTCCGGCAGGAAGGTGGTCCTTCATCCGTCTCCAGCGCCGATGGAGCGTAAATTGGTCGGACCCCATTTGCGACTTGTTGGGGCGCCAGGCGTCGAAACGGCACCGAGATCATCGGTTCGCACCGTTCCGCAGGCAACGAAACCCGCAGCGAAATCAGACGAACCGCTTCACGCATTCCCGCCGGGAACGCTTTCCTATGGCGACCGCGAACAGGCGTTTCGGAGTGTCGGTCTCACTAAGGGCCATCCTTGGTCAGTCGACGATATGGCCAACGCATTCCGCAAGGGATTCGCCGATATCAAGAGGCCCCGGACCGACACCGAATGGATGCGGCTCTGGGAGGCCTTCGTGATCAAATATGCGGATCGGCGGAAGAACCGGCCTGACGATTGACCGATGATGTCCGAGCCGTTCGTCGCCTGCGAACGAGCCCGAGTCGTGCCCGATGAAGCGATCAACGTGAGCGCGCCGACCCTCATCGTTGATAGGTCCGGGTCACAGCGCCATGCGCTGAAAGAGGGAAGGGGGGATGTGGCTACCGAGCAGGAGGTAGTCCTATGCCACTCACGGCCAAACGACCGACCCAGGAACTTGTTGACCTCGTAGGCGCTCTTGGCGGCACCTGGACCGGCTACAGGGCTATGGCCCGTTGCCCGGCACATGGCGACAACGATCCAAGTCTTTCGATCCGCCAAGGTGACCGCGGCATTCTGGTGACGTGCTTCGCGGGTTGCGCACGCGATGATGTTCTGCGGGAATTGCGTCGGGTTCGAACCGGCCAACATTATGCAATACCGGAACAGGATCGACCGCAAGGCAGCGCCAATGTCTCGCGCATCTGGGAGCAGGCCGTTGGCGTCAAAGGGACGCTGGCCGAGCGCTATCTTGAGCGACGCAACTTGTTGCCAGCGCCTGCCGACGTGCGCTTCCATTCGCGCTGCCCATACCTCCCGAAGCCGAAAACCGTTTATCGACCGGCTTTGCTGATTGCTGTTCGCGAGATCCGGCAGCTCGTCGCGATCCAGCGCAACTTTCTCGACCCTGCGACAGCGAAGTGCCTCCGAAAAGTCATGCTCGGCGTGCCTGGGACAGGCGCATGGCGGGGCCGGGCAGGGGGCGAGACGCTGGCGATCGCCGAAGGTTTCGAGACTGCCGGCGCCTACACCCGCATCAAGGACATCCCCTGCTGGGCCTCACTTGGCGCCAGGCGGCTCGATCAACTGGTCATTCCACCCGGCATTACGACCCTGCTGATCGCAGAGGACAATGATCCAGAAGGGCGTCGCGCCGCGGCGTCCGCCGAAGCGAAATATGCCCGTCCCGGGCTCATCATCCGCCGCGACCCGCCGCCGCCGGCTTTCAAGGATTGGGCAAAGTTCCTCGACGCGCACTGCCGGACCTGATCCCGGGGCGGAGAGAGGGGAGGGGGATCGAGGGTGTGTCGCTGCGACAGATGCAGCCGCGCAGGAGATTCCCAAATGACCGACCTTTTTCAGACCGCCGAGCGCGGCGACCGTGCCGCTGCGCACATCCTTCTATCCCAACTGGCGTCAGGCGAGCCGGTCACCCGTCAACATCTCAATCGGGCGATGGTGCAGGCGTTCGGCGGAACCGATGCCGAAGGACGCTGGACGCAGCGCTCAAGCTTCGAGGTGCTAGAGCACGCACTCGCCCTTCATCTCCGTGGATCATTGGCGCCTCTGGCCAGCCTCGCCGATGTCGCCGCGCGGATTGACCTCGCGCAGCGCCTCCCCACTCAGACCGTGCGGAGCGAAGACCAGATCGAATGGCAGCAATTCTCGACTCCTGTCGACATTGCGGCCGTCGCGATTCTGCTCGCAGATGTCCGGCAGGATGACGTCATTCTCGAGCCCAGCGCCGGCAACGGTTTGCTCGTTGCACAGCTTGGGGCTCATCGATCGCTGCATCTCAACGAGCTCGATCCGATCCGCCGCGATCGCCTGCACGGCGTTTTCCCCGGCGCAACGATCACCGGCCATGATGGGGCGATTCTTGATGCTGCTCTTGGCGACGCACCGCGTCCTTCCCTGATCCTCATGAATCCGCCGTTTTCGCGGTCGCTCGGCCGCGGCGTCGATGATCTTGCGGCCGTTCGGCATCTTCAGGCTGCACTTCGCCGATTGCAGACTGGGGGCCGCCTCGTTGCCATCATGCCCGACTGGTTCGGACCGACCACCCGAATGCGCGACCACTACGAGACCGTCCTTCGCGGATCGACAGTGCAAGCCTCTGTTCGACTTGAAGGCTGCTATCTCAAACACGGCACGTCTATCGACGTGCGAATCTTCGTCATCGACAAGGTCGCCGGCAGGCTCGCACCAGAAGTCATCCAGGGTGGATCAATCGCGGAACTGCTCGACGTTCTCACCGTGACACCTCGCCTGTCCCTTGTCGCAGATCAGCCGGCACCCGCGCCGAAGCGGGGCGGAGGCATCTCGCTCTTCAGAGCGGTCAAAAGCGCCAAGCCCATGCCCCGGGCCTTTCACGCTGCCGTGCGCAACCATGTCTTGCCGGTTGCTTACACCAGGCTCGAAACCCCGGCGCCGCTGCTCGAACAGACCGGCGTCTATCTGCCCTATCGGCCAAGCCGCCTGGTTTTCGACAAAGCCGGCGAACACCCGACTGCGCTCGTCGAATCCGTTGCCATGGGATCAATCCCAGCGCCGATCCCCGATTACGTCCCTTCGCTGCCGGAGCGGACTGTCACAGAGCGTTTGCTCTCGGCCTCCCAGCTCGAAACCGTCGTTTACGCCGGCCATGCCTGGGCTCAGACGATCCCTGGGCGCTTCTCACCGGACAAGGATGGTGTCGGCCTCGTTATCTCGGAGGAGGGCCGCGGCTACCGAAAGGGTTTCTTCCTCGGGGACGGAACCGGGGCAGGCAAGGGTCGCCAAATCGCGGCCGCCATTCTTGACAACTGGCTTCAGGGGCGGCGTCGCAATATCTGGGTCACCAAGAACGCGCCCCTCCTCGAAGATGCTCGCCGTGATTGGACGGCCCTCGGCGGGCTCGCCGGTGACATTCAGCCCATATCGAACTGGAAGATCGACGAACCCATCAGGCTTGACCAGGGCGTCCTTCTGGTCACCTATCCGACCCTTCGATCGATGCGCGGGGAACATAGCCGGCTGAAGCAGATCATCGACTGGGCCGGCGCCGATTTCGACGGCGTCATCGCCTTCGACGAAGCGCACGAGATGGGCGGTGTCGCAGGAGGCGAGGGCGCACTCGGAGCCAAGGAGGGATCGCAACAGGGCATCAGCGGCGTTCGGCTCCAGAACCATCTGCCCGCCGCGCGGATCCTCTACGCCTCTGCGACGGGGGCGTCCGAGGTCAACAACCTTGCCTATGCCGTGCGGCTCGGGCTCTGGGGACCGGAGACGGCGTTCGCCAATCGCGAGCAATTCATCTCCAGCATTCGCCAGGGCGGGATCGCCGCCATGGAATTGGTCGCACGCGATCTCAAGGCGACTGGGCTCTACATGGCGCGAGCGCTGAGCTTCGCCGGTGTCGAATATGAGATCCTGCGGCACGAACTGACGCCCGCGCAGATCGAGATCTACGACACTTACGCCAATGCCTGGTCCATCATCCACCGGAACATGGAAAAAGCCCTGGAACTCACCGGCGTCGTCGATGGTCTCGAGAACACCACTTTGAATAGCGGGGCGAAGGCATCGGCCCGCTCGCGCTTCGAGTCCACCAAGCAGCGTTTCTTCGGCCAGGTGCTGCTTTCGATGAAGCTGCCAACGGTCATCGCCGCGGTCGGCGAGCATCTTATGGCGGGCCAGTCGGTGGTGCTTCAACTGGTGACGACGGCCGAGTCCATCCTCGACCGGCGATTGGGCATGCTCAGCCCGGATGAGCGCGTCGACCTCGAAATCGACCTCAGCCCTCGTGAATATGTCATCGATTATCTCGAGCGCGCTTTCCCTACTCGCCAAATGCGCGTCTTCACCGACGACACAGGCACGCAGCGCTCCGAGCCGATGACGGACGAGACGGGTAATCCCGTCTACAATCCCGAAGCCGAAGCTGCCCGCGCGCTGATGATCGAGCATCTTTGCGCATTGCCGCCGATCATGTCGGCGCTCGACGGCATCCTGGAGCATTTCGGGCATGATCGTGTCGCGGAAGTCACTGGGCGGACAAAACGCCTAATCTCGACGGGCGACGGCCGGCAGAAGCTGGAAACCCGTTCGACCCGTACCAGTCAGGCCGAGGCCGCGGCCTTCATGCAGGGGCTGAAGCGCGTCCTCATTTTCTCGGACGCCGGCGGGACGGGGCGATCCTATCACGCATCAATGGACGTGCCGAACCAGGAGCAACGCGTCCATCTGTTGCTCGAGCCGGGCTGGCGCGCGGACCGCGCCATTCAGGGCCTTGGCCGAACCCATCGGACCCATCAGGCGAGCACGCCACTGTTCCGGCCCGTCACGACCGACTGCAAGGCGAACTCCGCTTCACCAGCACGATTGCGAGGCGGCTCGACAGCCTCGGCGCACTCACACGGGGTCAGCGCCAGACCGGCGGTCAGAATCTCTTCGACCCGGCTGATAATCTGGAGAGCGAATATGCTTGCGCTGCGCTGGTGACGTGGTTCCACTTGCTGGTCGATGGCAAGCTCAAGAGCATCTCGCATTCGGAATTCGAGGATCGGACGGTCTCGAGCTCTGCGCAAGGACGGCGTCTGAAAGAGGAACTGCCGCCATCCAGCGATGGCTAAATCGCATCTCGCGCTTCCCATCGGCCTGCAGAACAGCATCTTCGATGAGTTTCTGTCCCTGGTCGAGACACGGGTATCGGCGGCGAGGGAGGCTGGCCGGCTCGATGTCGGTGTCGAGACGATCCTCGTCGATTCCGCCACCTTGATCGACGACACACTGCTCCGGACCGACCCGGTCAGCGGGGCGACGTCGCACTTGCTGACCATCGAGATCGCGCGGCGGCGGACCCCTGTCACCTTGGAGCGCGTGCTGCGTATCGCCGACAGCGATAGCACCGCCGTATTTCTGCTCAACGCCAAGTCGGGGATGGTCGCGCTGCAGACCCGCGCCCGAGCGCTCATGGAGGAGAAGGACGGAACGCCGATCCCGCGCTTCGAGCTGACGAGGCCGACCCGGCGGGAATATATCCGCGAGCATGAGCTCTTCGAGAGCGCCTGGAAATAGTCGATCGGGACGCCTTCTGCGCGAAATGGCAGGCCGAAGCCGATGAAGCGGCGAACAAGGTCGACACCGAGACGATCCGCCTCGCGACCGGCTTGCTTCTGCCGATGTGGTCGGCGCTGGCCAGCGATCATCTGGTGGTCAACCGCATCGCTGACAAGCGGGAAATAGCTGGCTCGGCCGCCTCGTTTTCGACGAGCACGTTGTCCAGCTTTTCACCAAGCTCGGCATCGATCGCGCCGAGAACCTGCCGCCCTCGGACATCATCAAATCGGCCCATTCCGGTCGAAGCGTTGATGTTGCCCGCCCATTCCCCATGACGATCCGCCGCGCGATGGTGAACCGAAATCATCGCATCGAGATAGTCGGGGCGCCGTCGGATCAGCTCGCCTGGCTGAAATCCTTGGGCTGCTTCACCGAGATCATTCAGTACCGGACACGGGTGTTCCTTCCGGTGAGCATCGCCGCCGACATCCTTGGGCGCATTCTCGCCGATCCTGGTGAGCGCGGGTCGCCCTTGGTCAAACGACCGAGGCCGCTCTTGGGAAAGAGGGAAGGGGGAACGGGGTGGTGTCCGGGAATTGCCGGACGCCAAGAGGAGTGACCCCGGTGATCCAGACCATCAAACTCGCCAAGCTGCGGCTCTCGCCGATCAACGTCCGTACCGCACCGGACGAACAGCTTCAGATTGAACCCATGGCCGCCAGTATCGAGGCCAAGGGCGTCCTTCAGAATCTGCTCGTCACGCCCGCCAAAAAGCCGCGCGGCACCTTCGAGGTCTTCGATGGCGGACGCCGTTGGCGCGCGCTTCGCCTGCTCGCCGAGCGCGGTACGATCTCGGAAGCCGATTTCGATGTCCCCGTCATGATCCTTACCGGCGACGATGCCGAATTGTCCGAAACGTCCACGGCGACCAACTTCCATCAGCTCAAGATGACCCCCGCCGAGGAATGCCGCGCCTTTCAGCACTTCATCGGCTCGACCGGCGATCTCGATGCTGTCGCAAAGCGTTTCGGCGTGACACGTCGCTTCGTCGAGGGGCGCCTGCGCCTCGCCTCGCTGGCAGCGCCGATCTTCGACGCCTTGAGCAAAAGCGAGATCACGCTCGACATCGCCAAAGCCTATGCGTCGACCGAAAGCCACGACAAGCAGCTTCTGGTCTGGAACAGCTACCAGAATGGCCACGTAACGGCCGACACCATCCGCCGCGTCATCGCCAATGAGACGCTCAAGGCCAGCGATCCGATCGCGATTCTGGTCGGCGAGGAGCGGTATCGCGCGGCAGGCGGCAAGGTCGATGGCGACCTCTTCACCGACGGCAACGACCGCTGGAACAATCCCGAGATCGCGCACCGTCTCGCCGGCGACATCATGGAGGCCGAAGCGAGACGCATCGGTGAGGAGACGGGCCTTGCCTGGATCAGGCCGATCGCCAGCAACTACGCCCACAACGCCGCCCACGGCCTCTACCGTGCCATCCTGCAGCCGCCCGCGCTCACCGAGGAGCAATCCGCCCGCCTTGGCGAGATCGAGGCGCGCCGCGCCGAGCTCGAGGCCGAAATGCAGGACGAATCCATCTCGCCCGATGCCTACAAGGCCCTGGAC